>PBND01000048.1 GCA_002722845.1 Myxococcales bacterium | reverse complement strand
CGAAGAGTTCATCGAAAGCCCGCTGCCGCTCCAGCACATCCAGGGTTTGCTCGTCCCGAATCGGGGCGGCGCTCTGGGCCCTCAGCGTCCATGGGTACCAAAGGGACCAACCAGGATCAGCCCAGCGATACAGGCCGGTCGCAGTGGCTGCCACCAGGGTGCCGCGATGCTGGACGACAGCATCCGTGCTCTCCACCGTTGGGGAGAACGCAAGGGCAGGCCATGGGCTCGCTAGGCTCAACCAAAGAATGAGGTTTCGACCTGAAAAGAGGAGGCGTTCCATGGGTGGAAGGTTGCACCAAAGGCCACAGACCGACAAGAGACCCCCATGGCCCGCCTCATCTTCAGTTCCAGCTTTGCCCTCATCTTGGCCTGCAATCCGTTGCCATTGACGGTCTCACACCCCGTGGTTCCCGACAGTGGGCCGAGTGTCATCAACTTGCTGGGGCTTCCCCCAGGCCTGGCCATCGCAACCTACGACGGTGAGCAATTGAGTCTCCAGAGCGTCTCTGATGGCTATCGACTGGAACTGCCTGTGCGTCCCCCAGGACGTTATGCCTTGGCCGTGGATGACTTTGCGGCTGAGATCCAAGTGGTTTCGGGGCAATTGAATGTTTACGTGCTCGACGTGGACCAGGGCGATGCCACGCTGATACAGACGCCGGCGGGCGAAGCGATTCTAGTGGATTCAGGCCCGCCCGAGGCGGCCCCAGCCCTGCGCCAAGCCCTCGAAGGTTATGGTGTCGTCGCCTTGGATCTGGCCGT
The DNA here is from genome assembly GCA_002722845.1 of Myxococcales bacterium. Taxonomy (GTDB): domain Bacteria; phylum Myxococcota; class UBA4151; order UBA4151; family UBA4151; genus UBA4151. Next base: position 13,391 of record PBND01000048.1, on the reverse strand, counting down.
AGCAACCCACATGGATGCGGACCACATCGGTGGCTTTCCTGCGTTGGTCGCTGGAGCCGATGGGCAGGTGGGCACGGCCGATGATTTGTATGTTCGTCAGTGGCGGGACAGTGGCGACGCGGATATCTGCACCAGTCAGGCCTGTGCAGCGTATCGGTCGGTGGCTTCTGGGCGCCAGCAGATCGAGCCGGCCGATGACTTTGAGCGTCTCGGCGGCTTTGAGATGCGGACCTTGGTCCGGGCCGGCGAAGTCCTCGGGGCCGGTATCGTCCCTGCATCGGGCGACGTGCCGGCTTCAACGGCCGATGACAATGCCCGGTCGGTGGTCCTTGAACTGCGTCTCAACGGCTTCACGATGCTGTTGATGGGGGATGTGACCGGCGGCGGCTTGGGGAGTCCCGATGTGGAAGGCTTGATGCTGCAGAAGGTGGGGCGTGTGGATGTACTTAAGGGGGGGCATCATGGCTCCCGGACAAGTAGTTCCCAGGCATTCGTCGCCGCGACAGCCCCTCGGGTGAGCCTGTTGAGCTTCGGTGACGACAATCGCCACTGTCACCCAGTCAAGGAGGTGGTTGACCGTTTAGGGGCCACGGGATGGGTCTACGGCACCAACGGCGCACCCAGCGCAGGCTGTCCCGCGTGGACCTGGCCGGCCCGGGGGCGGAACGATTGTGGTGATATCCATATCCACAGTGCCAAGGGCGGTAACTTCACCGTGCGTTGCGCCGGCGATGAAACCACGTTTTAGGCCTTCTGGCTGAAGGTTTCAGGCTTGCATGTCGAGTCGGCCTTGAGGTCAAGGCCTGCCACTTGTAAGCGGCAGCACCGTTTGAGGTTTGCGTTGAGTCACTGCTTACTTGAGTTGGAAAGTGTTGCGCACGCCTATGGCGAGCGTCAGGCGCTACAGGACTTTTCCTTAAGCGTGGATCAAGGCCAGCGGGTGGGGATTCTCGGTCCCAATGGGGCGGGTAAGAGCACCCTGTTCAAGGTCCTTTCCGGCCTGCTTGAGCCCCAAGCGGGGACTATGCGTTATCGGGGCCAAGTGATTGCCGTCGGCGAGCCGAGCTTCCGAGCTCGATGCGGGGTGGTTTTCCAGTCAGCGAGTCTCGATGAGTTACTCACGCCCCTCGAAAACTTGATCGTCTCTGGAGGCTTTTATGGTCAGTCGGGGGCCGACCTTCAGCAGCGGTCGAAGCAACTTCTGAAAACGATGGGGCTAGAAGAACGCCAGCATGATCAAGTGGGTGAGCTATCCGGTGGGCTCAAGCGCCGGGTCGAACTGGCCCGGGCTTTAGTTCATAGACCAGAAATTCTTCTTCTCGATGAGCCGACAACGGGTTTGGACGAGTTGCAATATCGGCGGTTTTGGGCCGACTTGGATCGCCTCCGCGAGGAGGAAGGGATCTCGGTTCTCTTGGTGACTCATCGACCGGATGAGGCCGAACGCTGCGATCACCTCGTCTTCCTCAATGAGGGCAGGACGGTGGCCTGCGGCTCACCCGATGTCTTGAAGGCCCAGGTGACGGACTCGGTGCTCGCGGTGACGACGGAAGCTGTCGAGGCCCTCACAGCCTTTCTCGAGGTGCAGGGCATCCAGGGTGATTGGGCAGGGGACCGTGTTGTCTTTAGTTCGACGGCCGGCCATGCCTTGATCCCCCGATTGGTGGAGTCCCTTCCGGCCGGTGCTGTCCAATCGGTCGCACTGCGGCAGCCCGACTTGGGGGATGTCTTCGTTGCGGTCACCGGCCGACGACTCGAGGAGGAGTCATGAGTGCAGCCATCGCACTATGGCGCCGGGAGTGGATCCGTTTTTGGCGACAGCCGAGCCGGGTCGTCGGGGTGGTCCTTCAACCCTTGCTTGTCTGGGGGATCGCCGCCGTTGGATTTTCGGGGATTTTCCATTTTCCCGGCGTGGATCAACTCCGGGCCGCCCAATTCTTCTTCCCGGGGATCATCGTCATGATGCTCCTGTTCAATGGGATTTTCTCCACCATCAGTGTCATCGAGGATCGCCAGGCCGGTTTCCTCCAGGCCGCTCTCGCAGGCCCCTCAGCTCGGGCCGGTATCGTCCTCGGTAAGATTCTATCGAGTTTGACCATCGGGTTGGGACAATGTGGTCTCTTCCTCTGTCTTGCCCCTTTTGCGGGCTTTGACCTCGGGGCAACGAACTGGCTGCTTCTCGCCACCGCTGTGATTCTAACGGCGTCCGGTTGTACCTTGATCGGGATGATGATGGCCTGGCGCTTGAAGACCAGCAGCGCATACCACGCGCTCATGAGCGCCCTGTTGTTACCTGGATGGTTTTTGTCCGGTGCTGTCTTTCCCCTGCCAGCACAAGAACCCTGGTCTACCCTATTGCGAGTGAATCCGTTTGCTTGGATGGTGGATCTGACACGGGCTGCAGTCTACGGCGCTGAACTTCCCACCGCGCTGTCGGCGGTGATGATGGCGGTGCCCCAGGCCTTGATCTGCCTCACCGTTCTCGTCGTCGGCTGTGGCTGGATCGCGCTGCGTCAGGTTGGAGGCCGCCATGGCTGAGGAAGAAGTCGAGTTTCGGGCGCCCACGCGCTCATTCTTCACGCCCCTTCATGTCGCCGTTCTTGCGGTCGCCTTGCTGCCGATGGTTCTCACCGGCGTCATGGTGGGACGGGGAGAGCCCCCCTTACCTGTCCTCCAGCCGATGCCTGATTTCCACCTCAAGAATCAGCATGGAGAACGGCTGAGGCCTCAGGATCTCGAAGGTAAGGTCCTCGTGGTTAGCTTCTTGTTCACTCACTGCCCCGACGTCTGCCCAGCGACGGTCTCACGCTTGAAAACCACCGCGGACTGGCTTGACGAGAAGCGCCCAGAAGCCTGGAAAAACTTCCGTTTTGTCGCCTTTAGTCTGGATCGTCGCGGTGATCAGCCCGAGACCGTGAAGCCCTTTTTGGAGGCCCGGGGGCATAACAACGACCGGTGGGACTACTTTTTGTCTGAAGAGAGTCTCCACCCCCTTGTGCGGGAGGGCTTCAAGATCGCCGTGCGAGAAGACGATGAAATGGCTGCGATTCACTCTGACCGTGTCGGTCTGGTCGGCAAGCGAGGCCAAATCCGTGGCTATTATGAGCTGGGAAACACGGAGCAAATCGCCCGTTTTCATCACGGGATCGATCAACTTCTCAAAGAAGAATAGAAGCCTCTATTTTTCAATCCCTCCAGCCTGAGGCAAACTGCCATCTTGTTGGAGTGGTCCCATGCGTCAGCAGATGCTCATGCTTAGCTTGATCGCCTTGGGTTGTGGGCCCAACCAACTGGAGTCCTCCAACCTGGAGGATCTAGCGGTCTGTGGCAACGGGCTGTTGGAGGCCGGTGAAGCCTGCGACGATGGCAACGATGATCCCTTGGACGCCTGTACGGTCGGCTGCCTGGTCGCTGTATGTGGCGATGGGATTGCTCGGCAGGATCTGGATCCGGGCGATGTGGGCTACGAGTCCTGCGACGATGGCAACGAGGTCGACGGTGACGCCTGTCTCTCCATTTGTCAGGTGGCGCAATGTGGTGATGGCTATTTGCGGCAGGTGCAGGTTCAGGGGCAGGTGGGCTTCGAGGATTGTGACGACGGGAACCTGGTGGACGAAGACGATTGTACGGCTGCCTGTCGTCGCGCCCGCTGCGGTGATGGCATCATTCGTCTCGACCTTGAGGAGGATGAGGAGGGCTACGAAGCCTGTGACGACGGCAATGAGGACGATGCCGACGACTGCCTGACCAACTGTCAACTTCCCTACTGCGGTGATGGTGTCGTGGGTCCGAATGAGGTCTGCGATGACGGCAACCTGGACCCTTCCGATGGCTGTGCGGATTGCCAACTACCGACATGCGGTGATGGGCATTTACAGCCTGGTGAGGCCTGTGATGATGGCAATGACGATGACGGCGACCTGTGCACTTCGAACTGCGCCTTGGCCCGTTGTGGTGATGGCTCACTCTACCTCGAAGAGGAAGCCTGCGACGATGGCAACCTCCACGACCGAGATGGGTGCACGAGCCAATGCGAGATCGCAAGCTGTGGCGATGCGCTGTTACGAACCGATCTTGAGCTAGAGGCCGAGGGCTACGAGGAGTGCGATGACGGCAATCTAGAAGATGGTGATGGTTGCAGCGCAAACTGCCTCGAGGAGATTTGTGGCAATGGTCGTGTCGAAGAAGGCGCAGGAGAGACCTGTGACGACGGGAACCAGAACGCACAGGATGCCTGCACAAACCGCTGTCAGATCGCTCGCTGCGGCGACTTCGTGCTCAGGCCCCTGCTGGAAGAGTGTGATGATGGTAATGATCAAGCTGGCGATGGCTGCAACGCGAGTTGCCAGCGGGAGGTCTGCGGCAATGGCCGCGTCGAGGCGGGGGCCGAAGAATGCGATGATGGCAACTTAGATCCGAGGGATGCCTGCACATCAGGGTGTCGCCTGGCTCGCTGTGGCGATGGCATCACCCGGAGTATGGGGGGCCAGCCGGAGGAGTGCGATGACGGAAACGCCATCGCCGGCGACGGTTGCTCGCCGACCTGTCGCTTTGAAGAGTGATGCGCAAAAGACGGGCAGACCTTGACCGCCGTCAGTCGTCGCCTGAGACTCTGACCACCAACTTTTCGAGTCCGACACTCACAAGGATCGAGATGAGGATCAGGCCGGCCATGCCGCCAAGGAAGGTGCCCCAAAGGGTAAAGGGGTTGTTAAACCCGGCACTTTGGAGCTCGGTGCTGCTTTCTTTTTCAACCAAGGAGCCATCGCTTAACGAGTAGCGACCGGGCCGTAGTTGGATGGCTTCTGGGCAATCGACTTCGATGAGGGACTTACGGGCGAAGGGGGCGATGTCCAGATGCAGGTAGTCCTCTTGAAAACTGAGGCGAGCGGATGCCTGTGACACCAGGCGACAGGCTGTCGCTGGTTGATGATTTGCGGTGGTGAAGACCAGAGAGGCTTGTTGGATCGGATAGCCTCGAACGTGACGGACCTTCACGCCCCCATCGGATTTGAGTTCGTACTCAAGTAGGGGCGGCTCGCCGAGTTCAGATTCTTCTTCCCCACCACAGCCCACCACCAAAAGGGAAAGAAGGGCCAGTCGGGCTGTCGGTCGCATTATGACTCCCTGCGGCGGCGTCTCGCGATGGGCGCGAGGGCCAGCAGCCACAGTAGGCTACTCCCGGTGGCTGTACAGGACCAGCCCTCAGGTGGATGGTCTGTCTCGGGCTGGGTCCTGACCGGTTCTGGTAGGGGCCCCTGAACGAGGTGTGGGGCCTGCAGGTTTGGCAAGAGGCCCAGGTGGCCATGCGGATCGATCTCGGCAAGGGATTCCGATGGCTCCACGTCGAACTCAAGGATGGCTGCCTCTGGGTCTAGACTTCGCCTCGCCCCTGCGACCCGAGCGCGGAGTTCGAGACGGTGGGGGCCCGGCAGGCTAAACAGCGCACTCGAAAGGCGAACCCGCTCACCACTCTCGAAGGGTTGGAAGACTTGCCACAGTCCACCATCCACTCGCCACGTGAACTCGTAGCGGGCCCCATCGCCAGCCCCTGACGCCCACAGGTCAACTTCGACGACGGGGCGGTGGAGTGGCCCATCTTGGGTCGCGTCATAGTCTCGAGTCTCGCCGTGATCCACGTGGGCCAGTTGAGCCGTTGTCTCGACCGATAGGCCCATCGGCTCGACACCTGGGGCGGTAAAACCAAGTCCTGCGTAGATGCCGAGGTAGTCATAGCGAGCGAAACCATCGGCGCCTGGTTCGGGCCGGGCTCGTTCCCCTCTGATTTGCTGCACCTCGATCGTAAAGCCCTGAAGCTCCGGCAAGGCGATGGCTTGGTCGAGACCTTCGGCCAGGGACGGCAGGGCCAGTTCCAGCAAGGTGGGAATCACCTCGGCAATTTCTTCTTCACTTTCAGCCAGGAGGTCTGCGTCTTCGACGCGGACGTTGTCGATCCAACTGTCGGGCTCGCCCATGAGGATCATGATCTCGTTGTCTTGGTTGATATCGAGGGCCAGTCCGATGTTGAGATCGACAACGATGGTGGCCAGCCGAACGAAGCGATGGGTCACGGCCAGTTGCAGGTCGAGCGCAAAGTCATTGGCGACCAAGTGCAAGAGGGGCTCGGCAAGAACCTGGTTGCCTTCTTCATCGGTCTCGTAACGACCCAGTCCGACCTCCATGCTGGGTACCTGCCGGGGGCGCAGCCTGAGTTCAAAGCCGGCCTGGGTCGGTGAACTGTGGCCATCGAGCAGTTTCCGCATGGATGGCATGAGAAGGGCAAACGTGTTGGCGCTGACCATTTCGGACATACTGGAACCAATACCGAGGCACATGCCACCGCTGCGATGGAAAGCGGTCACCCCATGGTTCAAATAATCGGCTGCGATCCCGATCCCAACCTGGAAGGTCTCTTCGCTGCCGGGAATGTTGTTCACCCAATTGAGCGGGGTCAGGTCTGCCGGCGGGGGGAGTGGGTCGCTCGGGACACAGGCGGCCCCATCCGTACGGGAGCCACCCATCATTCCAAGGGTGATGCCTCCGTTATGGGCTGACGTGCTTCCCGCACCACCGACCACCAGAGCCATTTCTAGGGGTTCGCCCTTGCTTTCCATGCCAGGGAGCATGCCGGCTAAGTCGAGTAGGCCTTCGACGCCAAGGGCGATGGGAACTCGCTGCCCGCCGCCCCACTGACAAAAGTCGTTAACGCACTGACTCTCGGCCGGACAGGCCTGGCCACCGGCGCAGCCCACGTAGAGTGATTCTGCGAGGACATCGCCGATCTGTTCATCCAGCATGTCTTCCACATCGCCGCGGACGATGGCCATGATGATGTCCTTGATGATGGGCCAATCCAATGCCCCACAGAGCTCGATGTCTCGATTGTCCAGCGAGAAGCCGATGTCCCCAAAACGGACTTCGGTTCGTTCCAGTGGATTGTCGGTCCGGAAGGTCATGGGGACCGTGATCCGCTTGTTCTGCGCCCGTGCATGCACGGTGCAGCGAATGGTTGGGAGGGGAGGCCAGAGGGTACCGGGGCGATGAAGCTTGATGCCTGAAGAGTTGATGTTCGCGTTCAAGACCAGATCGAGGTGGCTGGGTTCCCGGGGGTTCAAGTCGACGTTGTTGATGCGCACGTAGACATTGCAGTCCCCCCGTCCCGCGCCGTGACAGATCCGGACGCCATCGCCTTCGCTCGGTGGGATGCGGACCCCGATGATGGGCGCTGGTGCGCCGTTTTCCATACACAAGCCCCGGTCGCACTCGGTTCCACCGGGGCAGGGTACATCACCGTCAGGACAGGTCAGTTGGACGAAGGACGCAACGATTGAGGGGAGGTTCTGCTCGATGAAATCGAAGCCCGTTTGACTCAAGCGAATCTGGCCTGACCAGTTCCCTAATTCATCGGGGACGAAGGCTTCTTCAACGGGCTCCATGCAGGCGCAACCCGCGCCGACATCGCCGCAGGCAGCCAGCATCAGGAGGAATCCCATCATGATCGTCGGGCGGTACATCGAACTGCTCATGCGCGTAAGGGCGCGAGGTCAGGATGCCTGCTCGTGTGCAGTCTCGCAAGGAGGTGGACGACGGGCCTGCCACGGGGGACCCGGATTCAAGGATTTGGAAACCGTTGTTGCGGTCGCTTACTTCGGCGCCTTGCCGTCAGCCATCGCTTGGAAGCGGTTGGCTTCGGCCCGCTTGCCCCGGGCCCGATAGAGTTGGGCCACACTGCGATAGACGCGGCGCTGGGTGTACACATCGTAGCCCTTGCCCTTGTACAGGTTGGCTGCCTTACCGAGTGCTGCTTCTGCTTCGCCCCAGTTCTTAAGCGCGATGCCCAGATGGCCAAGTCCTTCGGCAACGATGGGGGTGCCCATCAGTTTCGGTTCGTTGGAAAGCCATCCTTCGTAATGGGCTTTGGCCTCTTTCGCCTTACCCATCATGATGAGGGTGTCGCCTTTCACCGTGTTCAGGACACGGCGAGCGTTACCTGGCGTGTTCGATGAGAGGGCGAGTTCGAGCAAGCCCGTCTTCTCGTTGAGGATCTCATCCCCATAACGGGTCTTCGCTTTGGCATTATCGGCATCTTCGCCCCGGCCGAGGGCGATTTGCATCTTCCACAGGAACCGGTCGTAATCGTCACCTTTGGCTTCTTTGAGTTTCTTACCCGTGAGCTTTTTGCCCCTCTTTTGGTAAGCGGTCTTTTCGTACAGGAGAAGCATCTGGTCGGCTAAGTCCCAGCTCCGGTGTTGGATCGCAGCCTGAACGGCAACACCGGCGTGGAAGCTATGGTTACCCGCTGCCTTTGTCGCCGCCGCCCGTAGGTTTTTATCAGCCGCCGCAACGTCGCCCGATGCCAGCGCAACCCGGCCCTTGATCAAAGCGAGCTTCGCCAATTCGGCGCGGACCGTGTAGGACTTCTCGGCCTTCTTGAGTTGAGTCTCGGCCTCTTTGAGCTTGGCTGTCGCCTTCTCAAGGTTGCCGGTGCGGTAGAATGCTTCGGCATGGGTTAAGGCCACGACAGCGGTGCCGACGGGGGAGAGGCCCCAAACGATCCCTTCGACCTCACCGAGACCCTCTTTTTCACGGTACTTCCCATGGGCGAACTTGGCGGTCTCGATATCTCGCTTGAAGGTCTTTTCGGCCCGGGACAGGCGATTGTTCACTTCAAAGTAGGGCAGCTTGCCTGGGTTCCGCCCGAACATCAGGCCGTAGTACATCTTTTGGGCGGCATAGCGCAGCCGAAGCCGAGCCCCCGAGCCCCGCAGGACCTGGTCGAGAATCTTAAAGGCGCCAATCATCCGGCCTTGGCGATATTCAGCGTCGGCAGCGACCGTTGCGATCCACACATTGTTCACTTGTGCGTCCGCCCCTTTCTTAATCTGCTCTGCGCCTACGCCCACGTTGCCCTGGAGCATCTCAGCGACTCCAAAGGCAAAGAAGAGATCAGAGGATTTGGCACCGCGGTCGAAGATGGCCTTGATGTCCTTTGATGCCTTCGAAGCATCGCCATTGGCGATGTCGATAAGGGCCCGGGCTGCAAAGCGCTCGGACTTCTCAAAGTTGCCGGCTTCGGCGATGCGTAGATACTTCTCAGCCGCTTCAATGGTACCCGCTTGACCATTGTGCATGTAGGATTGAGCCTCGAGCAGGGCGAGCTTGCTGACGGCGATGGGCTCATCCGGCATGACCTCGAGGGCCCGTTGGAAGGTGTCCCTGGCGATGGCGACGGCCGGGTAGGTGCCATCCTTGTTCAGCCGCTCCACGCTCTCCGTCATCAACTCGACGGCCAACTCAGACTTCATCTTCTTTGAGAAGGCGAAGTAGACGCCACCACCGAGCACCAGGCCAAGGACGACGAGTGTCATCATCATCTTCGCCAGGCCCGATCCGCCGGAAAACCCGTCATCGAGATCGCCCTCATCGAACTGGCTGTAGTCGATATCTGGCGTACTCGGGGCCGCCGCTGGCTCGGGCTGCGCGGCCTCCGAGTCGGTGTCAGGGGTTCCCTCAGTGGGGAGTTCCTCTTCGAGGGTTGGCTCTGCTTCGACTTCGTTTTGGTCGGTCAAGCTAATGCTCCATCAATCCGCATGGACGTTGAGACCCCAAGCCATAAGCACGAGCCCGCGCGCGGACTCGCGTAAGTTTGGGGCTCGCGCCTCTTAACGACGGCTAGCGGCCACGTCAACGGGCTGGTATCCACCTTCCGGGTAAAGGGGGGAACAATTCCTTGGTTCCTCGCCTTTGTGTCGTTAGAGGAACGTGGGAGCGTTTGGTGATGGCCAACGAAGAGACTTCGACGCGTGAACTGGAGTGCTCGTTTTGCGGTGCGCTGCAGAGTGAGGTGAAGCGACTCATCGCGGGACCCGACGTCTACATCTGTGATGTGTGCATTCGGGATTGCATGGAAATTATTCAGGACACGACACGCATTCAACTCGTGCTGCCCTCGCCCCGAGCCATCAAACGCCACCTCGATCAATATGTGATTTCCCAGGGGCGGGCGAAGGTCGCCTTGGCCGTGGCCGTCTACAATCATTATAAGCGAGTGACGCGGGAGACGAGCGCCGAAGTCGAGATCGAGAAGTCGAACTTGATGATGATCGGTCCCACGGGCACGGGCAAAACCCTGCTGGTGCGCTCGCTCGCCCGCTTCCTTGAAGTACCCTACACCATTGCGGATGCGACCACCCTGACCGAAGCCGGTTATGTGGGTGAGGATGTAGAGTCGATCATTAGCAACCTGCTCAGTGCTGCGGAAGGCAACGTCGCCGCAGCCCAGCGGGGAATCGTCTATATCGATGAGATCGACAAGATCGCCCGTCGTGGCGGTGGTCGTGGCGATGCCCGAGATGTCAGCGGCGAGGGGGTACAGCAGGCCCTCCTAAAGCTCATCGAAGGCACGTCGGTGAATGTCAGCGCAAAAGGACAGCCCCGGGGCCAGGGAGAAACGGTCACCATCGACACTACGAAAATCCTGTTCATCGTGGGGGGGGCCTTCAACGGCATCGAGAAGGTTGTGGCCAGTCGGGTCGGGCGCAAACGCATCGGTTTCGGCACCCAAGAAGATAAGACGCAAAAAGAGAGCGATGTGACCCTGCTGCTACGGCAGATCGAGGTTGATGATCTGATCAAGTTCGGCCTGATCCCAGAGTTCGCAGGCCGCATTCCCATCATCAGCACGCTGGACGAACTGAGTGAAGATGATCTGGTTCATATTCTGACCCAGCCCCGCAACGCATTGGTTCGCCAGGCGACCAAGCTTTTTGCGGCGAAGGGTGTGACGCTGTCGTTCACGGAAGAGGTGCTCCGGGCCATCGCAGCCAAGGCGATGAAGCGTAAAGGTGGTGCACGGAGCTTACGCACCATCGTCGAAGAGACGCTTTTGGATATCGAGTACGAGGTCCCTTACTTGGAGGGGATCCAGAGCTGCGAGATCACCGCCGACGTGGTGGCCGGCACCGGTGAGCCTGTGTTGGGCTTCGATGAGGCCGAAAAGCAGTCGGCTTAGAGGTACAGACCGCCATTCACGCCGAGGGTCTGGCCCGTGATATAGCTTCCGCCATCTGAGGCGAGAAACACGACAGCAGCAGCGATTTCCTCGGGGCCAGCCATGCGACCTGCTGGCACCTGTTCGAGAATGGCCTCTCGCCGGTCATCGGGTAAGGCGCGGGTCATGTCTGTGTCGACGAAACCAGGGGCAACACAATTGACGGTGATCCCGCGGCCGGCCAGTTCGAGGGCGGCCGAGCGAGTCAGGCCCTCAAGGCCCGCTTTTGCTGCACAGTAGGCCGGTTGGCCGGCCGATCCGGAGGCCGCCACCACGGATCCAATGTTGATAACTCGGCCCGACCGCTGCTTCATCATGGGCCGGGTGACGGCCTTGAGACAGTGGAATGCGCCGCTCAGGTTGGTCTGAAGCACTCGGCCCCAGTCATCGGCCTTGAAGCGGGCCAGCAAGCCATCCACGCTAATGCCTGCATTGTTCACCAGAACGTCGATTCGGCCATGGGCTTTCGCGATCCCTTTAATCGCCGCGCTCACCGCCTCTTCATCACCCACATCAAAGCGGGCCAGTTCCCCACTGCCACCCGCTGCTTGCACCGCATCTAGGGTCTCTTGCGCAGCGGCTTCGTTGCCCGCGTAATTGATGACGACATGGTGGCCGGCTTGGGCGAGCCCAACTGCGATTGCGCGGCCGATTCCCCGGCTTCCACCGGTAACGATTGCAATACTCATGACAGTCCTTTCAGGGCCTCAGACGTTCCCAGAGACGTGACTGAGATGTCCGGTTCGATTCGTTTGATCATGCCGGCCAAGGCCCGCCCGGGCCCCAGCTCATAGGCTTCCTTGATGCCAAGCTGAGCTAAGGTCTGCACCGATTCCACCCATCGCACAGAGCCCGTCACCTGACTGATAAGCAGGTCGACGATCTTGGATCCGTCTTGATTGGGGCTTGCGGTCACATTGGCGACCACCGGGCAGTGAGGATCTCTCATCTCCATCGATTCGAGGACCGGCCGGAGTTGGCTCGCGACGGGGGCCATCAGTGCACAATGGAAGGGGGCAGACACCGGGAGGGAAAGCACCCGGCGAGCACCGGCTGCTTTCAGGACGGGACCGAGGGCCTCGACCGCGGCCCTGTGACCGGCGATGACCGTCTGCTTGGTGTCGTTAAAGTTCGCCGCCTCGACCAAGGCTTCTGGTCGGCTGTTCTCAGCGCAAATGGCCGCGACTTGATCCCCGGGTAGGCCGATTACCGCGGCCATAGCGCCCAGGCCCTCTGGCACGGCCGACTGCATAAAGGCGCCTCTTCGGTGCACGGCTTGGACGGCGGCTCTAAAGTCGATCGCGTCGGCAGCGACGAGGGCCGCATACTCGCCGAGACTATGCCCGGCGACGGCATCCGGTGCGGGTGAGCCCATGGATTGGAGGACGCGCACCACAGCGACGCTATGACTGAGGATCGCCGGTTGGGTGTTGGCCGTTCGCATGAGGGCTTCGGCCGGCCCCTCGGCCATGAGTTGGCTGACGGAGAAACCAAGGGCGTCATCGGCCTCTTCAAGGGTTTCTCGAGCGATGGGGAAGTCCTTGGCCAGGTCCTGGGCCATGCCCACCACCTGGGCCCCTTGCCCCGGAAAGATCCAAGCACGCATGGTTCCTCCTACCAGATGCAGGTGCCACCGGCCCAGACGATGCCGCCGCCCAAGGCCATCATGAGCAGTTTGTCACCTTCTTGAAGACGACCGGACCGGTTCACCTCGTCCAGCGCGATGGGCAGGCTTGCCGCACTGGTGTTGCCGTACATGTCCATGTTCACGAAGAGTTTCTCCGAGGGGACACTCAGGCGTTTAAGGACCTGATCCAGGATTCGTGTGTTCGCTTGGTGTGCGATGACATGGTCCACATCCTCGGCCGTCCACTGGGCTGCCTCAAGAGCCTCCACGCTGACGGCCGCAAGGTTGCGGCTTGCGTGCTTAAAGATCGTGTTGCCAGACATGGCCACCTTGTTCATGCCCTGGGCCAAGCCCTCGGGGGTCAGCGGCGTTCGTGACCCACCATGGGGGATGTAGAGGTCCTCGGCCAACTCGCCATTGCTGTGCATGAAGATGCGATTCAAGCCGCGGGGGTCGTCAGCCTCAGTGGGGCCAACGACCACTGCGCCAGCGCCATCGCCAAAGAGAATACAGGTCGTGCGGTCTCGCCAATTGACGACCGTCGTCAGGGCTTCGGCGCCGATGACCAAGCAATGTTTCGCCCGGCCGGAGCAGATGGCTCCGTCCGCGATGGCCAGGGCGTGGAGAAAGCCCGAACAGGCCGCGGAGATATCGAATGCGCTGCAGTTGAGGCCCAGGGCTCGGGCGAGCACCACGGCGGTGGCTGGGAAGGGG
>PBND01000047.1 GCA_002722845.1 Myxococcales bacterium | reverse complement strand
GGGTCTTCCGAGCCAATGCCACCGCTCCGCTTGCAGCCGCAGCCCAAAGACGGCGATGGGCTGGAACTCCACATGGGCTGCCGTCGTGGTGGTGAAGGTTGACGTCCCAGCCGACAGGCCACCTTGAACATAGAGCTTGTCCCACAGTGGGTTCGCATCTCGGCGGTACACGTGACGGTAGCGTCCCTCCAGTTGACTGGTGCCGATCAGAGGGCCCAAGCCCAAAATTGTGGTCCAGTTGAGTCCCAGGGCCGGTTCTTTTTTTGGGGTAGTGACCGGTCCTGCGTTGGATTCAGCCCGCAGCGACGCCGGGCAGATCAGGATCAAGGCGATCGTTAGTGAAAGCGCTAAAGCCCGATTCAAATCCCGCCTCCTTGACCATTTTCCATGGCTTCGCCGCCGTTCTCGACCGTTGCCCCTGCCTTGCGCTCCTTGAGCTTTTCGATGACTTCGACGGCCACATTCCCGAGCAGGACCAGGCCAGAGCCCGCGAGAAACCAGGAACTCAACTCCTCCTTACCATAGGCCAGGGAGATGATCGCGGCGAAGACGGGCTCGAGGGAAAACAGAATGGCGGCTCGGACCGGATCCAGCTCCCGTTGGTAGTAATTCAGCAGGCTTAGGGCGACAGCGGTGCCGAGGATACAACAGCAGGCGAGGGGCCAGGCAAAGGAAGCCGTGCTCAGCAATTGCGTGATTTGCTCCAGGCTCACGCTCGGGTGCAATCGCCATTGGACGGCAAAGAGCGCCAGGCAGCCGATACCGACAAAGAAGAAGGAGGTGGCGGTGACGGTCAGTGGATCGTGGCGCTTCGTCACGTAGTCCGTCGACAGGATGTGCCCCGCAAAGAAGAGACCACACAAAACGGTCAGCCACTCGGGGAGGTCGAAGTTTAACTGGGGCGGGCCACTGATGATGGAGGCGCCCAGGGTCACCATGAGGACACCGACGACCAGGATCTTCGACATGCCTCGCCGGCCCAAAAGGAAGCCGAGTAATGCGGTGAAGGGGACGTAGAGGCTGGTAAGAAATGCGGAGACTGCCGGACTGACGCCCTCGAGGCCGAACATCTGCAACAGGAAGCCAGCGAGCACAAAACCAGCCAGAATGGCACCGCCTTGCCAGTTGCCCCGCTGCCCGAGTCCCTGTCGGGCCCTTTGGGAAAAAGCGGGAATCATGAAAGCGGCCGGCAGGAATCGCAGCATCATAAATAAAGCGATGTAGACCGCGGCGTTGTCAGCACCCAGGAGGGCCTGACCCGCCTCCGTCGCCTGCTTCATCCAGACAAAGGTCCAACCCCAAATCAGGGCGACGACCAACAAGGCAAGAGTGGCGCGCTGGGTCGGTGGCACGGGCGCCTCCCATCACGGGCGCCCTTCCACGACTTCGCCGAGGGAGCAACTACAGAAGCGTTGTGACCTCGAGTTCCCAATCCCCGGCTTCAGCGCAGAGCGTGACCGGACATCGATCTAGCGTGAGGCTGTGGAGGCGCCACTTGCTGTGGACCTCTGGATCTTGATCCCAGCAGGCCAGACCGGCCTCTGCTTCAGGGTCGCCGGTCACTGCGAAGGAAGAGAGGGGGAGGTCTAGCCCCACGCCGATGGCTTTGAGCCAGGCTTCTTTCTGGGTCCAAATCCGAAAGAAAACCTCTCGATGGGCCTCGTGCTCAAGATGGGCGAGGCGATCTTGTTCGAGGGGATGGAAGAAGCGCTCGGCAAAGCGGTAGCGATCCAGTGCTCGCTCCGGTTGCTCCACATCCACCCCAACCAGCCGTTCACGGCTTGCTGCGATCACGGTCAGACCGGGGCAATGACTTAAGTTGAAGAGCAAGCCACTGGCCCAATGGCTGCCAGCAAGGAAGGGCTTGCCGTGGGGGCCGGTGCCAATGACGATCTCTTGGGGGCTGGCGCTGAGGGCCTGGGCCAGGGCGGTCCGCAGGAAGGCCCGGGCATAGGCGAAGCGGCTACCGGCCTCTTCGACGAGGATCCGTTGGGCCCGGGCCTGTTCCCGCGGCTCGAGGACCTCATCTGGTCGCAGGTGGCGCCGCAGCCATGGATCGCTGGCCGCCACCAGATGAATCCGATCGGCCTCGGGCATGTCGAGTAGTTTCACCGGTGGGCTAACCCTTGAGCGGATGGTTTCCGCTGGCTACCCTTGCCAAGCCGAAGGGAGGGCGTCCATGGCGCACTGGTTGCGCATCCTGCCTGTCTTGGCCCTTTGTGGCTGTCCGGCTGGGGTGCCTCAGGTCACCCCAGACGCAGCCCCCGGACGCCCAAGCGTGGCCCCAGACGGAGGCCTGGCCCCAGCGAGCGATGGTGGTGCTGACGCCCCTTTGTTTACCTGGCATCGAGACCTTCAGCCTCTCTTTTATCGCCGCTGTCAAAGTTGTCACCGACCGGGGGCCATCGGCCCCTTCGATTTAAGTCACTACGATCAAGTGGTGGCCTTGGCCCCCATGGTCGAGGATGCCATCGTTGGTCGGCGCATGCCGCCCTGGAAGGCCGGTGCGGACTGCAATAGCTACGAGGGCGATATCAGCCTCAGCGATGATGAGATCGGCATGGTTCAGTGGTGGGTCGCCGATGGTATGCCCGAAGGCGACCCCAGTGAGGCCCAGCCGGCCCCTCCCTTTCCTGAGCAAGCCCTCTCCAGGCATGATCTCATCCTCGAGCCACCGGAACCGTACCTGCCCACCCGGCGCCCCGATGATTACCGCTGCTTCGTTCTCGATTGGCCCGAGACCCGCCGGCGCTTCATTACGGGTTTTGAGGCCCTGCCTGGCGACCCTCAGCTCGTTCATCATGTGATCGCGTTCCGGATTAGCGCAGCCAAGCGTCAGCAAATCCTCGATCGGGACGAGCGGGAGCCCGGGCTAGGTTATACCTGTTTCGGTAGCCCGGGCGTGATCGAAGAAGAGGGCACATGGTGGCTCGGTTCCTGGGCCCCTGGCTTTGTCCTCGCAGGGAGTGTGGGGGCCGAATTGCCGCCCGGGCTTGGTTTGGCCATGGAGCCAGGAGATACGGTGGTGATTCAGGTACACTACAATACCACGGTGCTCGAGCCGCGGCCCGACCGGACGCGGGTGGCTTTTATGTTGGAGGACGAGGTGGAAAAGCCGAGTCGCTGGCTTCCCTTCGCCGATCCGGATTGGATCTGGGGATCGGAGATGCCGATACCGGCCGGGGAAGCCGATGTTCGCCACGAGTTCCAGGTTGATCCGACTCTTTTTCCCCCGGTGTCCGATGGGCGCCCATTCCTCATTCATGATGTCGGCTTGCACATGCACCTGCTCGGGCGATCCATTCGCTTGGAAGTCCTCAATCAGGAGGGCCCGCCGAGTTGTTTGCTGGATGTCCCGGATTGGGATTTCAATTGGCAGCCCGCGGCTCGTTTGGCCCAGCCCCATTTGTTTCGCCCCGGGGATCAACTGAGGATGGCCTGCCAGTGGGACAACTCCCAGGCAAACCAGCCGAGCCTCAACGGGGAAATCCTCAGTCCCCAGGATCAGAATTGGGGCGATGGGACCACCGATGAGATGTGCCTCGGGCTCATGCTGATCTCGACCCAATGAGGACGCTGTTTCCCCCAGTGATTCTGGCGATGAGTTGGAGTCTCGCAGCCTGTAGTGGCTGTAAGTCCTTTTTGGTCACCACGCTGAGCCCGGAATACGAAGCGCTCGCCGCACCGCCGAGCTCCGATCGCCGGGTGGACTTTCTCGAGCTGGCCGATGGCTACCAGCAGGTGACTGATCTGAAGTTTCTGCCCTCCCAGCCCAATGTCATCATGGTGCTTGAGCAGAAGGGGCCGCTCCGTTGGCTCGACCTGAACACAAAGAAAAAGGGGCAATGGACTCAATTCGAGGTGGTCCATGCCGCTGAGCAAGGGGCCCTCGGCTTGGCTTTTCACCCCCGCTTCGAAGCGAATGGGTCCTTCATTTTGAATCGGACGGTTGTGTCTAAGGGCCGGGATGTGAGTCGTATTGAGCACTGGCAGGTGCGGCCGGGCTGCCCCGTGGCGGCCTGCAAACCGAAACAAGTCAGCATCCTTCTGGAGGTGGAGCAGCCCTACGCCAATCACAACGGTGGACAAGTGGCCTTCGGACCCGATGGTTTCCTCTACATCGGCTTTGGTGATGGTGGATGGCGGGGAGACCCAGACGGTCATGGCCAAAACCCTGCGACCCTTCTCGGCTCCATGCTGCGCATTGATGTGGACCGAAAGAGTCCGGGTAAGAACTACGCGGTGCCCGCGGACAATCCGGGCCGGCGAATGAAGGGGGCTGCCCCGGAACTGTTCGCCTACGGTCTGCGCAACCCCTGGCGCTACAGCTTCGATCCAGCAGGCCGGCTTCTGGTGGCCGATGTGGGCCAGGATCACTTTGAAGAGGTGCACATCGTTGAACCGGGTGCGAACTTGGGCTGGCCGATCCGGGAAGCCAGCCATTGTTACGAGCCGAGAACGGGTTGCCGAAGCCAGGGTTTAACCAACCCGATTTTCGAATTACCCCGGGTGGAGGCTGCTTCCATTACCGGAGGCTACGTGTCCTTGGGGCCGGGAATTCCCTGGCTCCATGGTCGCTATATCGTTGGCGACTTTCTCACCGGCGGCCTGTGGGCTTTGGAGCTTCCCGAAAGCCCATCGTCTCAAGCTAAGGCCCAGAAGTTGGGTGTTTTTCCCTATCGGTTTAGTACCTTCGCACGGGACCCGGCCGGCGAGATTTACAGCGCGGGTTATACGAGCGGTAAGTTATTGAAACTCATACCGAAACTGGAAAAACGCTGACCTTCTGGGGCGGTGGGCCTAAGCTAGGGACGGTCGAGGGTCTTTTGACGAGTTTTTGTGCATTATGTGGCGAATCACTGACGCGGGGCCAGGCCCGATGCGGTGGTTGTTCGGCGCTGTTGATTTGGCAAGTCTCCTGTACCGGTTGTGGTGTTACCCAGCCGCCATCACCCCATTGCGTCGCATGTGCCCAACCACTTCAGCAGATCATCCGTGCCGTCACGGCCCAGGCTGAGGATGCATTCGTCACCATTCCCATCAGGCCTGCCCGACCAGCGTCCGCACCAAGGCTAGAGGGGCAGTTAACCGCCTTGCCTCAACTCGCCCCGCCAGCGCAGCCAAGTCCTCAGGAGCCCGTCTCCCTGCTTCCCGCAGTTCCGGTCACGGAGGAGGTTTCTGCCTCGTTGCCGCCGGTGATCGTCGAAGCACCCGTCCAAGAGCGCAGCGGGGCCGTGGCCGGTCATGAACGCCTGTCCAGCGCGAAGCCGGATGTTCTTGCTGATCGCCGTATCGCGACCGTGCTCTTTGCCGATGTGATTGGGTTTACTGCCTTGTCCGAAGCCCTGGAGCCGGATGTGGTCGCGGAGCTGATTAACCAGTGCTTTACCGGGATGACGCAAGCCGTGCTTCGGCGCGGGGGCACCGTCGATAAATACATGGGTGATGCCATTATGGCTGTCTTTGGTGCGCCTGTGGGCCATCTCGATGATCCGGACCGAGCGGTGACGGCAGCTGTGGAAATGCAGGATTGGCTGCAGGATTATTCGCAGCGAAGTCAGCGCTCGGGCGGACCGGAGGTGATGGTTCGAGTAGGCGTACACACGGGCGAAGTTCTCGCCGGGGCGATCGGGGCTGAAGGCCACGCAGCCTACACGGTGATTGGCGATACCGTGAATGTGGCTTCACGGATCGAGGCGGCCGCCGACCCAGGCACGGTCTTGATCAGTGAGTCGACCTTCCGAAGACTGAGAGGGTCCTACGATTCGGAGCCCCAGGAGCCCTTGGTGGTTAAAGGGCAGTCGAAGCCCTTGTCCGTCCATCGGATCACCAAGGTGCACCGCAAACAAAAAACGGTCGGCCGGGCGGTCACCGTCGGCTTTGAAAAGCCCTTGGGCCAGATCATGGATAAGATCGAGCGCATCCTCTCTGGCGAGCCGGATCGGCTCATGGAAATCCGCGCCGATCCGGGCATGGGGACCTGGAATTTGATCGAGGCTTCCCGGGACATCATCGAGAGCCAGGGGGGGCGCTCCTATGTGCTCAGCGCACGGAGCGATACACGCCTGCTGGCGATGGCGCCCTTCAAGAGCCTCCTCCAGACCGTGGCCGGACTCGACCAGGAAGCGCCGTCCCCCTTTCAACGAGATCAACTCACGTTGTGGCTTCGGCAGCATTTCGCCAAGGATGATGAGCGGAGCGCACAGGCCGGACTCCGGTATTGGGATGCCATCTTTTTTGGTCAGGATGGTCCCTCTGAGCCGCTACGCCAGGGGGCCCGGGCCAGCGCCTTCGCCCAGATGAAACGATATCTGGCCCGGCAGAGTGCGGAGAAGCCTCTGCTGCTCGTCTTTGAGCGGATCGAGGATTTCGACTCGGCCAGTCTCGAGTTCGTCGCTGAGATGGCCCGAGATGGGGATTTGGAGAAGTTGGTGCTGCTGGCAACAACTCGACGGCCGGTGGCGACTTGGACGGGAGATGAACCGCTCCGTACGGTGATTTATCCGCCTCGACTTAATCACGATGATGCCCGCCGGTGGATGGCGTCCTATCTGGGGTTACAGGCGGTTCCCGCGGAGGATTGGGTCAATGATGTGGTTCGGACGGCCGGTGGCGGCAGTGGCCGTCTCGCTCGGATCTGCGATGAACTGGTCCGCAGTGGCGTCTTGCGGATCGACGATGGGCAGGCTGTGATCCAGGGCGAGTTCGACCGAAGCGCTGAGCTGCAGTCGAGCCTGCGTGAACTGGTTCAGGTTCGCATCGACCGACTTCCTGAGGACGGCCTGAAGGTCTTGCGCGTCGCTTCCATCCTAAGAACATCTGCCCCCCAATCCGTCTTCCTCGATCTGCTTCCGGAGATTGGGCCGGAAGAGATGCACAAGGGGATCGCTCGACTCACCGCTGAGGGGCTTTTGGCCATCGAACGGGGAACGGGGCGGCTCCGTGTGCCAGCCTCTCGAATCAGTGAGGCTGTTCGGCAGTCCATTCCGGCCAAGGTCCGTCAGGCCTATGCCGAACGGGGCTACGCGGCCTTTGGCCAACTCACGGGTGTGGAGGCCCATGACCCGGTCGTGATGGCCGAACTTGCGCTCGATGCAGGCCGGCGAGAGGACGCGGTGACTTGGTTTCGCAAGGCCGCCCAGCGGGCCCGTCTGACCCTCGCTTTTAGGGAGGCAACGGACCTGTGTCATCGCGTCCTAGGGATCACTTCAGATCCCCAGGTTCGTATCAAGATGATGTGCCGTCTTGGCTGGCTGGCCTTGGACATGGGCGATTACGAGGTTGCACGGGCCCGCGGCCAGGCTGCGATTGAGCTGGTGGAAGACACCGAAGATCGCATCGATATGGGGGTGTTGGTGACTCGCTGTGATCTGGCCTTGGACGATTATGAGAGCGCCAGATCCTCTTTGAGTGAAGTCACGCGGTTTCTCCCCGACAGTGGTTTTGAACTGGAACGGGTCCGCTTGGCCGGCTTGGATGCTCGGATTGACCTGGGCCAAGGGGAACTCGA
The DNA here is from genome assembly GCA_002722845.1 of Myxococcales bacterium. Taxonomy (GTDB): domain Bacteria; phylum Myxococcota; class UBA4151; order UBA4151; family UBA4151; genus UBA4151. The sequence continues at coordinate 53,740 of PBND01000047.1, read as the reverse complement.
CCGGGCCAAGGGAGTCTTCGAGTCCGCCCTTGAGAAGGCGAGAGACCTGCCCGAGACCACGGAGACCCGTGACCTCGTGGTCGAGTTACTCAACCAAAAGATCGTCGTGGAGCAGCGACTTGGTCACCTCGAGGCGAGTCTCGCGTCCGCCACGGAGGCTTTTGAGCGCATGGGTGAGCATGGCGACCCAGTCCTCCTCGGTCGACTCCATCAGGCGGCAGCCCAGGTCTACGAAGGCCTTCGTGACCTGGAAGGGGCCCGCCGTGAGACCGAATTGGCGATTCGCTATGCACAGCAGGTCAACAACCCCACGGCCTTGGCCTCCCGCTACATGAACCTCTGTACCTACGAGATGCGCCTGGGTCAGACGGAGGCAGCGAAGCAAAGCCTCGTTCGAGCGGATCACTTTCTCAGCAACTCGCGGGCAAGATGGCTAGGCGTTCCTCTCTATATCACCCAGTTGCATGTGGCCGTTCGCAGTGATGACCTGCAATTGCTCCAAGATGGCCTGGCGAAGTTGCCAGCAGCCATGGAGGCTGCGCCGAACGCCAGTGTTCTGGAGCGGGCCGTGGGGGAATTGAACGAGTTGGCGAAACTTGCGGCGGAAGGTGGCGCAACGCAGGCGGCCATTGGCGACTTGCTGCGCCTGGCCCGTTCTTTTGCTGGTGGCGGTCCGACCTCTAGCTAGGTGACAGGGCTTCCAGGCCTCGCAAGGTGGTGATGGGGAAGGGAATCGTGATCCCTTCTTCACTAAAGCGGAGATAGATGGCCGTGTGCAGGGCCCCCAGGATCGGTTCCTGTAGATGATATTCGCTGATGTAAAAGCGAATCGTGAAGTCGAGTGAAGAGGAACCAAAATTGGCGAAGTGGATTTCCGCGGCCGGAAGGGTCAGCGCACCCTCGGTATTCGCCATCACCACGGCGGCGACGTCTTCTAGGATTCGTTGGACGCGGACGGGATCACAGTCATAGTCGACGCCCACTGTTGTTTCCACCCGCAACTGGGGTTTGGGCAAACTGATGTTGAGGATCGTGGTTCCCGCAATCTCCCGGTTAGGAATCACGACGAGGTTCTGCGTCCTTGTGCGAATTCGTGTGGTTCGCCAGTTGATGTCCTGAACCCAGCCCTCAAGGCCCGAACTCAGCCGGATGAAGTCCTTGGGGCTAAAGGGCTTCTCCATCAGAATATGGACGCCAGCAAAGAGATTGGACAGCGTATCCTGCAAGGCCAAAGCGACGGCGAGCCCACCGACGCCGAGGGCGGTCAGTAGCGGGGTGATGGCAACGCCAAGGGTTTGCAGCAGAACCAGGATGCCGACCATGATGACGCCGCCCTGCAACAGGAGACGGGCCAAGCCGGTGACCGCCGCATCTGCATCGACGCGGCTGAGGAGTTGAGGGCTGACCCGCCCCACGGCCCGAGCGCTGCGCATGGTGATGGAGATGGTGAGGACAATGGCGACCACCGTCACCAATGCGGACTTCCCTGGAAAGCCTTCCTGCGACCGCTGGAGGGCGAGCAATGGAGCGAGTATGAAGACCCACGCAAGGCTTGGCTTGCGGAGGTCCTGAAGGTCGAAATCCCTTGATGTGAGGAGTTTGATGACCAGGTATCGAAGTAGCAGGAAGGCGAGGAGAAATGCGAGGGCCTCCAGGCCCGTTCGCTCCCAGCCTGTCGTGTTCGAAAAGCGCTGGAGGACGGCGGTCATGCCAGTGCCTCCAGACGGGATAAGTCGTCGATCTCCGCCCGGCTACCCAGGCCTAAGAAGTGGCTCAGCAGGAGCGCCGGGGAGGGATGATTTTCGGCGCCGGGGAACAGGGGCCACGTCTCCCCTTCCCGTGCGAGGCAGAGACCGGCCGCAACATCGGCAAGGCCTCGACAGATCCCCTTGATCTCCAGCGAGGCCCGGGCCGCGTCCCCATTGAGGCAGTCCTGTAGATTCGAACTCAGGGTATCTAATCGCTGTGTGAGGCGTTCTCGATTGGCGTCTGGGGCCAGTCCAGCGCCCAGCTCCCTGAGATGGGCGAGGGTCGGTTCATGGAGCGAGCGGGCCGAGAAATCCCGAAGGGTCTGAGCATAGAGGGTGTTGTGAGTTCCTTCCCAGTTTTCACAGACCACCACATCTCGGAGGAGACGAGGCATGGGAGAAAAGCTCTCGATGGCTCCGTTGCCGCCGAGAACCGACAAGCCCTCGGTGATGATGGCTCGGCAATGCTCCGCATTACGGCTCTTGTTTAGGTTGACGAGCACCCGGAGTGCGGCCTTGCGTTCTGGGCTGAGTTCGCCCCGCTCCTGCTCGTCTTGAAGCGCGGCGAGATGGAGTGCGAGCGCTCGTTGACTGGCCACGAGTGCGGCCATTTTTGCCAGGCTCTGTTGGACGAGGGGGTAGCGAATAATCGGCTGTCCAAAGGCCTGACGGTGGCGGGCATAGCCCTGAGCCAGGTGTAAGGCCCGTTGGGCATAACCGAGACAGGCGAAGGCATTGTAGAGACGAGATGTGTGAATCACTTGGGTCATGGCTGTGAGAAAGCCGTGATCGAGGGTCCCCATCGCCTCGGCCACGGTCCCGTCGAAATCGATCTCTCCACTGGCCATGGTTCGGGTGCCAAGTTTGTCTTTGAGTCGCCGGATTCGATAGTGATTTGGCTGGCCATCGTCGAGAAGGCGGGGCGCTAGAAACAAGCCCAAGCCCCGGGTTCCTGGCTCGCTGCCTTCGAGACGGGCCGTGATTAAGATTAAATCTGCGCCCGCGTTGGAGCAAAACCACTTCTCGCCGAAGAGACGATAGCTGCCGTCGTCTGCAACCCTGGCGACCAGGCCATTTGCACCCACATCCGAGCCGCCCTGAACCTCTGTGAGGAATTGGGCGCCGGTGTAGGCATAACCAAACTCAGTGTTGAGCAGCCGGGGGAGCCACCGCTCTTGCTGGGCCGGTGTGCCGACCGCTTGGAGGGCTTTGATGACCCCGGCGGTGCAGGCGATCGGGCAATTGTGGCCCGCTTCGCCAAGATGGGCACCCAGATAGAAGAGGGAGAGCGCATAGAGCCAATGGCCAGGCTCCCCCAATGCGCGCAGCTGACCACTGCCGTAGAGGACGGTTCCGATCCGGTGGTAGCTGGGATGGTGCTCGATGGGCTGGGTGGGTTGACCGAGCCCATCCCAGGGATCGAGCCGAGGCAGATTGTGATTCCGGTGATTCAGGCGGACGTCAGCTTCCAAAGCTGCCGCTGCGCCACCCAAATGGGCCAATTCTTCGCGGTATTCCTGATAGCGATCCTGCCCCCAAACAGCTGCGAGTGCGGCCTGCAGATAGGGGTCCGCAGCGAAAAAGTTTTCTGGCTGGTTTGCTGACCAGGCCCGGAGGGCATCACGACCTTGCTGCACAGGGCTTGTCATACCCCATGATGGGACGCCCGTAGGGCGGGGGCAAAAAAAGCATGAATCAGGGCCCGGCTCAGGCCAAAGGTTGACCCCTTGTCCCACGGCTCCTTTGGGCGAAGCTCAGGGCCGGGAGCCTGAGCGCTACCTAGGGGATTTCTGCGTAGAGGCGGTAACTGCCCGTCCGCGTCGGGTTCCATGGGAAAGGACGAACCTCGACGTAGACCCGGCCCGCCGGGACGTGGACGGTCAGGTCGCTCTGATAGCCACAGCCGCCCCCATCGTCGTTGGTCGCCAACTGAGCCCCTTGGCCGCTGTAGACGGTGAGCCAGGGGTCAGGGGTGGTCGCACAGCCGCCGCCGCCATCCCGGGTGTAGACCCGCAGTTGACCACCCCCGCTTTCGAACCAGTAGTAATCTCGGTCATCCTGGCCCTGAAAGGCGGTGAGGAAACCCCCGTCGCAGAGGGGGCCGTCGGCACCATTCATGTCGTTGTTGTTACCATCGTTTTGTTCGGCCCGGATGCACTGGACCTGGCGAACGCAGCGGCCTGTACAGCCGTCGAAATCATTGCCATTGCCATCGTCGCATTCTTCCCCGGGCTGGACGAAACCATCGCCACAGCGGGCGAGGGCGCAAGCGGCCGTACAGGCATCGGTATTGATGACATTACCATCGTCACACTGTTCGCCGGCCTGGGTGATTCCATCACCGCAGCGAGCCTCTCGACAGACGTTGCTGCAGGCATCGGTATTGATATCGTTGCCATCGTCGCAATCCTCTCGCTCCAGCCAGAGAATCCCATCACCGCAGCGGGCCGGCAGGCATTCGTTTGTACACGCATCTGCGTCTTGATCGTTGCCATCATCGCAGCGCTCCCGGGCCTCCCAGACGATGCCGTCGCCGCATTCTGCAAGAACGCAGGCTGTGGTGCAGTCATCGTTGTCGGCAGCGTTTCCGTCGTCGCAGGCCTCGAAGTCGTCATCGCCCTCTTCCCGATCCAAGCGACGAACACCGTCGCCGCATCGGGCTTCCTCGCAATTGTTCAGGCAGCCATCTCGATCGGACTCATTACCGTCATCACAGTCCTCTTGCTCAGGCCAGTGAAAGCCATCACCGCATCGGGCCTGAAGGCAACTAGCCGTGCATGCGTCCTCGTCGATGGCATTACCATCATCACATTCTTCAAAGCCGGGCTGACCTGGAGGGAGGCCTTGCCGGTGGAAGCCGTCACCGCAGCGGGCGAAGGCACAGGTTTGTGGGCAAGGGTCGTCGTTGTCGTCGTTGCCGTCATCACAGTCTTCGCCCGGGTCCGTAATGCCGTTGCCGCACTCTTCTCGTAGGCAAAGGGCCGAGCAGCCGTCGGCCGCTTCGAGATTACCGTCATCGCACTGCTCAAAGCCCTCTTCGCCCACGGCGAGGTCTGCGCGGACCACTCCGTCACCACAGGCCGCGATGGCACAGCCATTCAGGCAGTTGTCATCTTCCCGGCGATTGCCATCGTCACAGGCCTCTTCGGGGTCGAGTCGACCATTGCCACATTCTTCGCGAAAGCAATCGCTGGCACAGCCGTCTCCGGCCAGGTCGTTGCCGTCATCGCACTCTTCATAACCTTCGGCGCCCCACTGGAGGCCCCGTCGCTGGATCCCGTCGCCGCAGGTGGCGAGGCGGCATGCGTTGGTGCAGGCATCCGTATCGACTTGGTTGCCATCGTCGCAACCTTCGTAACCCTCAGAGGCCTCATCATCGAGATCCAGTCGGGTGATGCCATCGCCACATTGGGCCGGGGCACAGTTGTTCAGGCAAGCATCGGTCTCGTCTTCGTTGCCATCATCACAAAGCTCCCCAGGCCCGAGATAAGCGTCGCCGCACAACTTCGGCTCGCAGCCGACGCATTCATCTTCTTCGTTGTCATTGCCGTCATCACAGCCTTCCCCGGGCCCCACGATGCCGTCGCCGCATACATCTGCGACGCAATTTGTGCGGCAACCATCCTCTTCAACCTCGTTGCCATCATCACATTCTTCATAACCCTCGTCGCTCTCGGTGAGGTCGGTGCGGACGACACCATCGCCGCAGTACGCAAGGCTGCAGTCCAGGCGGCAGGCATCGAGGTCCTCCTCGTTGCCGTCATCGCAGGCTTCAAAGCCAGCCGTTCCCTCGCTGACATCCATCCGGAGCGCACCATCGCCACAGTAAGCGGGGCGACAATTTGTAAGGCAGGAATCCCGGTCGTCCGCATTGCCGTCATCACATTCTTCGAAGAGAAGATCATCGGCATCCACATCTTGCCGTAGAATCCCGTCGCCGCAGTGGGAGGTCTCGCAGGCGTTGGTACAGCTGTCGTTGTTGTCGGTATTGCCGTCGTCGCAGCTTTCGCCTGCTTCGACGTTGCCATTGCCGCAATTGGAGACTCGGTCCCGGATCATCACCGTATCACTTGAGCAAGACGTGGCCAGCAGAATGACGATGGCGAACAGCGGGTAACGATTCATGGGTGCACTCCCGGGGGGTCAGGATACCTGGCCCCTGGTCAGATTTCCAACCGCCCGTCAATCACACTTCCCCGAAGGGGAACCATGGGTTAGGACGCAGCCCGGCGAGGGAGAGTTCGTGAGCGACACGATTCTGGAAATCGAGGGTCTACGTACCTGGTTTCATACGGAAGATGGGATCGTCAAAGCGGTCGACGATATCGACCTCAAGTTGGAGGTCGGTCGCACCCTGGGCGTTGTCGGTGAGTCCGGGAGCGGCAAGTCGGTGACCTCTCTGACCGTGATGGGCTTGCTGCCCGAGGTGGTCTCCGACGTGAAGGCCGACAAGCTTGCGTTCATTGGCAAAGACCTCGAGTCGGTGAGTGCGGTGGATCGCCGAGCCATGCGTGGCAAAGACATGGCGATGATCTTCCAGGAGCCCATGACCAGCCTCAACCCGGTCTTCACGGTGGGCGACCAAGTGGTCGAGGCCATACGGCTCCACGAAGGCCTGAACAAGGAAGCAGCGCAGCAACGGACCATCGAACTTTTCGACGAGGTTGGCATTCCCGAGCCGAGCCAGTCGATCCACAAATACCCCCACGAGATGAGCGGTGGCCAGAAGCAGCGGGTGATGATCGCCATGGCCCTTTCCTGCAATCCTCGGTTGCTCATCGCCGATGAACCGACCACCGCCTTGGATGTCACCATCCAGGCGCAAATTCTCGATTTACTGCGGGAACTCCGTGACCGGCGTGGCATGGCCATCTTGTTCATTACCCACGACCTCGGTGTGATCGCTGAAATCGCCGATGAGGTGGCCGTCATGTTCCGGGGCAAGTTAGTGGAATGTGGCAAGGTCGAGCAGATCTATGAGAATCCGAAGCATCCCTATACCCGGGGTTTGCTCGCCTGCCGGCCCCGTCTCGAGAGTGACTTCACCCGTTTGCCGACGGTGAGCGATTTCATGGCTGTCAACGAACAGCCCGATGGCACGGTTCAGGTGACAGCGAAGGATCTGAGCGAGGCCAGACTCGAAGAACTGGCCCACAGTGGGAGAGGCAAACTCACCCATAGCGATGAGGCGCCGATTCTCGAGGTGAGTGGCCTCAAGGTTTACTTCCCGAAGAAGGCTGGGATTCTTCGCCGCACCGTTGGCTATGTGAAAGCTGTCGATGGCATCGACTTCAAGGTCTTCCCGAAGCAGACCCTGGGTCTGGTGGGTGAATCTGGTTGCGGCAAGACGACCACGGGCCGGGCAATCCTTCGATTGATCGAACCCAACGGTGGCGAGGTGCTCTATCGCCCCTCAGGCCAAGACACCGCGGTGAACTTGGCCCAGCTTTCCGGTGCAGCGCTGCGAAACATCCGCAAAGAATTGCAGATCATTTTTCAAGATCCCTACAGTTCCCTGAACCCGAGAATGCCTGTGGAGTCCATCATCACCGAGCCGATGGTGATCCATAACATCGGTTCAGGTCCTGCAGAACGCCGGGATCGGACCGTGGCTCTGCTTGAAGAAGTGGGTTTGGGGGCGGAGCACCTGCGCCGCTTCCCCCATGAGTTCTCCGGTGGTCAGCGGCAGCGGATTTGCATCGCACGAACCCTTGCGATCGACCCCAGTTTCATCATCTGCGATGAGTCGGTGAGCGCATTGGACGTTAGTGTTCAGGCCCAGGTCCTCAACCTCCTGAAGGACCTGCAGGAGCGTCGGGGCTTGAGCTACATCTTCATCAGCCATGATCTCAGTGTGGTGAAGTTCATGAGTGATGTGATGGCGGTGATGAACGACGGCAAGATTGTTGAGATGGGCCCCTCCGAGGAGATCTACCGCAATCCCGCACAAGAATACACGCGGCGGCTGATTTCCGCGATTCCAAACGATTCTATGGACAACATTCGCCGGCGTCAGGCCGAGCGGCAAGCAGCTCAGGCTGCGAGCGATTAAGGAGACCTTCGTGAGCGAGCATCAAGAAGCAGGACCGAGTACGGTCGCGGTGGCAACTAAGAACTTCCTTCTTCTGGTTCTTGTTGCCGGCGTGGCCCTTTCCGTCACGATCTACGCAGGCCACCACATTGCCAACAAGGTGATTGCCGCCCACGCTGCTGATCACGCAGATGATAGTGGGCACTAAGTGGGTCTTATGGTGACCCTCACACTCGCGGCCGCACTTCCGCCGGGCTTGATCGACGAGGTCGACGGGCGGTGGGCAGAGCGGACACCTAAAAATCGGACAGCGATCGCACGGGAGATTGCAGCCCAACTGGAGCCCCACAAATCAGAGTTCGAGGCGGCTTGGCGTTTGGCGAGAAGCTACGTGTGGATCGCAGACGAGTCCCCCTATTATCAGGGGACAAGGGCTCGTTTTGAACTTGGCGGCAAAGCCATGGGGGTTGCCAAGGAAGCGATTCGACTGCAGCCGAATCGGGTGGAAGGGCACTATTATTATGCCTGGGCCGTAGGGCAATGGAGCCTCGGGATCTCCATTGCGAAAGCGCTCTGGGAGGGGGCCGAGTCAAAGTACACAGGGGCCCTCAAAAAGGTCGATCAACTCGACCGGAGCTATGATCAGTACGGGGCCCTTCGGATGTGGGGGCGGTATTTTCACTCCTTGCCGTGGCCCAAGCGGGACCGAGCCAAGTCGGCCCGGTACCTGAAAAAATCGGTAAAAAAGTCACCGACCAACCTGCGGAGTTTTACTTACCTGGCGGAGACGCTCATCGGCCAGGGCAAGCACGGCGAAGCCTGTGCGCTGGTCGAACGGGCCCTTAAGATCAGGGGTGATGCTGCAAAAGAGCCGGATTGGGACTTGTGGCGGCGGGAGTTGGCCCGGCTCAAGGCCAGCGGCTGTAAAACCCTTCTCGAGAACCTTTAGTCTCGTGCCCGAGGTTCGACTGGGACCATTCTCGGCACTGGAGCCCTTTGGTAAGGGCGGAATGGCAGACGTTTGGCGGGGGGTCCATCGAGCCCAGGGCGTGCCGGTTGCCATCAAATTTGTGGGCCGTTCCGACGAGTTCACCGAGGCCTGGCTAGAGCAATTTCGCAGTGAGGTGCGGGCAGTCGCGGGATTGAACCACGACAGTATCGTGATGGTTTTTGATCACGGCCGGGTCGATGCGGCTGCGGCCGCGGCAAGCGGCGGTCTGGTGAAAGAGGGGACGCCGTGGCTCGCCATGGAGTTCTGCTCCGGCAACAGCCTTTTCCATGTGCGGCCAACGAGTTTCGAAGCCTTAGCCGATATCCTGGACCGTATCCTCTCTGCCCTCGCCTATGCCCACGCCCGTGGTGTGCTGCATCGAGACCTCAAGCCCGATAACGTCATGTTCTCTACCGCCGAGGACGCCCGTCCAGGCCTCAAGTTGACGGACTTTGGCCTGGCTTTTGAACTGGACGATGTCGTCGATGACGAGAGTCGGACCATGGGGACTCCCCACTACATGGCGCCCGAGCAATGTTATGGGAATTGGCGAGATTATGGCCCTTGGACAGATCTCTACGCCGTGGGTTGTTTGGCCTGGGATCTCTGCACGGGGTATCCGCCGTTTCACGAGCACAAGCGTTTGGTTCAGCTGCTGACGGCCCATGTTCGCCAGCCAGCCCCGGAACTTCGCCCTAGTTTCGAGGTGCCCGAGGCCTTCGAAGGCTGGCTTCGGCGACTGCTCGAAAAATTGCCCATGCAACGGTTTCAAAACGCCGCTGACGCCCGTGAGTCCCTTGAGCGGATCACGAAAGGCGAGCTGCCCCGGTGGCAGAACCCGCTGATGGAGGCCCCCGAGTTACGGGAAAGCCAAACCATCATGGTCGACGTGAGTCCTTTTTCTGAGGCCCCATCGTTCGCTCAGTTCACCGACCAACCGACCACAGCGGCCGGAATCATCGATGAGGTCCCCTCGGAGTACGTCCTTGCGGAACGGGTGATCCCGGAGATGCCTGCCCACTGGCAGTCCCCGATACCACCCCAGCCCGAGCCCCGATTGGTGGGTGCAGGCCTCAATCTTTTTGGTTTGCGGCAAGTGCCCATGGTGGACCGCTTCGATGAGCGGAATCTGCTGTGGGAGGCCTTGAAGCGTGTGCGTCAGACCCGGCGGGCCCGGGCCGTCATTCTCGAGGGACCGGCCGGGACGGGAAAGAGTCGGATCGCCGAGTGGGTGGCTGTGCGATCTAGCGAGCTGGGGGTGGCCCGAGTCCTTCAGGTGGGACACGACCCGAATCAGGCGCCTGGTGCGGCTTTGGCCGACCTCTGTGCCCAGATGTTGCGGACCCAGGGACTCAGCGGTGAAGGGCTCAGCGAGCGAGTGACGAAAGTGCTCGATCGGCAAGGGGTCTCAGATCCCGTGGAGCGGGATGCGCTCATCTCTTTGCTGGGGACCGAAGAGCTCGATCTTCAAGCCAGCGGCAGCACGATGACGATCTCATTCGCGGATCCTCGAGAGCGCTATGCCGTCCTGCGGCGGCTCTTATCTCGGGCGGCCGTAGAGCGGCCCATCGTTTTGTGTCTCGATGATTTGCAATGGGGCTCCGATGCCCTCGCATTTGTCGACTACCTGCTCGAAAATCAAGATCGTCACAGTTTTCCGGTCTTGCTGATCCTGACCTATCGCCAGGAGTTGCTGGCTGAGAACCCCCTGGAGCGAAGTCTCCTGGCTCAACTGCTCAAATCGGCCGCTTGCGAGCGAAGCGTGGTGAGCGAGTTGGCGCCTGAATACCGGACAGAACTGGTGGAGGAGATGCTCGGCTTGGAGGCCGGGTTGGCGGCTCAGGTTGCGGAGCGTTCCGGTGGCAATCCATTGTTCGCCGTCCAGTTGGTGGGCGATTGGGTGGAACGCCGAGTTCTTGAGGTGAGCGAAGGAGGCTTTCGCCTCGCTCAAGGGGAACGAGCCGAGCTGCCCGATGATATTCATAGTCTTTGGAGCCAGCGGCTGCGGTCCATTTCAAAAGACTATCACTCTTCAAGTTTGATCAGCCTCGAACTGGCGGCGGCCCTTGGGCAGGACGTCGATGAACACGAGTGGCAGGCTGTATGCGCCCAGGTGGGCGTGCCTTTAGGCCGTGAATTGATCGATGACCTTCTAGGTCAGCACCTCATGGAGAGTCGTGAGGGGGGGTGGCGATTTAGTCATCACTTGTTTCGGGAGTCGATCGGTCGCCAGGCCCGGGAGCAGTCCCGTTGGGCGACGGCCCACCGTCATTGTGCCAGGGCCTTAGCCCAAATGCCGAGGCGGCGCGGCTTGGCCTATCGGGTCGCCCAACATTTCTTGGCAGCTGAGGCCTTCGAGGAGGCTCTTGAGCCCTTGGGTACAGCGGTCAAAGAACTAGCTCAAGGCGGTGATATTGCCGAGGTGAAAGGGGTGCTTTCCGATTACGACCTCGCCCTATCTCGGCTTGATCTTTCAGCCGATGACCCTCGCTTCGCACAGCGCTTCTTTGTGGAGGTCGGTGTGGCGGAAGGTGGAGCAGAATGGGATCGTCTCGGGGAGATTTTGGTCGAACTTGATCGAGAGGTTTGGCCGGAAATGGGCGTCACGGTGCTCCGATCTCGAAGCCGACTGGCTGCGGCCCGGGGTCAGATGGACCGGGCGTTGCATCTGGCCCGTCAGGCTGTTCAGGCATCTCAGGGGGAGGAACGTGCCCAGGCATCCAATTTATTGGGCATGCAGTTACTCGCCCGCGGCCAACTCGTTGAAGCCCAAGAGGCGCTCGAAGAAGCCCTCGGCTTGAGCGGCCCAGCGTTCGCAGGTCCGATCGCCCTGGGGCTTGCGATGGTGGCTCAGCAGCGAGGGGATTTAATGGCAGCCGAAACCCATTACCAGCGGGCACTGGCAGCCTGCGAAGCCCAAGGGCAATTGGGGGGGCTGGGCAATGCCATCAATGGGGTGGCCGAGGTCGCTCGACTGCGGGGCGATCTCAACCGAGCCCAGCAGGAATACAGCCGGGCCATGGAACTCTATGAAACAACGGGCAGAAGTACGGCCGTCGTGGCTATGAACCTGGCACTCACCCTAATGAACCTCGAGCGCTTCGATGATGCCGAGGACCACCTGAATCGGGCGGTCGCCGAGTTGGAGCGCTTGGGTTCCACGGGCTGGTTGATCTATGCGAAGACCCTCCTCTTGCCTTGCCTCATCGCCCGCGAGGAATGGCAAAAGTTCCACCCGGCCTTCGCTGAAGCACAGGCTCAGGTGAAGAAGGCGGGCATCGCGGATGGTGATCTCGCCTGGACCTTGGAAAAAGCCGGGGATTTAGCGCAAGGCCAGGACCAAGGTGAAGTGGCCAAGGCTTGTTATGGTTTCGCCCTCAGCCAATGGCAGCAGTTAAAGCGCACCGACGATATCCGCCGGGTTGAGGGCCTTCTGGCTTAGTCGTGAACCAACCAGAGTTCTGAAGAACCCCCATTGTGGCGATAAACGATGGGGTCGCCCCAGTCGCAGTGGTTATGGGTTGGATCAAACTGGGGGGCTGCACATCGACTGCGCCCAAAGGCCTCCCGCTCAGGACGCAAGGCCCACTCTTGATCATCTCGGACCCAGCGCCAGCCATGGCCATAACGCTCAGGCGTCGCATTGGAGCAGCCCCCTGAACAGGGCGAGGCCCAGGCCCAATAGAGCCCATTGTGATAGACCGCAAAACTGACCAACTGGCAGTTGTTCTGGCAGGCATCGACGTTGTTATCGTTGCCATCATCGCAGGCTTCCCCCGGATCGACGCGGCCGTTGCCACAGGCGATGATGAGATCACAGGCCTCATCGCAGCCGTCGCCCCCATCACATGCTTCCACGCCCTGTTGGACGAAACCATCGCCACACTGGGCGATTTGACAGTTGGCAAGGCAAGCATCTTCATTGCTGCCATTACCGTCATCACAGGCTTCGAAGCCTTCCTCGCCCTGATCGAGGTCGGCCCGGGCCACACCATCGCCGCAGCGAGCCTCCATACAGTCGTTTAGACAGGCGTTGCTGTCATCATCATCGCCATCATCACAGGCTTCAAAGCCTGCCTCACCCTCGGCCAGGTCGAGCCGCAACACGCCATCGCCACATTCGGCCGGCTGGCAGGCATTGGTGCAGCCATCGCCATCGGTTCGATTTCCGTCGTCGCAGACCTCTTCCCCTTCGATGTCCCCATTACCGCAACGTTCGATGACACAATCCGGTCGACAGCCGTCGGCATCTTCATCGTTACCGTCGTCGCATTCTTCCTGGCCATCATGGATGATACCATCACCACAGCGAGCGACCGTGCAGTCGTTGGTACAGAGGTCCCCGGCCTCCTCATTGCCGTCGTCACATTCCTCTTGGTCTTCCCAGCGGTGTCCATCGCCACAGCGAGCGGGTTCGCAGCGCCGGGTACATGCATCCGTATCGACGAGGTTGCCGTCGTCGCAGCCCTCGACCCCGTCGCGAGTGATCCCATCGCCACAAATGGCCCGGCGGCAACCCGCCGTACAGGCATCTGTGTCCACGTCATTGCCATCATCACAGTCTTCCCGGCGGTCGAAGACATGACCGTCGCCACAGCGGGCCAACTGACAGGTATTCGTGCAGGCGTCCGCGTTCTCGAAGTTTCCGTCGTCGCAATCTTCGACGCCGGCCCAGGTGACGCCATCACCGCAGCGAGCGCGACTGCACGCGCTGGTGCAGCGATCGGTTTGGTCGTCATTGCTATCGTCACACTCTTCATTGGCGTCGACGCGACCGTTGCCGCAGCGTTCCACTCGGCAGGCGGCGCTGCAGCCGTCGCCCTCGCTCTGCCCACCATCATCACAGCCTTCATAGCCGTCGTCTTCCGGGTTCAGATCTTGGCGCAACACGCCATCGCCGCAACGGGCGGGCTCGCAGCTGTTGGTGCAGGCATTGGAGTCGACCCGGTCCCCATCGTCACAATCCTCATGGCCCGCCCAGATCTGTCCATCGCCGCAGCGGGCCGGCACACAGGTTGAAAGGCACTCGTCGTCATCGGCTAGGTTACCGTCATCGCAACGCTCGCCTTCTTGGACGACCCCATCCCCACAACTGGCCAGAGCGCAGTTGGCACAGGCGTCGGTTGGGTCTTCATTGCCGTCGTCACAGCCTTCCGAGGGGCCGACGATGCCGTCGCCGCAAACATGGGGCTGACAGGTGCTCAGGCAGTCATCATCGTCGGCCAGGTTGCCATCATCACAGGCCTCATGGCCCGGTTCACCTTCACTGAGGTCGGTCCGCAGGACCCCATCACCACATCGGGCCCGCAGGCAGTTGCTCAGACAGGCGTCGCCGTCTTCCTCGTTACCATCGTCGCAGGCTTCGAACTGAACATGATCCTCTGAGAGATCCGTGCGCACGAAGGCGTCGCCACAACTGGCGAGCCGGCAGTTGTTGAGGCAACTGTCATTCTCCTCGGTATTGCCATCATCACATTCCTCAAAGCCGGCTTCTTCGGCACCGAGGTCGGTGCGTTGAATGTTGTCGCCACAGCGGGCAACCGTGCAGGCACCGGTGCAAGCGTCCCCTTGCTCGAGGTTGCCGTCGTCGCATTCTTCTGCGGCTTGGATGTCCCCATCCCCGCATTCGGAGGGCGTTTCACGGACCACCACCTGTTCGGGACAGGCGGTTAAAAGAAGAAGGGCAGCGAGGATTGATGGTGTACGCACGGGGATATGGCTCCGCCCCCAGCTTAGATCCTTCTCGCTTCTGACGCTAGACGCTGAGCGCTTTGGCGGCCGTGAGGCGGCTGGCGAAGGGCCTAAGCCCGGGCCGGACCTCCGATGCCAGAAAGGCGCGCACTTGCTCGGGCGCCCTGCCCACGAAACTGCTGGGTTCCAGCAAAGCCTCCAGTTGCCCATGGATCGGGGCAAAGTAGGCGTCCTCTTCGATACGCTGGAGCAGATCGTTGTCGCCCCCCTCTTCCTTGACCACGCGGGCCGCGGCGAGGGAGTGGACACGGATCGCTTCGTGAACCGTTTGACGGTCGCCGCCGGCCTTCACCATGGCCATGATGATATTTTCGGTGGCCATGAAGGGGAGCTCGCTGGTGATGCGCCGAGCGATGACCGCGGGATAGACGACGAGCCCAGAACAGACATTGTGCATGATGCTGCAGATGGCGTCGGCCGAGAGAAAGGCTTCGGAGAGGGAGAGGCGTCGGTTGGCCGAGTCGTCGAGGCTGCGCTCCATCCATTGGGTGGCATGGGTTTGGCCTGCGTTCGCGGCCAAGTTCATCAGGAAGCGAGCCAGGCTGCAGGCCCGTTCGCTGCGCATGGGGTTGCGCTTGTAGGCCATGGCCGACGAGCCGATTTGGTCTTTGGCAAAAGGCTCTTCGATCTCTTTCAAGTTGGCCAGCAGGCGCAGGTCGGTGGCCATCTTGTGGATACTCGCCCCAAGGGAGGCCAGCGCATTCAGGACATCGAAGTCGGTTTTTCGGGAGTAGGTTTGCCCGCAGATGATGAGTCGATCCTGAAAGCCCATCGTTTCACTCACCGCTGCATCGAGGGCTTCCACCTTGTCGTGGTCACCGTCGAAGAGGGCGAGGAAGCTCGCTTGGGTTCCCGTGGTACCTTTGACCCCCCGAAAGCGCAGCTCGTCTCGGGCGCGGGTCAACTGCCGTAGATCGACCATCAAGTCGGCCAACCAGAGACAGGCCCGCTTGCCGACGGTGGTGAGTTGGGCAGGCTGGTAGTGGGTAAAGCCGAGGGTGGGGAGATCCTGTTGGGCTTCGGCGAAATCAGCGAGGGCTGCAATCAGGTTGGCAAGGCTTGTGATGGTGAGATCGAGGGCCGCTCGAATTTGGATGAGGTCGGTGTTGTCACCCACGTAGCAACTGGTGGCACCTAAATGGATGATCGGTCGGGCCTTGGGGCAGAGGTCACCGTAGTGGTGGATGTGGGCCATCACATCGTGGCGAAGTTGCTTTTCGTAGGTTGCGATTGCTGGGAAGTCGAACTGCTCGATTTGCCCTTCCATTTCAGCGATCTGCTCGTCGCTGATCTCCAGTCCAAGGGCCTGTTCGCCCTTCGCCAAGGCGATCCAGAGCCGCCGCCAGGTGGTAAACTTGAACTGCGGACTAAAGATCGCCTGCATCTCTTGGCTGGCATAACGGCTGGCGAGTGGGTGTTCGAAGCTCACAAGCATGGTCTCCCGGCGGACTCGCTCTAGCTGGCCGGAGCAGTGAATGCCATGAACTTTGGCAGCCCGGTTGACCGGGGCGCAACCCTCCGGCTACGGCCAGAGCCAAGGGAGCCTCGTCATGGACATGAGCAAGAAGGACAAGGTCTACTGCCTAATCCTTGCGGTCTTCTGCACCGTTCTGGTGCTCACCAACATCATCGGTGTGAAGCTCTTCCATATGCTGCCCCATAGCCTCGGCAAGGTCTGTTGGGGGAACCCAGCTTCGCCCGAAGGTACCTACTGCACGCTGACGAGCGGTATCATCACTTACCCCCTCACCTTTCTGCTCACCGATACGGTTTCGGAACTCTATGGGCGCAAGCGCGCGGATTTCATGGTGGCCATCGGCTTTGTGGTCAGCCTTGTGATGGTCCTCTTCGTCGCCGCCGCCGTCGCCCTGCCAGGCTCGAGTATTTGGACGAGTTCGACACTTGGTTTCAGCACCGTGGCCTGCCAAGCCGTTGATGCAGAGACCGGTGCGTGCTTGGTGCCTGGGATGCAGCAGGGTTATGAATCCGTCTTTACCCTGCCCGGAACGCTCGTTCTGGGCTCGATGACGGCTTATCTCTTTGCCCAGTTCCTCGACAATCGTTTGTTCCACTACTGGCGGAACAAGACGCAAGGGCGCCACCTCTGGTTACGTAACAACGCGTCGACCATCGTCAGCCAACTGGTCGACACCTTGATTGTGAACATCATTTTTCTGTGGTGGGGGCTCGGGCTTCCCATCGAGATCTGTTTCCAGATCCTCATTGCCAATTACGTCTTCAAGGTGCTGATTGCTGCGCTGGATACCCCGCTCGTCTATTTGTTGACCTCTTTTCTCCGCAAGCATCTCAATCTTCCACCTGCTGAGGCGGAGTATCAGACCCCATGAGGCGAGATCAGGTGCTGATTCGAGGCCTCGAAATCGAGGTTATCGTTGGGATCCTCGAAGGGGAGCGGACAAAGCCGCAGGCCCTGCGCTTTGACCTCGATTTAACGGTCGACTTTGCTCGCATTCGCCATCCGGAAGACTACGACCACATCGTCGACTACGCAGCGGTTTCTCGCTCGATCCAGGACCTCGCGCAGCAGGGCAGATATCTTCTGCTGGAGACCTTGGGCGACGACCTCTGCAATCTGCTCTTTTCCCGTTGGCCCATCGAGCGGATTCGCCTGGTGATCGAGAAGCCTGAAGCCGTTGCCGAAGCCCGATGGGTGGGGATTGAGATGGAACGGAGTCGGCCCTGATGGATTTGGCCGGTCGCCGGGTCCTCATCACGGGGTCATTGGTTCGGACGGGCCGGCATTTGGCCCTCGCCATGGCCCGTCATGGCGCCGCTGTTTGTCTGCACGGGCGAGGGGCCAGTGAGGCCTTGCCCGCCCTGCTTGCGGAACTGGAGGCTGCGGGTGCTCCTGAGACCCATTTTGTGGCCGCCGATCTTACGGATCCGGAGCAGGTCGAGGGCATGGCCAGCGCAGTTGAAACGGAGTTCGGGCCCATCGATAGTCTGATTAACAATGTCGGCGTCTACGATCCGAAGCCCTTGCCCGAAATCGATGCCAAGCATTGGCGCTGGACGCTTGCGGGCAACTTGGACGCCACCTTCTACTGTGCGCAGGCTTTTGTCGGTCAATTGTTGCAGCACCCCAGGAGCCGGATGGTGAACTTGGGCTATGCCAGCTGCGACCGGCTCCGGCCTGCATCTGTCGGGACCGCTTATCAGATTGCGAAAACGGGTGTTCACCTCCTAGGTCAAAGTCTTGCTCGGACCCATGCTGGGACAGGGCTCACTGTGAACACATTGAGCCCCGGACAGTTGGAAAATTCTATCGATCTACCCAGTGACCAAGACCTTCCTTCCGGGCGGGCATGCAGGCTGGAGGAATTGGGCCAGGCGCTCATGTACCTGCTGTCTCCTGAGGCGGATCAGGTCACAGGCACGAACCTCGAACTTGCCGGGGCTTGGCAGCCGAGGACCTGAAGGCCTACAAGATGGCATGACATAGGGGCTCAAAATGTATCGCTTCTTGACGTTTCTGATTTTGGGGTGGGGGGCTAGCACCTTTGCCATGGCACCTCCGCTTTCACCGGAAGAATTGGCGACCTCAGCCTTGGTGATCGTCGATGGCCGAGTGATTCAAGTGGAATGTATGGGGAGCCCTGAGCGCGCCGAGGACAGTGCGATGGTGACACCGTTGAAGGCCTACCTTGAGGTGTCTGGGATCGAGAAGAAGCCTGCGGAAGGTCAGGCTTGGGGGGATCTCCTCATCGGTGACTCCATCGAGTTACATTTTGACAAGCGAGACTATGGGACTCGACCGCAACCGGGATGCGCTTGGGTGCCGAGCTACCGAGAGGGACAAAGTGGTCGTTGGTGGTTGCGGGCCGAGGATGTGGACCGTCTGACCATGGTGTCTTGGAACAGTTTTGAGGCGGCTGAGGATCATGCGCCTCTCGACCTGCCTGAATGTGGTGGTTCCGATGGGGGCCCAGGGCCTGAGGCGGATGGAGGGCAAGGTGCGGAGGACGGGGGCGTCGAGCCCGTTGCGGACAGCGGCCTGGAGCCTTTTGTCGATGGGGGCTCTGAGGGGGCCGCCGATGCCGGGCCAGCGAGCGTTGATGGAGGACTGGCCCAGGACGAAGACGAGGCCGGTGGCTGCAGTTGCAGCGGTTTAGGTGCCGAGTTTGCTTTGTGGCCCTTGGTTGGGTTTATAGGCCTTCGAAGGCGTCGGCGCTAAAGGACTGGAAGCGAGCGTTTGCCCAATCGGTGACTTTGCCTGATGGGGTGAAGACTAAACCTTCGTCTTGAAGCATCTGTTCTTGGAGCACCGCACGGTAGCTGTCGTTGCGTCCGCTGACTTTGCCTTGGGCGTTGATGACTCGCTGCCAGGGTACCTCATCCTGTCTTGATACCGGCAAGCCAGAGAGAGCGAAGCCAACCTGTCTCGCCAACTGGGGGTGGCCGAGAGCCGCTGCCACATCGGAGTAGGCGGCGACACGACCTGGCGGGATTTGTTGCACCAGTCGATAGACCTGTTCTCGAAAGCCGTGGGCTTTGCGCTGCCTCGTCACAGGGAGCTGGTGTCGAGATTTAACTCGATGCCGACGGGGCAGTGGTCGCTGCCCAGCACATCGCTCAAAATCCATGCACGCTCCAGATGAGGAAGCGTCTCCCCGCTGATCATGTGGTAGTCGATGCGCCAGCCCACGTTTCGGGCCCGTGCACCGCTGCGAAAGCTCCACCAGGAATAGTGATCTGGTTCATCGGGGTGCAGGTGCCGGAAGCTATCGACCCAGCCCGAATCAACCCACGTGTCCAAGGCCGCTCGCTCGATGGGAAGGAACCCAGTGGTCTTCACATTCGCCTTCGGGCGGGCCAGGTCGATGGGGTAGTGCGCGGTATTAAAATCCCCGCAGACGACCACCAACTGTTCCTGGGCTCTGGCCAGTTCCGCGGCGTCGAGGACGGCCGCGGTGTAATCTAGTTTGTAGGGGACGCGGCCATGGTCATTTTGCCCATTGGGAAAGTAGCCGTTGAAGATGGTCAGTGGCCCATGGGTGGTCACAACCGTTCGGCCTTCTCGGTCAAAGCGCTCGATCCCCAGACCCACCTCCACTTCGTCCGGGGCCTCTCGGCTCCAGGTGGACGTCCCCGAATAGCCTTTCTTTTCGGCGCTGGCCCAAACGCAGTGATAGCCGTGATCCGTGAGCAACTCGGGGCCCAGGACATCGGGGCTGGCCTTCGTCTCCTGCAAGCAGAGGACGTCAGGCTGTTCCTCCTCAAGCCAGGTGAGTAAACCCTTCTTGGCGCAGGCCCGCACCCCGTTCACATTAAAACTGATGATCTTCATGGCTCCTCAGAAGCCAGGGAGATCAAAAAAGATCAAGGGACCCATTTCGGGTCCCTTGGTAGGCGCACAAGGATTCGAACCTTGGACCAGCGGATTAAGAGTCCGATGCTCTACCAACTGAGCTATGCGCCCATGGGGTGGCTGACGGGACTTGAACCCGCAACAACCGGCACCACAAGCCGGGGCTCTACCTATTGAACTACAGCCACCATAGGCCGGCAGCAAATGCCTCAAAGCGGCCGGCGTGCAAAGGCCCTTTTCACTTGGTGGCGCAGCAAAAATGGCGCGCCAGGCAGGACTCGAACCTGCGACCTACGGCTTAGAAGGCCGTTGCTCTATCCAGCTGAGCTACTGGCGCTCATGGTCGGGGCGGCAGGATTCGAACCTGCGGCCTACTGCTCCCAAAGCAGTCGCGCTAACCAGGCTGCGCTACGCCCCGTGACCGGCCACGGGCTACGGGAAAGGCGCAGAGATAGCAAGGATTCTGGGGGCTATGCCTTCGCGTGAACTAAGGCTAGGCTGCTGCGTCTTCGCAGGAGGCCCTGTTGGGTATCATTAACGAGAACCTCGAGATGGTGATGATGGCCGCGGCGATCATCGTGACCTTGATGGTGATCCTGATGGCTTTTCGCGGGCAGGTTCGCCATCTCGTCAATGAACGTCTCACTTTTGTAGAAGGCCGAGAAAATCGCCTTCTCGAAGTCAGCACGATGATCAGTGAAGAACTCCAACTGCGACCGCTGCTGCGAAAGATCATGGAAGCGGTCACCGAGATTCTTCAGGCCGATCGAGCCACGTTGTTTCTATACGATGACCAAAGTCGAGAGCTTTGGAGTGATATCGCGTTGGGGCTGGACGATGCGAAAGAGATTCGCATCCCCCACGACGCGGGCATCGCAGGCTCGGTGTTCGTCAGTGGTGAGACGATCAACATCAAGGAGGCCTATGCAGACGACCGGTTCAATAAAGCGGTCGATAAAAAGACCGGCTATCGGACCCGTACGATTCTCTGTCAGCAAGTTCGAACCAAGGCAGGCAAGCCCATTGGCGTGATTCAGGTCCTCAACAAAGCGGAAGGGGTCTTTGACGAGACCGACGAGCGCAATCTGCGCGCCTTTACGGCCCAGGCCGCGGTGGCCTTGGAGAATGCTCAACTCTTTGAAGAGGTGATGACGGTCAAAAACTTCAACGAGGCAGTGCTCCAGTCCATGGCCAACGGCATGATCACCGTCGATGCGAAGGGGCGACTCACCAAGGGCAATGATGCGGCTGTACGGCTGTTGAACTGGCGCAGCTTAGAGGAGCATATTGGCGTTGGGCTGGATGGACTCTTCGCCGGCGAAAACGCTTGGGCCGCCGAGATGATCCAAAAGGTCCTCGATGGAGGCGAGGCGGACTCGGCTTTGGACAGTCGGATCGTCTTTTCGGGAAGCGGCGAAGAGGCGGTCTCGGTGAGTGTGAACTTTTCTGTCCAACCTCTTTTGAGCGCCAAGGGGGTCGGTATCGGTGCACTCGCCGTCATTGAAGATATCACCAGCGAAAAACGACTGAAATCAACCATGGCCCGCTACATGCCCAAAGAGGTTGCTGATCGGCTCCTCGAAGGGGGAGAGGATGCCCTCGGCGGGAGTCTTCAAGAAACCACGATCCTCTTCTCAGACATCCGGGCCTTTACGAGTTTTTCGGAGGTGGCCGGACCGGAAGAGACGGTCTCCATGCTCAACGATTACTTCGGGATTATGGTGGATCAGATCATGACCCATCACGGCATTCTCGATAAGTACATCGGCGATGCCATCATGGCCGTCTACGGCGCTCCTTTCTCCACTGGGAAGGATGCGGACAACGCCCTTAAATCGGCCATCAACATGATCATGGCTCTTGGTCACTTCAACATGAAGCGACAAGCCGAGGGGAAGATGCCCATCGAGGTGGGTATTGGGCTCAACACGGGCGAAGTGGTCAGCGGGAATATCGGCAGCGAGCGGCGTATGGACTACACGGTCATCGGCGACGGTGTGAATCTGGCTGCACGACTCGAGAGCGCCACCAAGACCTATGGGGCAAAGATCCTGGTCAGTGAGTTTACGGTGGCTGGCCTGCAGGACGATTATCTGCTGCGGGAGGTGGACCGTCTCCGGGTGAAGGGGAAGTCCGAACCGGTGGCCATGTATGAAGCCTTGGATTGGACGGCAGCCTACCCAGAGGCGGTCTTTCCCAACCGAGACCGGGTGTTACAGCTCTTTGAGGTGGGCATGGATTGCTACAAAGAGCGGCTCTGGGATGATGCACGCCAGGCCTTCAAGCAGTCCCTCGACCTCAATCCTGCGGACAAGGTCAGTGAACTTTATCTGGATCGATGCCAAACCTTTATGCAGTCACCGCCCCCCGACGATTGGGATGGGGTGTGGGTGATGAAGACAAAGTAGCCTTAGCCGGGAATCTGGGTACGGCGCTCTTCTAACCAGACCACAAGTTTAGCCAAGGCTTTCGCCCGATGGCTGATGCGGCGTTTTTCATCGGCCGGGAGTTCGGCGGCCGTGCGTCCGTCTCCGATCATAAACAACGGGTCGTAGCCGAAACCACCCGAACCTTTCCGACCAAATCCGATCTGCCCAAACCATTCCCCAGAGCAGGCAAAAACCTGGCCTCTGGGATCAGCCAGCGAAAGGGCGCAAACATAATGGGCACCTCGTTCCTGCAAGGGACGGTCGCCAAGTCGCTGTAACAGGGTGTCATTGTTCGCCTCGTCGTCGCCATGGTCGCCGGCAAAGCGGGCACTGTAGATGCCTGGTGCGCCGTCGAGGGCATCAACACAGATTCCCGAGTCGTCGGCGATGCTGAGGAGGCCCAGGCGTTGGCTTGCCGTCTCGGCTTTGATCCGGGCGTTGGCCAGGAAGCTTGAGCCGGTCTCCTCCGGGGCTTCGTAATCCGGTGGGAGTCCTTCGACGACGAACCACTGGCCAAGGGCATCGGTCATCTCTTGGATTTTATGGAGGTTACCGGTGGCGACGACAAGTCGGGGGCGTTCAAGCATCCCAAATCTCCTTTGTGAAGGGGAGCCGCTCGAGGCTGTGGGCCTGTTGTAATGTGTTCAAGTCGGGGCCTTGAGGGTCGTTTCCTACATCCACCTGATCCCCTAACCAGGGGCGAAGCGCCAGGGCGGCCGCGGACAGAGCGCAGGTCAGGCCATGTCCACCCAAACCCGTACACCAGGCGAGGCCCGTGAAGCGGGGATCGGGTCCTAAAATAAAGGCGTCGTCCGGGCTCAGCACCCGAAGGCCTGCCCAGCTGCGGACCAGGCGAGGTGCAGCGAGCTGGGGCCAGCGCTCGTGGAGGGCCCGGTGAAGTCGGGCCAGTCCTTCGGGGCCGCAGGCCGGCTGTTCGCCCCGTCGGGGGGATTCGGGGATATCGTCACAGGCACTCACGAGTAGGCCCTCTTCGTGGCCACGAAAGTAGACCTCCCCGTCGAGATCCCAAACCCAGGGCATAGAGGTTCTTTTTTGCCGCTGACTGAGCACGAAAAGGTGGCGCTTGAAGGGCTGGAGGGGGAGATCCAAGAGGTCTCGGCTCCAAGCGCCGCCACACAGGATAACCCGTTCCGCTTCGATGGATCGACCGTCTTCTAGGACCAAGCCTCTGACTCGGCCGCCTTGGTGGTGGAGCCCTTCGACCCGAGCTTCCATCTGCAGGGTGGCTGCGGAATGCTCGAGGAGATGATGGCAGAGGGCCTTCGCTTCCCGCAGGCCATCATCGGGGCAGTAGAGGGCTCTTGATTGGGCGGGCAGTTGCATGCCGGTGAGTTCCTCGAAGCGGGCGGCTGGAAGCCGTTCGGTGTGGCCGGCCCGATAGCCAGCCGCGAGTTCCGGCCCTTGACCACCGACGAGAACAGAACCCGTCGCAAGGAGTGGTGGTGCGGCTGGAAGCCGGTCCCTGAGGCTCCGGTGTAAATGAAGACCCCGCCGGGCTAAAGCTGCGGTGAAGGGGTTGCTCGCATGTTGCCGAAGCATCCCTGCATTCTGGCCGCTGCCATGCCACCCCGCTTCGCTCTCTTGTTCGATCACAAGGAGGTCCCGATGGCCTGCTTTTGTTAGTTGCTCTGCCACGGCAGCACCGGCCAGGCCTGCGCCGACAATGACAAATTCCGCCTGAAGCTTGCGGTTCACCGCTCCCCAAGACGGTCGAGAAGCATCGCAAAGTTACAGGGCTTGGTGGCGAGGTCCAGTTGGCTGATGAGAATCTTTTCCAGGGCCATCTGGCAGGCATTGGTCGAACCGGGCACGGCGAAAAGCAGCGTGCCGCCGGCGACGCCAGCCGTGGCCCGGCTCTGGATGGTGCTGGCCCCGATATCGGCGTAGCTCAATTGACGAAACAACTCGCCGAAGCCAGGCAGTGCCTTGTCGAACAGGGGTTCCATGGCCTCCGGCGCAATATCCCGTCCGGTGATCCCCGTCGCGCCCGTGGTGATCACGACGTTGACTTGGGGTTCGGCGATTGCGGCACAGAGTGCGGCCCGGACCTGCCACAGGTCATCGGGGAGAATGCTGCGGGTCAGCACCCGGTGCCCCGCGGCCTCCAGCCCTTCCGCCAGCACCGCACCACTTCGGTCCGTTGCTAAGGTGCGTGTGTCGCTCAGGGTGAAAACGGCAACCCCGAGGGCTCTAAAGGTCGACTCCGTCATTTAGAGTGCAAGGGGGGTGTAGGGGACCCCAGTAGCCCGGGCCACCGGCTCATAAACACAATGACCGTTGAGGACATTGATGCCCTTGGCGAGACAGGGGTCGGCCTTGGCCGCCGCGACGAGCCCGTGGTTTGCCAGGGCACTGGCGTAGCGCAATGTGGTGGCCGTCAAGGCGTAGGTTGAGGTCTGGGCCACCGCTCCGGGCATGTTGGCGACGCAGTAGTGCACCACACCGCCGACGGTGAATGTGGGGTCTTCATGGGTGGTGGGCCGACAGGTTTCCACACAGCCACCCTGGTCCACCGCCACATCCACGATCACAGAGCCTTCGGTCATCTGCTCTTCAATTTGTTGTTTGCTGATCAGGTGGGGGGCTTTGGCGCCAGGAATGAGCACCGCACCGATGACCACATCGACCTTCGGCAGCATGGTGTTGATGTTGTAGGCGTTGGAATAGAGGGTTTGAATACGCCCCCCAAAGACCTCATCGATGTAGCTCATTCGGTCCGGGTCGATATCGAGCACGGTGACCCGGGCTCCGAGGCCCATGGCGATGCGTGCGCCGGCCAGGCCGACGATACCACCGCCGAGCACCATCACTTCCGCTTGCCGTGTCCCGGGCACGCCGCCCATCAGCAGGCCTTTGCCGCCGTGGGCTTTTTCCAGGCTAATGGCCGCTTCCTGGGCGCTCAGGCGACCAGCAACCTCCGACATGGGCCGCAGTAGCGGTAGGCTGCCGTCGTCCAACTGCACCGTCTCGTAGGCGACCGACTGGATGCCTTTGTTCATGAGCTCTTCGGTCAGCGGGGCGTCCGCGGCCAGGTGGAGATAGGTGTAGAGGGTCTGGCCCGACTTCATTCGATGCCACTCGGGCTGGACGGGTTCCTTCACCTTGATCACCATCTCCGCATCCCAGGCCTGGTCTGCATTGGCGACGATCCGGGCACCCACCGCCTCATAGGCAGCATCTGGGATGCCTGCGCCCACACCAGCGGTGGTCTCGATCATGACATCGTGGCCTTGATCCACCAGGGTCTGGACCCCAGCAGGGACCATGCCGACTCGGTTTTCTGCCACCTTAATCTCTTTCGGTACGCCGATGAGCATCTTTTTTCTCCAGAGCGAATCCTGCCCTTAGTCTTGGTCGAACCCACTTCGTGGGTAGGCTGGGGACCCTTTGAAAGATTTTTTTCGGATCGGGCAAGGGATTTACGCACTGGGCCTTCTGGCCTTGATGCTTGGGTCTCCGGTTCAAGCCGGCGAACAGCCGGACGATCGGCTGGATCGGGCGGCCCAGCAGGCCCGTGATGGCAGCCTTGCCTCGGTGCGAGCAGTCCTTGCTCAGGAGGGTTACTACCCCTTCTTGTTGCGCTCAGTTCCCGCTGAGATGGACCCATCGCTGCGGGAATCCCAGGGCTTGATCCACTGTAGCCGTCCCCGGGGTGGGCAGCGGATCTGTGGCCGCATCGTCGCCCGACTTCTCGACGCCAGCCCCCTCCATTTCCAGGTGGCTGCATCCGCAGGCTTCGTCGTCCACAGCGCCCACCTCGTGATGGCCGATGGTCGGACCGAACGCCTCCGACCAGACAAACATGGACTCATCGATGTGCCCCCGCACCTGCAACAGCGGTGGCTTCGCTTGGGAATTACGGTGCGGGGTCCGGACGGGCCGGAGACCGGCCTGTTTCTGGCCCAGGAGGCCGCTGGAGCCCCACCGAGCCCTTGCAGTGGCGCAGATCGGGCATCGGCTTTGGTTCAAGCGATCAACCGACAGCGGGCCGATCTGGGCTTCTTGCCCCTGCGAGCAGTCGCGGCACCCCAGGCCTATGCCCATGTTCGCCAAAAGGCGCTCAAACAGCGCTTTGCCCATCCCGAGGAAGGCTTAGGCCC
The DNA here is from genome assembly GCA_002722845.1 of Myxococcales bacterium. Classification (GTDB taxonomy): domain Bacteria; phylum Myxococcota; class UBA4151; order UBA4151; family UBA4151; genus UBA4151. The sequence continues at coordinate 27,340 of PBND01000047.1, read as the reverse complement.
GCTGTTGCGTTCCTTGGATCTGCGCTTGCGCCGGGCCGCGGAGTTGCTGGCGGAAGACGATGAGATGGCCGCGGTCTGCGAGGGCTGGATGCAGTCTCCATCCCATCGGGCCGCGCTCCTCAACCCTCAGCGCAACCGAATCGCGCTGGTCCACCAAGGGGAGCGGGTGGCTGCCCTCCTGTGGCAGCAGCGCGATTAAGCCAATCTAGCCTTGCTACCGACCCCCATGCGCGCCAAAAGCCCCCCGCCATGACGACTCAGCCGAACCGAGAACTCGAATCCTTCGATAACCCAAACCCCGGGCGGGACTACGAGGTGGAGATCCTTTGCCCCGAGTTTACCTGTCTGTGCCCGAAGACCGGCCAACCTGATTTCGCGGTCTTCCGTTTGCGCTACGTTCCAGCTCTGCGCTGCGTCGAGTTGAAGAGCCTCAAGTTGTATTTTTGGAGCTTTCGCGACGAAGGGCATTTCCACGAAGACGTGACCAACCGGATCCTCGACGATCTGGTGACCGAACTGTCACCGAGGGCCATGGAACTAGAAGGGGTCTTCAACATCCGCGGTGGACTGACCACCACGGTGGTCGCGCGCCACGGCGACTCATCCCTGCTTCCACCTCGTCACCGACTATCCGGTCTCAATACGGTCAGCTGAGATGAAGATACTGCTTCAGAACAAGCGACACGGGACCTTGCGTCTCGAAGACAGCCCACCACCCCGCTGCGGTGCCAACGACGTGTTGGTCCATATCGCCCATTCGGTGATTTCGCCGGGGACGGAGCGCAGCACCGTTCAGGCTGCGAAGGCCAGCCTCATGGGCAAAGCCAAACAACGACCGGACCTGGTCAAAAAGGTCCTTCAGGCGGCTCGCACTCGGGGCTTGGCCGAGACCTATCGCATGGTGAAGGGCCGGCTGGATGCTTGGGATCCTATGGGTTACTCGGCCTCCGGGATTGTCCAAGCCGTCGGGGCCAATGTTCACGGCCTGTCCGTCGGCGATTCCGTGGCCTGCGGCGGTGTGGGCTACGCGGTCCATGGGCAGGTGGCTCGGGTTCCAGCCAATCTTTGTGCGAAGGTACCAGAAGGTCTGGGGCTCGACACAGCAGCTTTGACCACCATCGGCGCCATCGCGATGCAGGGCGTTCGCCAGGCGGATTTGAAGGTCGGCGAACTGGCGGTGGTCGTCGGATTAGGGCTCGTGGGTCAGATGACAGCCCGTATTTTGGTCGCCAGCGGAGTGAAGGTCCTCTGTGTTGACTTAAATCCAGACGCTGTCGCGCTGGCCCAGGACCACGGCCTTGAGGTCTACAGCGGTGACCAGAAGACCCAGCTCGCCGAAGCGATTGCCCAGGGGAGTCACGGCCAGGGTGCTGACGGCATTTTGGTCTGTGCGGCGACCCGCAGCAGCGACCCGGTGGTCGAGGCCGCCGAGTGGTGTCGGCAGCGGGGCACGATCGTTGTGGTCGGCGCCGTGGGGATGGATTTGCCCAGGGAGCCCTTCTATTTGAAGGAGATCAACTTCAAGCTCAGTTGCTCCTATGGCCCGGGGCGCTACGACGCAAGCTACGAGGAAGGTGGTCTCGACTACCCTTACGCTTATGTCCGTTGGACAGAGCGTCGGAACATGGAGAGCGTGTTGGCCCTCGCGGCCGACGGGCGTTTGCAGCTCGACGACTTGATCACCCATCGCTTCGACTTTGCCGACGTCGAGTCTGCTTACGAATTGCTCGACGGGGGTGGTTGGAGTTGCGCCATCTGCTTGGATTACCGTTCCGAGGCGGCACCTTTTGTGGCCCAGGAAGCGATCGAAGTGGTCCAAGGAAGGGTGCATCTTGGCCTCATCGGCGCGGGGAGTTACGTGCAGGATGTCCTCTTGCCGATACTCGCATCCCTTCCGGAGCTTCAGCTTTCGGCGATGGCGACGGGGAGTGGCTTCACGGCCCCGGGGGTTGCGAGCCGGTTCGGCATTGGCGCAGTCCTTGGCAGCGCAGATGATGTGTTGGCGACCGAGGCCTTGGATGCGGTCCTTGTCGGGACCCGCCATGGTAGCCATGCTCGCTTTGGCGAGGCTGTGTTGCGCCACGGCAAACACCTGTTCGTCGAGAAGCCGCTGGCGCTGACCGAAGCACAACTCGAGACGGTTGAGACGGCCTGGCGTGGGGCCGGTCGGGTGGCGATGGTTGGGTTTAATCGGAGCCATGCACCGCTGACAGAGGCCATCCTCCATCGCATGGGGACCAGCATCAACTTGGTGCAGATTCGTGTGAATGCGGGCCAGTTGCCGGCGGATCACTGGTTACATGATTTGGAGAGTGGCGGCGGTCGCCTTCTGGGTGAAGGTTGTCACTTTGTCGATCTCGCCCTTCGACTTTTAGGAGGCGAGCCCGTCGAGGTGAGTTGTTCCGGGGCACCGGCCCCAGGGCGCTCGGTTCAAGCCTGGGATGATTTTGTCATCAGCCTCAAGACCGACGGCGGTGGGGTCGCGAGTATTAGCTACAGTGGCAGTGGCGGCTTGGGCCTTGGCAAAGAGCTCGTTGAGGTCTTCGGCGGCGGCGTGTCGGCGGTGATCGATGACTTCAAGAAGCTCACCTTTTTCGAAGGCGGCAAAGCAAAAGCGACCAGCGGGGCCCAGGACAAGGGACAGCGTCGCCAAATGCAGCGTTTCGTCGCCGCTTGCCGAGGTGAGGACCTCGAAGCTCGCCAGGCAGACTTCGAACGGGCCATCCAGACCACCCGGGTCTGTCTCGCTGCGGTCCGGAGCATGCGAGGCGGGGCCGAGTAGCCTGGGCGGCAGCCGGAAGCCCTCCCCATCTTCGTCGTTGTGTGATTTTCGACGATTCCACCGATCCGAAGACTTGCGGCCCTTCGTTCCCGGTATTACAACAGAGCGGTACCAGCGGAGAAACGATCCCTCTTTGAACGAGCGACCTTCCCCCGGATCGGCGGAACCTGACCCAGATCAGCCCGGCGATCCCCGTGACATCATCTCAAGCACTCCACCGAAGAGGGCCGGTCTATGGAACTGACCATCGGCGTGGTTTCTCTCAATGAGGTGGTCACCCTCTTTATCTGTTTGATGGGAAGCGCCCTTTTCTCAGGTTCTGAGAATGCACTGGTTTCCCTATCAGAGGCCAAGACGAAGACGCTGATTGACGAGGGGCGCACGACACTTAAGCTCTGGTATCAGCAGCGTTTGCGTGTGCTGACTGCGATCCTTGTGGCGAACAATATCGTCAATATCATGGCCTCGGCCATGGCCGGTGCCATCGCCCAGCGGATCTCACCAGGAAGTCCCCAGATCCTGGGGGTCACCGTAGGTATCTTGACGCTGATCGTTCTGGTCTTCGGCGAGATTACGCCCAAGGCTTTCGCCCAGGCCCATGCAAGTCGCTTGGCGCCCCGGCTCATGTATATTCTGATTCCGGTCTACTACATTCTCTACCCCGTCACTCGTGTCCTTGAGGGCACGACGCGCAAGATCATCAACCTCGGTGGCTGGGATCTGAACACGGTAGAATCCGTCACTGAAGCCGAGTTGGAACACTTGATCGCCCAGAGCCAGCAGAGTGGCGATCTCGATGCCCATGCAGGCCAACTCATCAACCAAGTCTTGGATCTCGACGAGAAAGCCGTTCGGGAGGCGATGACCCCACGCACCGAGCTGGTGACGGTGACTGGAGAGACTTCTCGGGAAGACATCCTCGCGCTCTATGCCGACGAGGGGCACAGCAGGCTGCCGGTGGTGGGTAAGGATATCGATGACATCGTCGGCGTCGTCTTCATCCGCGACATCATTCGTAAGCCGGAGGGTGCGAAGGCGGAAGACCTGATGCGGAAGTCCGTCTTCGTCAGCGAGCTCCAACGGGTCGACGCCTTACTCCGGGAGTTTCAACTCAATCGCCAACGCTTTGCTGTCGTCACCGATGAGTATGGTGGCACGGCCGGCTGCATCGGTATGGAAGACATCCTCGAGATGATCGTTGGCGAGATCCGAGACGAGGACGAAGAAGAGTCCGTGATCGTGGTGTCTCCCGATTGCTGGGAAGTTGATGCCAAGACGAAGATGAATGACTTGGGGGATAAGCTGGGCCACGACTTCCCCGACTCGGAAGAGTATGACTCACTCGCCGGCCTGCTGATCACCCAGTTGGACCGAATTCCCGAGGTCGGTGATGTTGTGACCGTCGACGTGTTTGAGTTCATCGTCGAAGAGACCGACGAAACCCGGGCGGTCCGGGTGAAGATTCGGCGAATGGACGAGCAAGAAATGACCGGTGAAACGACCGCTATCGAGGTGAGTCAAAGCGGTTAATAGGTCTCGTCGACGCCTCGCAGTGTGTCCTTGAGCGTATAGGCTGGGCGAAAACCGGTAGCCTCTCGCAGGTGGGCATCGCTGACGATGCAACTGTACTGAATCAGGTCGAGTTCCTCTTCCCGAAAGCCGGTGGCCCGCATGGGCCAGGCGCTTTTTAAGGCCAAGGTCAAAGCCGTCCGAGGAATGGGAACACGCTTGCGGCCAAGAAACGTCAGCGCTTGAGAGATGCGCACAGGTGGTGGGCCGGCGATGTTCACCGCGCCTCGCACACCGGGGGCGAGGAGGGCTTGGATCGCGCTGCAGAAATCCTCGATATGGATGAGTTGAACTTGTGGGTCGAAGCCCATGACGACGGGAACCCGGGGGCGTCCGAGATAGCGCATCGCCATCGACTCAATCCCTGAGCCGACCACATTGACGGGCCGGGCCACCACCACTTCCGTCGCCGGCTCTCGCCAGGCGGTCACACAGCCTGCGAGGTCCATTTGCACCAAGTCTCGCCAAGCGGCGAAGCGCTCCCCAGCCAGCAGGGGGGCATCCTCGCTCAGGAACACGGTGTTGGCGGGCCGGTGCCCATAGAGTTCGGCACTAGAGAGGATGATCACCTTCGAGACGCCCTTTTTGACAGCCAACTTGAGGAGGCGATTGACGGCGACGACGTTGTAGGCGTGGTGCAGGCTCTCCCCGGCCCGAAGGTTGGTCAGCGTGCCGGCGTGGATGATGGCATCGAAGCGGTGGCGTCGAAAGAGGTGGTCGAGGGCCCGGCGCCGTAGATCGACAGCCTCACAGCGCACATCGACCGGCAGGTGCTTCGGGGTGCGGCGGTCGACCGCAACCACCTTGGAATGCCGATGGAGCATCCGAATCAGACGTTGAGCCACGGGTCTGCGGGCACCGGTAACGAGGATCTTTTGGCGTTGTTTGGCCATCAGTCGAAGACCCCTGTTCGGGCCGAGAGTCCGTGCTCGACGAGTTCGATGATACGCTCGCGCACCTCGTTGACCATCGGCTCGATGATCTCGTCATCATCATCCGGCCGGGCCTCGAAGACCATTGGGTCACCCCAATGCAAATGCAGGCGGGCCGGAAGGGGGAGGGGCGTCATCAGCATGGGCATTTGGGGCAGGCCAAACATGCGGCCAAGCCATTTGATGTTGCCGGCGCTCGGAAGCATCTCCTCACAGCCGACCACAGCCACGGGGACAATGGGTAGGCCGTGGGCCACGGCCAATCGTAAGAATCCCTGACCAAACTCTTGGACCTCATAGGCTTGGGAGTAGGGTTTATTGATGCCCCGAGTCCCTTCCGGAAAGATCAATAAGGACTGGCCTCTGCTGAGGAGGTAGTCTGCATTTTCAGGGGTTCCGGCCACCTGCCCACAGCGATCGAGCAGATTGCCGACGAAGGGAATACCCCCCACGAAGTGATCGACCATCGCCCGCAGCAGGAGTGGCTTCGGTTTATCGAGCAGCAGGCTCATGAAGATCATGCCCGCATCGATGGGAATCTGGCCCGTGTGATTGGAGACGACCATGAAGGGGCCATCGGGCAGGCGTTCCAAGCCGTGATTGAGCGTGCGAAAATAGTTTTTGTACAGATAGGCCAAATAGCAGGCTGCTTTCGGCAGAAAAGCCGGCTCGAAACCGAAAGGGTCCTGGCCGAACTCATTGAGATCTGGCTGCTGCAGGCTGTTTACGCGCTCGCGCAGGGTATTTCTCAGTTCCCGGATCTTGTTCACGGGCAGGTCTCGGCCACGTCACTGAGGGTGCGAAAACGCCGGTTGCGGACCAACTTCTGCAGGGTTTTTTCAAGGCGTCGTTGCCGCCGAGCGACGGGGACCTGAAGGTCTCTTCGGACCGCGACGAGTTCAGCTTCGACCTGGTCAGAAGAGGTCAAATCAATGGGATGAAGTTCCAGGTCGATGGGCTCGGTCCGGGTGGCGACAGTCCGGGTAATCAAAGAGCCCAGGGGGCTGGTGACCACGAGGCTGCCAATCCATGGGATCCCCAGCGCCCCGGTCATGGGCAACTCCAGGAGTCCGTTGTCGAAGCGGTGGGGCCGACCATCGCCGATAAAATCATTGGGTCGGCCGATGAGGCTCGCGCTGGGGCGGTCCGTGAGAGACTTACCGGAGATCACGGCGGCTCGGGCTGCCCAATACAATGGGCTTGGGAGCATGGAGCTGTCGTAGGTGAAACCAACCTTCGCTAAGGCATCCACCAGGGCCGGACTGAGGTTGTAGCCGGGGGCTCGAAAGCCCCGAGGGAGCTTTCGAGTGACGCGCCGTATGGCCTCTCGTGAGCGGTGCAGTTCCGCCTGAATTTCCGCTGGGCTGTGTTGGGAGAAATCGTAATCATGGCGGTGACTGTGACTGGCGATTTCATGGCCGGCCTTGGCCGCTTTGCGAATGCGACGGGCGAAGTCGTCATCGGCCAAATCTTCGGTGACGACGAAGAGGGTCGCCGGGATGGCAAAGCGCTCGCAGAGTTCAAGGAATCGATCCAAGCCCTCGGTGAGGAAAGGGTCTGGGCCTGAGCGGGGCGGTAGGCCATGGATGGCCCGGTAATGGCGAATCCCATCGAGGTCGATGCTCAGGCTGGCAAGCGCTTGGCTCATGGGATCCAGTGCTGACCTCGTTTGCCGTGGATAATCGCCCCCTTGAGCTCGGTCTTCGGCGGCACGACGGCATCGGGCTGGACGATGCAGTCTTCGAGGATGCAACTGTGACCGACATTTGCCCCGGCACAGACGTAGGTCCGCCCTTTGAGCTCCGTCTTCAGCCCCATATAGGCACCCTGTTCGATGATCGGTTCTTCCACATCCTCAGGCCAGAACAGATGATGGGCGGCCAGGAGGCGCTCCGGTGTACCCGCATCGGCCCAGCGCCCGTGGATCACGTGACCCTGGACGTGGGTGCCCCGGTGGATTTCCGGAATGTAGGTTTCTCGGATGATACAGCTGAAGTCATCGTCGGGAATCCGAGCGAGAAACTCCGGCTCAAGCATGTGCACACCCCGAAAATAATGGGGGCTACCCTTTTCGCTGAATAAGGCCGGTGCCCCGGTGGCTTCCGGATCCCAGCCGGGCCCTTCTTCGAGCTTCGTGACACCACCGATGATATCGGTCACCCGGTTGTTGTAGTCGGTCCGAACGACGCCCAGGTCTTCCCCCTCGTCTGCTGGATGGAGGGCCATCGTCGCCAGCGCCCCCGAGGCTTTATGGGCATAGGTCATGGCGGCCACATCAAAGTCGATGAGGATATCCGCGTTGATGACGAGGACGGTTTCATCGAAGTGGTGACGGGCCCCCTGTAGACCACCGCCGGTGCCGCGAATCTCCTCTTCATGGCTCCACAGGAGCTCCATATTGGCTGGCTTCCAGTGGTTCAAACGGCGTTCCAACTCTTCGCCGAGATGGTGGGTATTGATAACGACCCGCCGAATACCCGCTTTCATCACGAGACCGAGCGCGCAGTCGACAAGACGAATACCCGCACAGCCGACGAGGGCCTTGGGAACACGGCTGGTCAGGGGCTTGAGCCGGCTACCAAAACCAGCGGCGAGAATCATGGCCTGCATCTAGAACTCCTGAACCAATTCGGGAACCAGGGGGGCAACCTGGCGGCGGAGGTCGCCATAATCGGGCAGTCGATCAAAGGCTTCATCGACGTACTTCAAGGAGAGGGGGATATGGGGGAGAAAGTCCGGATTACCCCGAACCACATCGATGTAAACGAAGCGGCCCGCGTCCTTGAGTTTGCGCTGCAACGCATTGACGTCGAACCAGCGTCGGAAGGTCTCCCCATCGGGGAGTCCGGTGCGTTGGCTTCGATAGCGTTCGATCAATTGGCTCAGCAGAGGCTCGGGAACCTCCACATAGGAGTCCCGCAACAAGGCCACCAAGTCGTAGCAGCAAGGCCCTCGAAGGGCATCTTGGAAGTCCAACATCACGAGACCTCGTTCCGCCAGCATCAGATTACGACTCTGGTAATCCCTGTGGACAAAGCCTTCCGGAATCGCGGCCACCTCTTCGGCCAATCGCTGCAGCAGGGGCTCAAGGGTCTGCAGGGCGGCGCTATCCAGGGGCTCACCCTGCCGCTCGTCGATAAGCCATTCGCGAAAGTGATCGAGCTCCCAGCGAAGAAAGTCCTTATCGAAACGCTTCGCGAGCCCAGGCAGATCCTCGGGGCCCGCGTCTTTGCAACGCTCATGGAGTTGAGCCAACAGATCCACAGCTTCGCCATAGAGGCTCTCCATGCTGCGGCCGCTGGCGGTCAGGGCCGTCTCCAGCGTCAGTGGCCCCAGGTCCTCCAAGGCCAGAAAGCGCGCCTGGGCATCCCAGACATATTCTCGGGGGACAGGCAGACCACGGGCTTCCATCCAGTTGCGGACGTGGCGAAAGGGCAGGTCATCACCGGCCACATCACCACCGATCTCTGCCGGTTTCTCCTCCACCGGTGTGTACATCACCACCATCGGTTGTTCGCTGCCGAGGACGCGGAAGTACTCCCGTCCGCTGGCCTGCTTGCCCATGACTTCGAGTGATTGGTGCTGAAGGTTCTGGCTGACGAGCCAGTTCGAGACGGTTTGGACGTCCACGTTGCGTCTAGCGCTCCCGCAGGGTTCGGTTGGGGTTCCCAATGGTGGCCACGGCGACCAGAGGGTTGTCGGTCGGGCAGACATCGTTGTCTTTTTTGACGCAGAGTCCGCACTCGAAACCAGTTTGTTCGGCGAGGGGTTGAACGCTGCCGCAGGAACCCTTCAGGATCTTACCCTTCACGATCAGGCCAATGCTCATGGCCGCGATGAAGAGGGCAAAAAATCCCGTGGTGACAAGGATCGTAGCCATGGCGTCTCCCGCTAACGACCTTCGATTAACACAAAGCCCTTGTGAACGCTATCAGAGGGTTCCGGCCAGATGGGCTTTCGCATGCTCGCTATAACGCAGTTCAAAGCCCTCTTTATTGCGCAAGATCATCAGCGCCTCCAACTGGGGGTGACCATTGACGTAATCCATACCTGCTTCGGGGCCCAGCACCATGAGGGCGGTGGCGTAAGCGTCAGCATCGATACAGGTCGGCGCAAAGACGGTGACTGAGGCGAGGGTGTGCCCGATGGGCTTGCCTGTGCGGGGGTCGATGGTGTGACTGATACGCTTATCGCCTTCCATGCGAAACTGGCGGTAATCACCACTCGTCGCCATGGACAAACCATTGAGCTCGGCCACCGCCGAAGCGGCCTGGCCGGGCGCGGCTTGGTCGTTGGGGGTCTCGATGGCCAGTCGCCAGGGGCCACCGCCAGGTCGTTGCCCCCAGGCCCGCACTTCGCCACCGATTTCTACCAGGCCGCTGTGGGCGCCGAGTCGTTTCATGGCCAAGGTGACGGCGTCGACCGCATAGCCCTTCGCGTTGGCGCTCAGGTCCAGCTTCATGCCCATTACTGCCCCTTGGAGTTGGTGAGGGCCCACCCAGAGCAGGTGGTGATAGCCCACCTTGGATTGGGCCTCCTTTAACTCAGCCTCGCTGGGGCCCTCTTTGGCTGCGTTCGCACCGAAACCCCACAGGGCCACCAGGGGACCGACGGTCGGATCGAAGGCACCACCAGTCTCACGGGCCACGTGCAGGGCCTGTTCGATGACCGCCGCTGTCTCAGGAGAAAAGGTATAGGCATAGTCGGTACGCTCGTTGAAGCCATTGAGCTTACTGTCCTTCTTCCATGTGCTCATCTCGTCATTGATGCGTTCGAGGACTGTCTCGATGCCTTGTTGCGCCCTTGCCTTGTCCGCGGGTGACAGGCCGAGAAGTTTCACGTTCCACTGGGTCCCGAGGGCTTTGCCGCTGAGGATGAGTGTGGTTCCACTTAGTTCACTTGCCCCACTTGATGGCTGCTGAGTCGACGAACTTGGGCTGCAAGCAGCAAGGAGGGAAAGAAGGAAAAAGGCGCGCATGGAAAGCTCCCTCCCAGGGGCGCCACCATCGGGATGCCGTGGGGGTAGGTCAAGGCGGGAATCTGGTCGACCATCGCTTTTCTCGCTACGTTCACCCTGACATGAAACGCAGCCTCCTCGTCCTTTTCATCGCTTGCAGCGGACCCTTGCCGGACCTTTTGCCGGAGTCTCCCCCGGTCTCGGGGGAATGTGAGGCCCACGCCGACTGCCCTCTTGACCGCCCTCAGTGTCTTGCCGCCGCCTGCATCGAGAGCAGTTCGGCAGATGTTTTCGTCGAGCACTTACGAAGCCCCGAGCTGCTGGGTGATGGCGGCTACATTCACTGGATGAAGTTAGAGGTTCCCATTCGTGCTGGCGGTCTCGGACTGGGAGCCGACTGGACCGTGACCGAGCGTGAATCCGGTTGGGTGAAGATGGATGGGGGCGAGCAACAACTGGTGGTTCACGAGTCGGGTTTTGCTGCCTTTCGGTTTGCGGAGGTCGGTTGGCCCGGTGAGGTCAGCTTGCAGAAGTTAAGGCGGGAAAGCCCATTCTTTCGACTGGATCAAAGGGCGTGGGTCGGCGGCGATTATCTCGAAGGGTTGGTTGAGGTGGCCGCTCGACGGGGCGTTCTCGACACACGAGACAGTTTTGGAGTTTTCGCCGCGGCGCAACATGGTTTGATCATGGAGGAGACCCGAAACTTTATCGTCAGCGACTTTGTCACCGGTTTGATGGGCAGTGTTTTGGCGGCTCAACTGGGTAATACCACCCTGGTGAGTATTTGGCGGCGTGCTTTGCCCCATGCTGCTCATGTGAACCCGCAATCGGGTGCCAGTGCCGAGCGCTTTCTCGGGCGGGCGATGGGCTTGAACTTGTCCGAGGCCACCGAATTTCAGGTGAAGTTGATGGTCAGGCCCGAGGCGCCAGAGGACGGAACCACGCTGCGGATCGAGATCAATGGTGAAATGCGGGAGCAGTCCTTGGATTTTGATTCTCCTGCCCAGTTCCAATTGCCGCCAGGCCGACACGAGTTGAAGATTCGGGCGCGGTCGCCGCTGTTTAGTTGGTTCCGAATCCAAGGTCGGAGCACAGGCTCCATTGAACTGCTCAATTGGCACAGCATCAATGGATTTCCTGAACCCAATGCTTTTCCCTCGGTGGATTCGGATGCTCGCCCCCGAGTGCTGAGTTTGCCCGCAGGTAGGGTCGCAGACAGCGACGGTGATCATTGGCCTGATCGTAGTGATCTTTGCCCGAACAAAGCCGACGAAGGGCAGGATCGTGATCAGGATGGTGTGGGGGATCGCTGTGATGGGGTACAGGGCACGTTGAACATCGCCGATCGTCTCCACGCGGTCGATGCCAATCAAGAGACGCTTTTTGCAGTGGAGGATGGGACCAATGGTCAAGCCGCTCGTTACAGTCGGGTGCCGATCTCTCATCCCATCTCGGGAAGTGAGCGGTTTACTGGGATGGCTTCCGGTTTGATTGTGGATCGGCGGCTCGGTGAGGGGGACCGACGCCAAGAACTCTACCAAAAAGATGGATCGTTCTGGCTCACCTTCACAACCGATGGGTCGTCAAACGAATTGGTGGCCACGGCGAACGACCAACTGTTGACCACCGCTGACTATTGGGGTGCGGACAATGTTTTGACTACCCAGACTTATCTCTTTGGCCAAAAGTACTCGACAGACACGTTGGAAGTCAGGCCGATGATGAAGGCCTACAACCACTGGGCCCACCGAACAGCCTCTCAGCCCAGCAGCGGTCAAAATCGCTTGAATCATGAAATCAATGGTATTGGCGACATCGTGTTCTTTGCGGGGCGCTACATGACTGCATTGTATGGCCTCACTCAAAGCGGTGAGCTTGAAGGGGGACTCTGTGTGACCACCCCGCCAGGCCGGTTTTACGGCCGGCCCTGCACCCGGCAGGCTGACTGTAGCCGCCAGGAAGTCTGTGGGCGCACTCTTGAGGCACCTCCAGCGCGCCTCGGCGATGCCACGGGTTTTCGGTGCCATGCCTTACCTTCGTTTCCAGCCCTTCGAGCCAGCAGTTTCGATCGCTGTCTGCCCACAGACCCAGAGCGACGCTGTCATGATGCTGGGCCTCCACCTCTGCTGGACGGCGAAGAGGCTGTGAGTCGCTGTCTGCCCTTCAATGACTTCGCTGAGGACAGCCAGGACTTGGTTGCCCACTATTGGAATCAACTGGCGGGGTCTGTGACCTTAGGAAGCAAAGCAGGCTGGATTTTTGCGCTGCCCGTCAGCTCCATTTGGAACCCTTCGGAGCAGTGGTGGGCTCAGGCTGCGGATGATCAGAACCACATTGCGGTGGAAAATAATCTGCTTGGGTTCAGCCTTTGCCCTGAGGGCGACTGGAGTGGTGGACGTAGACCACCGAGCGACTTGCTCGATCTCGACTATCTCGTCATGACGTTGCGCTTTTTTCTCAACAGGCGGAGCCCGGGGGATGAGCCCCTTCACTATGTTCCTGGCTACTGGAATTGGGATGGCAGTTGCGTCCCGCTCGACACGTGGCGGATTCCCGTCAGTTCGAGCCTGATCCCCCGAGCCATCGATCTGGTGGATCTCAATGGTGATGGAATCGAAGAGGTTCGTCTTGAGGCGAGCCTCTCACCCCACATCGAAAACACCGCCGGGCTGACCTATCGTTGTTTCGACTATGAAGGTCAGGTGATTGAGCGGGGCTGCGCTCCCTAATTATGAATCATTTTTCGTCATGAAGACTTTGAGCAGTCCCCGCGGACCCCAGCGTATCGTGTGTCTCACTGAGGAGCCCACCGAGATTCTCTACGCTTTAGGTGAGGGCGATCGTGTGGTCGGGATCAGTGCGTACACCGTTCGTCCTCCTGAGGCGAAAGCTGAAAAACCCGTGGTGAGCGCCTTTATCGACGGCAGTGTGCAGAAGATTTGCGCGCTTCAGCCCGATCTCGTCATCGGCTTCTCCGATATCCAAGCGGATTTGGCGAAGAAGTTGATCGCCGCCAATCAGCAGGTACTCATCTTCAATCAGCGCAGCATCCAGGAAATCCTCGAGGTCATTCGAGCCATCGGATCGCTGGTGGGGCGTCAGCATGAAGCCCAGGCCCTTTGCGATACCTATTTAAAGCGCTTGGATTCCGTGCAGAATGAGACGGTCAAGCGAAGTCACAGGCCGCGGGTTTATTTCGAGGAGTGGGATGAGCCCATGATCGCTGGCATTCAATGGGTGAGTGAATTGATCGAGATCGCCGGCGGGCAGGATGTGTTTCGCGACCGAGCCAGCGGGAAGTTGGCCAAAGAGCGCTTTGTGCAGCCCGAGGAGGTGATCAGCGCTCAGCCCGAGGTGGTTTTCGCCTCTTGGTGCGGCAAACCTTTTGACGCCAGCGCATTTCGGCAACGATCGGGCTTTGATTCCTTGCCGGCCGTGAAAGGTAATCGACTTCACGAAGTGCCATCGGAGCTCATTCTCCAGCCAGGCCCCGCGTGTTTGACGGCCGGACTCGATTGCCTACTTGAGGGATTAAGTCCTTCCGACTAGGCCTTGGGTCGATGGGTTTCGGAGCATCCGTTTGTGGTCGGAAGTCTAGCACCTCTTCTCTTCTTGTTGGTTTTATCGCCGGTGCTGCCTCTTGTTTTGGCCTGGCGCGGACGGCGAGGTGCCCTTGATCCCACCTGTCTTTGGTTGATTGCGCCCTGTTTGACCTACCTTCTCGGCGGCTTTGGCCGGATCACCGGGCAGGCCGCCATCTGGGAGGGCCTCAAGCAAGCGCCACCGGACAAGTTGGTTGAAGCGAGCCACCAGGCTCTGCCCTTGACGATGATTCCCGAGTTGGCTGCTGCAGGTAGTCTCGTTTTTGTCTTCGTGGGCATGATCCTTTTGGCCGCCGCTCTCCTGTTGTATCGACGTCGCCAGCCGGAGATCGGCGAGACGCTGGACCGCTCCCTGCTCTGGTTGATCGCTGCCTTAGCCTTCTACGTGGTCCTTGCGACCTGGCGTTTTCTCGCCCTCCAAAGCCGGATTTGGGTCCACGATGCATTCGTTGCCGAGGACCCAGCAGTTCGAGTCGAGCAGGTGGAGGTCGCGCTGCGCCTGGAGGCTCAGATCCAGTTGGGGGGTGGCATGGCCCTGCTGGTGATGCTTGGTATGGGGGGATTTTTACTGCATCGAGCCCGGGTTCTTTGGCCACTGCGTCGCACGAAGAATGCCGTGATCAGCCTGGTGATGCTCATCGCGGTGTTGGGCATGGCTGATATCGCAGACCGGCGAGATCTAGCCTTCGGTCTGGATCATCGACCGGCTGCTGCCGCTCGCCTGGGGGCTGAGTCACCGGAAGGTCAAAAGCCCCATGATCCTGGGCATGGAGCGCCCCAGCCCTAGGCGTATTTCTTTGAATCGAGCATTTTTTCGGGGAGACTCGCCTGAGGGAGGACACGAGCGATGTCCGATTTCAGCATGTTTTTTAATATGGGCGGGGTCTGGATGTATGCCGTCAGCCTCTTCCTTGTCCTGAGTCTTGTCGCCTCTTGCGTCCTTGCCGGACTGCAACTCTCCGGTAAGTCGATACGCCCATGGCTTTGGTGCATCGCACCGTGTGCTGCCTACGCAGTCGGTTTGCTGGGTCGGATTACGGGGCAGGGTGCGGTCCAAGAAGCGGCAGCAGAGGCTTATGCCGACCAAGTGTCTTCCCTCGCCCACAACGGTCTAAGTATTGCACTCCATCCGGAGATCTATGGGGCCGGTGGTGTGGCATTGGTCTTCTTCTTCACTGCGTTGGTGGCCCTCGGACTCTTTCTTGTGGCGCGGCATCGAGGGACCGATGACCAGGCCGTCGCGGTGGTGCTTCGGGGTGCTGGACCGGGGCATCGAAGCGAGGGGATGCTTCTCCTTCGTCTCTTTATCAGTTGTTTGTTCATGGCCATGCTCGCCACCTGGCGCTGGCATGCACTGGTGATCGGGCAGCAGCTTCACGAGGCTTTTGCCATGGCTGCACCGGATATGTTGGTGGGCAGGGTCGAGGCCTTATGGGCCCAATCCAGCGGGGGGCATCAGGTGGGTTGGATCAGCGTGGTCTGCCTCATGCTGCTCAGTGTTGCCTTGATGATTTGGCGGGGCAAGAACGATGGGCTCTCCCCCAAAGAGTCGCTGCGAAAGACCCGAGAGTATTCACTCTGGGGCATTCCCCTGGTGTTGCTTCTCGCCTTGGGCGCGTACAGCAGCAGTCTTTCCAGCAGCTTCGGCTTGGAGACGAGCGTTGCTGCTGCCAAGGCTGCATGGGAGTTAGAACAAAGCGAGATCAAGCAGGCCAAAGAAGAGAAGAAAGCCCTCTCTCCATTGGACGCCATCAAGGCCCCTAAACTCATCAGAGGGGCTCCACCCCCCGAAGATCCAAGTCCCGAGGAATCAAGGAATCCACTTTTGAAGAGTGATTCCGAAAGGCTCATGGATCTTCAATCGGCGCTGGAGAACGTAACGGGTGTAGCTGTGCCCGTTGATGCCGGTCCTGTCGCAGGCTAAGACGCCACCGCCAAAGAGACACCTTAGGCCCCCGCAGGGTCAGCCGCGAGTCAAAGTCAGGCTAGCCGAAGTCGTCGAAGCGGATCATCTCGTCGTCGACGCCGAGATCGTCCAGCATCTTGAAGACGGCCGCATTCATCATCGGCGGGCCGCAAAGGTAATACTCGACGTCCTCTGGGGCCGGATGATTGCTGAGGTAGTTGTCCAGCAAGACTTGGTGGATGAAGCCAACATAGCCATCCCAGTTGTCCGCCTCTTGGGGGTCGCTCAGGGCCACATGGTACTTGAAGTTCGGGAAGTCTTTCTCGATGTCCTTGAAGTGGTCGTCGTAGAACATCTCCCGGACGGAGCGGGCGCCGTACCAGTAGCTTACCTTTCGATCTGTCTTCTGGGTATGGAAGAGGTCGAAGAGGTGGCTGCGCATGGGCGCCATGCCAGCACCACCGCCGATAAAGCACATCTCTCGCTGGGTCTTTTGTTGGAAGAACTCACCGTAGGGACCACTCACGATGACCTCGTCACCGGGCTTGAGATCGAAGATATAAGAACTGGCGATGCCTGGGGGCACGTTGGGCTGATTCGGGGGAGGGCTGGCGATGCGGACATTGAGCATGATGATCTGCCCTTCGGCCGGATGGTTCGCCATGGAATAGGCCCGGAAGCAGTCTTCATCATTGTTGGCCGTAAACTGCCAAAGGTTATAGCGGTCCCATTCGTCCCGGTACTCTTCCTCTACGTCGAAGTTCTGGTACGAAAGCCCTTTGTACTCCGGGATGTCGATTTGGATGTAGCCGCCGGCTTCAAATTCTAGCGTCTCACCATCCTGGATCTCAAGGATAAGCTCCTTGATAAAGGTCGCGACATTCTCGTTACTCCGCACTTTGCAGCGGAACTTCTTAATGCCGAAGACCTCTTCCGGCACCTCGATCTTCATGTCTTCTTTGATCTTCACCTGGCAGGCCAGGCGCCAGCCTTCTTGGGCCTCCTTGCGGGTGATGTAGCCGGTCTCGGTGGGGAGAATTTCACCCCCGCCTTCGAGCACCTTGCACTTACACATGGCGCAGGTTCCGCCGCCACCACAGGCGCTGGGTAGAAAGATTTTTTGTCCCGAGAGGGTGGTCAGCAAGTTGCCACCCGCCCCCGTCGTGAGATCCTTCTCGTCGTTGACATTGATGGTGAGTTCGCCCTGAGCCACCAGGCGCTTTTCCGCCAGCAAGAGGGCGGCGATAATCACCAGGACAACAGCCGTGAAGGCGATCACTGCGACGATAATTTGCAAGCCCATGATCGTCTCCTTCTAGAGTTGGATGCCGGCGAAGCTCATGAAAGCCATCGCCATCAGGCCTGTGATGAGCATGGTGATTCCAAGCCCCCGGAGTCCGTCGGGAACATTTGAATAACGAATTTTTTCTCGGATTGCTGCGATGGCGATGATCGCCAGCGCAAAGCCGACGCCGCTGCCAATGCCGAACACGACGGACTCACCGAAGGCATAGTCCCGTTCGTCCATGAAGAGACTCGCACCCAGGATGGAGCAGTTCACTGCGATCAAGGGCAGGAAGATACCCAGTGCTTGGTAGAGCGTGGGCGAGAACTTATCGATGAACATCTCCACCAACTGCACCAGCGCTGCGATCACCGCGATGAAGGTGATGA
This sequence comes from Myxococcales bacterium, assembly GCA_002722845.1. GTDB lineage: Bacteria > Myxococcota > UBA4151 > UBA4151 > UBA4151 > UBA4151. The sequence goes on along the minus strand of PBND01000047.1, from coordinate 9,918 downwards.
AGTTGAGGAAGGTCAGGTCGATGGATTTAAAGTCATCACCGAGAAAAGCGAGTGCACCCGGGCTGGTCACATAGGTTTTAATGGCCCAGTTCACAGGCGTTGCTAGGGTCAACACGAAGATCACAGCGCCGCCCAGGCCGATGGCTGTTTTGACCTGCTTTGAGACAGCCAGGAACGAACACATGCCCAGGAAGAAGGCGAGCACCATGTTCTCAACGAAGATGGAGCGGGCGAACAGGCTTAGGTATTGTTCGATCATCTCAAGCCTCCTTGTAGCCGCTGTAAGCGCGCTGGGCCCAAATCAGGAGACCCAGAATCACAAAGGCCCCCGGCGGGAGAACCATCAAGCCCATGTTCTCGTACCAGCCACCATTGCTCACGTACCAACTGGCCGGCACAACGCTCAGACCGAACACGGTGCCGCTACCGAAGACTTCACGGAAGAAAGCGACCATCATCAAGATGGCACCGTAACCCAAGGCATTGCCAAGTCCGTCGAGAAAGCTGGGCCAGGGGGGATTCGCCATGGCGTAAGCTTCTGCCCGACCGAGGACGATGCAGTTGGTAATGATCAGCCCAACGAAGACCGACAGTTGCTTGGAGATCTCGAAGAGGTAGGCCTTTAGAACTTGGTCCACCACGATCACCAAGGTTGCGATGATCGATAACTGAACCACCACACGAATCTTTCCGGGAATCTTGTTCCGGAGGATGGAGATCACGGTGTTGGAGGTTGCAAGCACGGCCAAGAGGGCGACGCTCATCGTGAGTGCCGTGTCCAGCTTCACCGTCACAGCCAAGGCTGAACAGATGCCCAGAACTTGGATGGTGATGGGGTTGTTGTCCATCAGCGGGTCTTTGACAGCTGCCCGTTCCCGTTTGCCGAAAAGAGGTGTTGGATTGCTGGTCATGCTCAGCTCCCTCCCTGTCGGTTCTTCGCAAAGTAGGCGCCATAGCCACCCTTTGCTTCGCCGTACTTGTCTACATAAAGCTCACTCTCTGCCCCGCCGAGGGCCCGAGTGATCATCTCTGAAATTCCATTGCCAGTCAGTGTCGCACCGCTCATTCCGTCAACGCAGTGCTCAACACCGGGAACCTGAGTGCAGCTCATCGGGCTTGCCGAGCCTCGAGCCACCTGGAAGGCAGGCTCGCCGGTTTGGTCAAGGACCAGCTTATTCACAAACAATTCCCGATAGGCAGGCTTTTCGCATTCGGCACCCAGGCCAGGCGTTTCTTTGGGCGCTCGGAAGGTGATGTTGCGTACCGTCTTGAAGTCCGGAGCCAGGGCCAGGAAGCCATAGACCGTGCCCCAGAGACCTTTGCCGGCGATCGGAATGATCGTCGTGCGGTCCTTTTCTGGTCCCACCAAGTAAATGGGCCGCAGGTTCGGGTCCGTCTTCAACTTGTAGATGTCGGCGGTGAGGGCAGCCTTGGAAAGACTGGCCACCTTTTGGTCCGCCATCACATCACCGGTGACGATATCGACGACCTGGGCGGTCACTTTCTCCTCAAACGCACTCAGCACCTCATCTTGGTTGAGGCTGTCACCGGCTTTGACGATGCCGGCGGCCTTGAGGACGTTGAGCTTCATGTCCACCTCGGCGTTTTTGTCCTGCACATCCTTGAGGCTTAAGGCGGTGCCTGCGATGAGAAGAGAGCAGGCGATACAAATCGCGACGGCGAAGCCGATCACATACTTGTTGCTGAAGTCTTGCATGATGGACTCCTAAGCCGCAGCGAGCCGCTCTTTGCGGCGCTTCACGTTTTCTTGGACCACGAGGTGATCAAGGAAGGGGGCGAACACGTTCATGAATAGAATCGCGAGCATCATCCCCTCTGGATAGGCTGGATTTACGCAGCGAATAAGAACCGCCAAGGCGCCGATACAGATACCGTAAGCCCATTTGCCCTTCGCGGTAATCGCTGCACTCACTGGATCGGTGGCCATGAAGACTGTGCCAAAGGCGAAGCCACCCATCACCAGGTGGAAGCTGGCGGGCAGATGCAGCATCGGGTTGTTCTCAGGACCGGCGAGCACATTGAGCAGCCCGGCCATCACGACCAAGCCGATGACGCAACCGATCATGATGCGCCAGGATGCGATCCCGGCAACCAGAAGGATCACCAGGCCCAGGATGCAGGCCAAGACGCTCGTCTCACCGATGGAGCCGGGGATCGTGCCCAAGAACATGCTGGACCATTCGTAGCTGACACCGGCGCTGCTAAAGTTGTTCAGGGCATCCACTGCTGAGCCAGGCCCAGGCGGCGCATTAAAGGCTGCTGCTAAGGGCGTTGCGCCTGAGTAGCCGTCAACGAGCTTGTCCCCATGGGGGATGAAACCCTTGGCGAAGTCGGGGAGGCGGTTGGCCGCATTCCAGACCAAGTCTCCGGAGATACTCGCTGGGTAGGTAAAGAAGACAAAAGCCCGGGCGGTGAGGGCTGGATTGAGGATGTTCATCCCCGTACCACCGAAGACCTCTTTGCCGATGACCACGCCAAAGGAAATGCCCATGGCCACCTGCCAGAGGGGAATGGTCGCTGGCAGGATCAAGGGGAAGAGCATGCCTGTGACCAGGAAGCCCTCATTGACCTCATGTTTGCGGACGACGGCAAAGAGCACTTCCCAAAGTCCGCCGACAATGAAGGTCGTCGCGATGATGGGCAGCACGTGGAACAGGCCGCGCAGCATCGCTTCGAGGACGTTGTAGTTCACGCCTTCCGCCGCCAAGGCTTGGGCACCGGTGTTGAAGATGCCGAACAACAAGCAGGGTTGCAGGGCGATCACGACCGTGAACATCAGCCGTTTCGAGTCCAGCGCGTCCCGACTATGGGGGCCCGCATGACTTGGGGTCCGGGTGGAACTGGTGAACAGGATGGTCTCATGCATCTCAAACAGCGGGTAGAGCTTCTCGAGAGGCTGGCCGGGTTTGAATTTCTCTTCGACCCGTTCGACGATATGGAGGAGCTTATTGATCATCTCAGAACTCCCGCTCGTATTGGGCCCAGCCTTGCTGTAGCGCTTCCGAGAAGTTGAGCTTCGAGGGACAGACGAAGGTACACAGTGCAGCTTCCTCTTGGGAAATCTCCAAGAGGCCTAAGTTCACCATCTCTTCAATGTCTTCTGCCAGGATGGCCCGGAGTAGGAAGACAGGCTCGATGTCCGAGTTAACGACCTTTTCATAGGAGCCGATGGGGACCATGGCCCGGAAGCCACCGTTGATCGATGTATCGAGATCATAGCGGTTGAAGGGCACGAGCTTGCTGACAAAGAGCCGGTGGATACTGAAGGCCGAGATACCTGGATAGGTCCAGCCCATGAATTTGCGTTGGACATCGTCGGGGAGCAGCAACAGGGTGTTGGCTGGCCCGCTCATGAATCCATCGAGATCGAGCGTCCGACCGGTAAAGACGCTACCACCGATGGGGCGCACGGGGCGGGTCGTGCTGCCGGCGGCCTGAATCAGATGACTCAGGGGAGCCCCGGCCAGGCAGCGATAGTAGGCAGGCTTCGCAATTCCCGTTCCGACGATCGCAACCGTGCGGTGCGTTGGGGTGAGGCCTGTCTTGAGTAATTCGCCAATCAGCGCTGCATCCGAGGCCCGAAGGTACCATACCTTCTGGCCTGGGCCTGGGGGGCAACAGAAGTTGATCTGGGTTTCAGCATCGCCGGCCGGGTGGGGCCCCGAGAAGGTATGCAACTCGAACCGGCCGCCCTCTGGCAGGGAAGGCTGCGCACTGCCCTTGGGGAAGGTCACATGGACACTACCCGCTGTCAGGCGGCTGAGGGCTTGGAGCCCCAAAGCGAGTTCTTCCGTCTTGTTTTGCAGAATCACGCCGGGCTGCGCTTGGAGCGGTCCCGTCTCCATGCAACTGACCAAGATGGCGGCCGGTTGATCGGAGGGGACTGCCGTGCGGGCCAGGGGCTTCGACCGGATCAGCGGCCAGAGACCGCCGGCAAGAATTGCCGACTTGATGACGTCACCGGACTCATTTGCCAAGCGGTCAGCGGAGAAGGCGAGGCCTTGAACCGCTTCACCGCCGTCTGTCTTTTCGATCACCACGCTCAGGAGCGCCCGTCGCGCACCCCGGTTGATCTCGGCAACCTGTCCGGCCGTTGGGCTGACCAGCTTGATCTCGGGGTATTGTTTAGCTTGAAGGACCGGCTGCCCAGCGGCGACGGTCTCACCTTGCTCAACCACAAGGCGGAACTTCAAATCAGGGTAATCCGGGGGGCACAAGGCGACCCGAGAGGGGGCATCAACATCCACCACGTGAGGATCGGGACGACCCTCCATCGGAATATTGAGGCCCTTTTGAAAGCGAATATCGCTCATGGAAAAACTCCAACCAGTTCGCCGAGCCACGCCGGCGGCGCCCCGCCTTAAACGTATCCATGACTTTGAGCAAGTCTCGTCCCCCCCGTAGGGGGGGATCAAGAGGAGCCCTTTGGGACGCCATCTTCCCTAGAGGTAGTGGCTTGCCACCTCGAAGGCCTGGACGTCGTAGGGGGAGCCGAAGAGTTTGAAATGGGCCAGCACAAAATAGAGTTGATGGAGGCGAACACGGTCACGCCACCCGGGCTGCAAGGCAAAGCAGGCCTCGTACTCCGAATAGAAGGAGGGAGAAAACCCGCCGAACAGTAGACTCATGGCTAGATCGAGTTCTCGGTGGCCCGTTGCATAGGCCGGGTCATAAAGAACGGGCCGGCCATTCCGTCGCTGGCCAGCGTTCCCGGCCCAGAGGTCGCCGTGGAGGTGACTTGGGGGGTCTCGGTCGTCTAGAAGTTCTCCAAGTCGGGGAATGAGTCGCTCGATGGCCGATCGCAAGGTCGGTGGACAGCCCGGCGCAAGGGGCAACAAGCGGTATTCACCATAGAGCTCGGCCCAACTCGTACAGGCCGGCTGCCGCTGGCGCAGCGTTCCGAGGAAGTTGTCGGCCTGGCCACCCCAACGGGGGGCCGGACTTCGGTGGACTTCCGCCAGGGCCCGACCGCAGGCGCCTCCCACTGGCCCTGGCCCGAGATCGAGCCACTCCAGCACAAGGCCTTGGGGGTGAACAGCCTCCACTGTCGGGACCAAACCGGGGTTAATTCCTGCGATGGCTTCCAGGCCCTCTGCCTCCCGCTGGAACATTTGTTCCGGCGGTCGGTTGTGGAACTTGAGGAAATAGTGACCACGGGCGGATTCTAGACGCATGGCCTGGTTGATGTCTCCGCCGGGGAGGGGCATCTGGCGAAAAGGGCCCAGACTGTCGTTGAGAAATTGCTCAAGATGGGAAGGTAGCATTGGAATGAGGGTCTCCGAAGGGGGTCGTTCATGGCAAGAGCTTCTCGCAGTCGCTTCACCCAGGCTCAGTTTTCTGGTTGAACCCCCCTGAGGAAAGTCGATGGCTCGCTTGTTGATGATGCTGACTTTGTTTCTAGCCGGGCCGGTCTACGCATTTTCTCTGCCTGGACAACCGCCGGCGCAGCCCCCCAAAGCCCCCAGCGAACAAAAGAAGCGGCCCGAGCTCAGCCCAGAGGAATTGCAAAAGAAGTTAGCGGCCGGGGCCGAGGCGGCCCGGGAGAAGCAGGCGTCTTGGGCCGCTACCGATGGGGCCCTCCCCCAACGGGATGAGGCCCGAGGCTCCATTTATCGACTGGAGTTGAAGGGTGGGATCACTCAGAGCACCAGCGAATATGTTCTTCAGGGGATTCAGAAGGCCAAAGAGCGGCGTGCTGAAGCGCTGGTCATCGTCCTCGATACCCCCGGCGGCCTGCTTCAAGCCACTCGAGAGATGGTGTCGGCCTTTCTTGCTAGCCCGGTTCCCATCATCGTTTGGGTGGGACCCGGTGGGGCCCGGGCTGGATCAGCTGGCGTTTTTATCACCGTTGCAGCCCATGTCGCCGCCATGGCCCCTGGGACAAATATCGGGGCGGCCCATCCGGTCTCGGGCATGGGTGGCGACATCGAAGGGGAGATGGACCGGAAGGTGACCAATGATACCGCTGCGTGGGCTCGATCCATCGCAACCTTGCGGGGGCGGAATGCGGCCTGGGCCGATCAGGCGGTCCGGAGCAGTGATTCGATTCCCGAAACAGAGGCTGAAAAGTTAGCGGTCATCGACCTGGTCGTGTCCAGTGAAACCCAATTAATGCAACAACTTCACGGTCGAGTGGTGGAGGTCGAAGGGGAGCGCTATCGGCTGGTCACCAAGGGCGTGCCCGTTGAAACCATCGAGATGACGGGCGCCCAGAAGCTCGTGCAGTTTCTCGCCAATCCTAATCTGGCCTACATCCTGTTTCTGGTGGGCATGTTTGGGATCTTTCTCGAGTTCAAGGTCCCCGGACTGATCATTCCCGGCGTGGTGGGGGCCGTTTGCCTGGCCCTTGTTCTGGGGGTGCAGGTGATGCCGGTGAACTGGTTTGCTGTGCTCTTGATCGTGCTGGCTTGCGTCTGTTTTGTCGCCGAGATCTACGTAACGAGCTTTGGCGCGCTGACGGCTTTGGGCGTTTTCTGTCTCGTTTCTGGTTCCTACTTGTTGTTCGACGTGCCCGGCTCCGACTTCCGCGTGGATCATGGGTTGATTTGGGGGGCTGCCGCCGGATTTACCCTCCTTGCGGTGTCTATTGGCACTTTGCTGATGCGTAGCTTCCGCCAAGCACCTCTCTCGGGGCGGGAGGCCATGGCAGGCCTTGTTGTGGACGTGTACCGGGCCATCCCGGCGGGCGGTGAGGGCAAGGTGATCATGCAGGGAACCTTTTGGAATGCGGTGAGCGATTTACCAGCCCCGGCTGGAAGTCAGGTCCGCGTCGTAGAGATGGATGGGTTGACGGCACGAGTTCAGCCGATCGAAGGGTCGCCGGCAGAAACGGAGGGCGCCGAAGAGGAAGCTCTTGCATCGCCGCTCGACGAGTCCAATACCGAAACCGAATCCGAAACCGAATCTTAAGGGAGAGCCATCATGGTTCCTGTTTATGTTGTTCTCGCCATCGTCGTTCTCGCCCTGCTGAGTGGGGTGCGTGTGTTACAAGAGTACGAACGTGGGGTGGTGTTTCGCCTGGGTAAATGCATGCCCGTGGTCCGGGAGCCAGGCCTCAACTTGATCATCCCCTTCGGGATCGACCAGATGTTGAAGATCGACCTTCGCGTCGTCACCATGGATGTTCCGCCTCAGGATGTGATCACGCGGGACAACGTCTCGGTGAAGGTTAACGCTGTGGTCTACTTCCAGGTGGTCGATTCCCGTAAGGCTGTTCTAGAGGTGGAGAACTACCTCTACGCCACAAACCAGTTGGCCCAGACCACGCTCCGCTCCGTTTGCGGTCAGCAGGAGTTGGATTTCCTTCTTACGGAAAGGGATGACCTCAACGAATCGATTCAGGGCATCTTGGATCGGGCCACGGACCCCTGGGGGGTGAAAGTGACGCTGGTGGAGGTGAAGCAAATCGATCTTCCCCAAGAGATGCAGCGGGCGATGGCCAAGCAAGCCGAAGCTGAGCGTGAGCGGCGAGCGAAGGTCATTCACGCGAAGGGCGAGCAACAGGCAGCAGCGCTTCTGAGTGAGGCTGCAGATCAAATGGCATCGAATCCGATCACGATCCAGCTGCGCTACCTACAAACTTTGAGCGAGATCGCCACAGAGAACAACTCGACGACTTTGTTCCCGATCCCGATCAACCTTTTCAATAAGCTACTCGAAAAGGGCTAATGACGATCGTCCATTGAAAGCCCTGGGTCGCCCATCACCGTGTCCATCTGCCGCTCGCTGAGGTCGAGCCAGTGGTCGCCGGCTAGCCTGTACATGCCAAGGACGGCTCGGATTAGGAGCCAAAGCGCCACCGCCCACCAGAGGTTCGCAAGGCTCGAGGGCAGACTATAGAGGGCGAGAGGAAAGCCTAGGAGACTGGCAATTGCCATCTGCCAGGTTAGAAAACGGTGATCGCCAGCACCCTGTAGCATTCCATCGCTGACAAAGGCTCCCACGCCGAGGGGAATCTGGGCGAGGAGGGGTAAGGCCAGCCCAGCAAAGGCGAGGTGTGCACTGCCATCGAGCCCAAAAGCCACGGGTAGCCAGGGCCAGGCCCAGTACAAGACGATGCCGAGGCCCCCGGCACCCAGGAGGCAAAGCCGGTTGAGCCGCCAAGCGAGTTGCCGGGTGCCCTGCCGGTCGCCGCTGCCCAAGAGATGGCTGCCATAGGCCTGGCCCGCGAGGGCAAAGCCATCGATGCTAAAGGCGATGAGGAGCCACATTTGCAGGGCCAGGCCATGGGCGCCCAATGCCTCCGTTCCAAAGCCTTCGGCGATGACACTGGTCACGATCAGGGTGATGTTCAAGAGGCATCCCCGCAACAGGGCCGCGCCACCAAGACTTAGGGAAAGGCTGAGCCCGCTGGAGAGGCGCTGATCACGAATAGCATGCCATTGGCCCCGAAACTCAAGGAGGCCTTGGCGCCGAAGATGGCGCCAGCAAATCACGATCCCCAAAAGGGGGGTCAGTGCCGAGGCCAGGGCGAGCCCTCCGAGCCCCAAGGGGAGGTAGAGACAGAAGAGCAGGTCGAGCGCAGCATTGGCGACCAGGATCGCGGTGGTGGCCCACAGCGGCGTCCACGCATCCTTCTCCACGTTACGGTGGATGGCGACGAGGACTTGGAAGACGAGGATGAGGGGCAAGCCGAGCAGGCGAACCCCCAGGTAATGGGCAGCGCCCTCAGTGGTGGCTCGACTTTGGGCGAGGAAGCCACAGATCCCCTCCAATCCGGCCACGATCGGGACGATGAGAAGCAGTCCAATAGCGGTTGCAGCGAGCACCGCTTCGCCGCCGAGACGGGCCACGTCTTCCCGCCGTTTTGCACCCTCGAGGCGACCAAGGACGCCTGGGAGCCCCCCGATGAGTTGCATCACCACCCAGCCCACCCCACCGGCGAGCGCGCTGCCAAGCACCAAGCCAGCGAGATCCTGCGAACTGATGCGGGCGCCGACAGCGGTATCGACCAGTGAGATCAAAGGCCCCACGGTGCTCGCGAGAATGCTTCCCGTGATGAACGAGGCACTGGGGCTCGGTCTGTCTTGCTCGACCATGGGCCAATTTTGGCCCAGGTCAGCGCTGGCGAAAAGGAATGCTTCCAGCCCTCGCCCAACAAAAAAAAGAAAAGACCCCGAAGCCGGGGCCCTTTCCTTTGCTGAGCGTGTTTCGCTTAGCGGATGTTCCTGATCGACGTCATGCTCATGTCGTGCATGGTCTTCAGCATGTTGGAGATCAAGTCGTGGATCTCCTTGCGGCGGTTCATCGCCTGCTGAATCTTGAAGTTCAGGACGCTGCGGCTGTGGTCAATGTCACCCTTGCCACCTTTGTTACCGCCCATGACCGCGTCACCGACGCCGCCACCGAGGGCGCCACCGATGCGGGAGCCGATGGGCCCACCGATCATGCCGCCGAGGGCTGCACCAGCACCGCTGATGAGCTTCTTGCCCACACCCTTGAAGAAGTTCTTGATGCCACCGAAGAGGCCACCCTTCTTCTTCTTCTTCTTGAGGGCTTCGTACTGGTTCATGAGGCTCTTCAGTTCCTTGTCCGCATCACGCATCTGCGTGAAGAGGAAGGCCGCCAGCACGTCCTCGATAGGGGCGTTGGGACCCACCAGCTTGCCCACATCGGTCTGACCGCTGGTCTGCTGGCCCATCAAGCTCTGCGTAGCCTTCTTGCCAGCAGAGCGGACGAGATTCATGATCTCCTGATCCATCTTGGCCAGGCTGCCGTAGAGGCTACCGGCCAGCGGGTTGGCGGCGGTCATGGCCGCATTCAGCGCCACGCCGTTGGCGAGGGGCTGCGGCTTGCTCTTCACCACGGTGATCTTACCGTCGGCGCGACCGTCGAGGACGATGCGACCCCCGAGCATACCTTCCATGCGATTGCGGAAGGCCGGGTTGCGCATGATGG
>PBND01000046.1 GCA_002722845.1 Myxococcales bacterium | reverse complement strand
GTCCTCCGTTGTCCTGCCCCAGCTTCCTTCCGTCGATGACCTGGTTGGGGCCGAGCCACTCCAGGAGGAGTTGACCCGGCTCAGTTCCCAGAGCTCGACACAGGCGGCTCGTATGCGCTCCGCAAGCCGACGACCGGCAAGTCGAGCGGAGATGGAAGTGCCCGGCACAGAGGTGACGAGCCATGAGCGCGCAAAGAATCCAGCCCTCCTCTGGGGCGCCTTAGTCGCCGGTCTCGTGGTGGTCCTCGCCCTCGCAACAAACGTCATTAGAGACCCCGTCGCCCCAGAGGTTGAAACACAGCCGCCGCCCGCTGAGACTGTGGTCCAGGCGCCGGGCAAAGCCCCCGAACCGATCACGATCCGCAACGAGGAAGAACCTGTCGAAGCGGTGCCTAAAATTGCTGAGAAGCCCCCTAAGGAGAGGCCCCAGCCCATCGCGCAACCGAAGCGCCCCCGAACCGCCGACTCATCGCCGCCCCGAACACGCTCGGCCCCCAAGGCAGGCCCCGCAGCGCTGGTTTCAGTCCAAATCGACGTCAAACAACGGAACCGTCACTTCGATTGGGGGATGGTCTACCTCAACGGCCGGGCTGTCGGTATGGCGCCGGTGAAAGGAGCGAAGGTCCCCGCCGGTTCCCTCAAGATCTGCATCCATAATGAAGCCTCAGGACTCGCGCTTAAAGACACGGTCAAGGTCAGCGGCAGCAACATGAAGTTCCCCCCCTTCGATATGGCGAAGGCAAAGAAAGGGGAGCGCTGCCCATGAGATCCAGAGCCCTTGATCTCGTCGCGCCCACCGGGCAAAGGCCGCACCGCTGGAGGCTGCCATGTCCCTGGACCTAGAAACCCAAGTCGCCGAGCTCTCCCGAGGTTGTGTCAGTTTCCATAGCCCGGAGGAGCTAAAGGCTCGGCTGCAAGAGGGCCGCCCCTTGCGGGTCAAAGCGGGGTTTGACCCCACCGCCCCCGATCTCCACCTGGGTCACACCGTGCTGCTGCAGCGAATGAAGCGGTTCCAAGATCACGGGCACCAGGCCATCTTTCTGATCGGGGATTTCACGGCCCGGATCGGCGACCCATCAGGCCGTTCAAAGACCCGCCCCCCCCTGAGCGAAGAGGAGATTCGAGACAATGCGAAGACCTATGAAAAGCAGGTCTTCAAAATTCTCGACCCTGCAAAAACCGAAGTTCGCTTTAATGGGGAATGGTTCTCACCCATGACCGCCGCGGACCTCATCCGACTTGCCTCCCGATATCCAATGGCCCGCATGTTGGAGCGAGATGACTTCGCCAAGCGTCATGCTGAAGGCATCTCGATCAGTATCCATGAATTCCTCTACCCTCTGGTTCAAGCCTACGATTCGATCGCCCTGGAAGCCGATGTGGAACTGGGAGGCGACGACCAACTCTTCAATCTCCTGCTCGGCCGAACACTCATGCGCCAGGATCACCAGGCCGGCGCTGCGCTCCGGCCCCAGGTGGTCATGACGAACCCCCTTCTTGAAGGAATCGATGCCAGAGAAGAAAACGGTGAGATCGTCGGCGCCAAGATGAGCAAATCCCTGGGCAATGCCATCGGCATCGATGAACCCGCTCGGGATATCTTCGGCAAGCTCATGCGTATTTGCGACCCTCTGATGTGGCGGTACTACGAGCTACTTAGCGACCTCAGCTTGGATTCGATCGCTGAGAAAAAATCCGCTGTTGCGGCGGGGCAGTTGCACCCGAGGGCTGCGAAAGCGGACTTGGCCGAGGAGTTGACCTCCCGCTATTGTGGCCCGGAAGCCGGTGCCCGAGAACGCCAAGAATTCGATCGAATCAGTCACAACCGAGATGCTGTACCCGATCAGTTAGAATCCTTCGACCTGGAGGCTCCCGTCTCGATCGTGGATTGCCTCGTGGCGACCAAACAAGCCCAGAGTAGAGGAGCCGCTCGACGTCTCATCGACGGAGGTGCGGTGAAGTTGGATGGAGACAAGGTGACCAGCCCGTTGGCAGAGGTACCGCCGGGCGACTATGTTCTTAGAGCAGGCAAACGCAGCTTCACTCAGATTCGCGTCCAATGAGAGTTCTGGTCCTCCCCAGTCTTTTCGTCCTCGCTTGTCAGACCCAAGCCCCCGAATCGCCCCCGCCCCCAGTCCAAGCCGTCAAGGACACCGGTCCCCAATGGGCCCAGCTCATCGTGAAAGCCGGTGATGGGCAGCGCGTCCGAACCAAAGATGGCTTTTGGCTCAAGGCCAATGCAGGCGATACCCATGCCAACGCGATCCTCGTTCAAAGTGGCCCGGCCGCGGCTGCGGAACGAGCCTTCGTTCGCTCCTTCGTAGAAACACCGCCCTGCGCCCTCGGCCTCTCCTTTGAGAGCGCTGGACTCGACACCCAGCATGGCTGGCATGACAAGTTGATCGTTCGCTGTGGCGAATCTTGGCAGGGCCGCCTTTACTTCGACTTGAGCGAGATCATCGCCCGTCAAACGGATCAACTCAAGCTGATCGACGAACGGGAACGCCCTGAGGCGATGGGGCTCGACAAACTCGACCTCAAATCCACCGAATCCGGAACTACATCGCCGTCTCGGTGACCCGGGTCTCCCGAACAACGTGGACTTGAACCTCACCGAGGCGATCGGCCCGGTCTTCGATTTTCCGCACCAGACGCTGGGCCAAAGCCATCAGCTTGCCCTCGCTGACCTCCGCTGGGTCGACGAGTACGCGAATCTCGGTACCGGCTTGAAGGACGTGGGCCTGTCGAACGCCTTCTTCCTCCAAAGCCATTTGCTCCAAGGCCTCGAGCCGTTCGATGCTTTCGGCCAGCTGCTCGCTCTGGACGCCCGGGCGACTGGCAGCCAACTTTGTGGCCAGTTGGACCACGATCCCCGTCGTACTTCTGGGTCCGCTCTCAGTGGTGAGATCCTCGAGTGCCGCAAGGACCTTCTTCGACTCGCCATGACGACGAGCTAGCGCCACCGTGATGTCCGCTGTTGATCCCTCCATCTGGTGATCGGCAGCACAGCCGATCAAACTGAGCAGGGCGGCTCGGCGGCAGGGCTTCGGGTTAAGGTCCAACTCGGCGGCCAGACGCTCGGCCAATCGGGCTGCAGAGAGAGCCATATGTAACTGGTTTTGACCATTCACCTGGTGGATCGAGAGCTTACCCAACAAATCCAAGACAGCCCCGTCGAGCCCCTGAACGCCGACTTCGGCTGCGGCTTCTTCACCCTTCTGGCGCAGTGATCGGTCCACCGCCTTACGGACTTTCGCCACCGACTCCTCGATTCGAGTGGGGTGAATCCGCCCATCACGGAGCAATCGTGTCATGGCCTCGTGGGCGATCAGTCGCCGTAATGGACTAAAGCTCGAGAGCGTAATGATTCCCGGCGTATCGTCGATGATCACATCGACTCCGGTGGCTTCTTCAAAGCTTTGAATATTGCGCCCTTCGCGACCGATGATCCGCCCTTTGAGGTCGTCGGACGGGAGGTGAACAGCGGTGGTCGTGATCTCTTGAATCACCTCGCCGCCATAGCGAAAGACAGCCTTCGCCAGGAGCGCTGCTGAAGCCTCCCGCAACTCCTCCTGACCTTGCTGCTGAATCCGCCGCAGTTCGGCCGCTGCCCGCTCGTGGGCCCGGTCGCGCAGTTCTTCTTCGAGTTGCTTAAGGGCTTCATCCCGGGTGAGACCAGCCACTCGCTCCAGCTCCGTTTCGAGCTCCCCCTCTCGAGCTTCCATCGACTCGATTTGGCGCTGCAACTGGTCCTCTTTCCTGGTCATGGACTCCGTTTGCGACTGCACGCGACCCAACTCAGAATTCAGTTTTTGGCGCGCAGCCTTTAGGGACTTCTCCTCTTCCGCGAGGGCCGAGGCCCGCTCCTTCACCTCGGCGATCTGCCCCTTGAGCGCCTCTTCTTCCGTATCCTGCTCGCTCTTGATTTCTTCTCGAAGCGCCTCGAGACGCTCGGCCTGGTCCGCCTCAAGTTGTTCGATGTTCTGTTGGTGCTCTTGCGCCGTCTTCTCTGCTTCGGCCTGGGACCGTTTTTTGACAAACAACCAACCTAAAATGAGGCCCGGTATAAGGCCCAACAAGCCCGTCACAATTGGACTCATATTCCTGTATCCTTTCTGTCCAACACTCGGTCCTGGGTGACGATCACATCCATCCGAGCGTCATGGGCTTCCCGCGGAACGCTTGCAAGAAGCCCCGCCTCGTCGACAACCCCAATGCTCAGGGTCTCGTGGGTCGCCAAATATCGATCATAGAACCCCTGCCCTCGCCCAAGGCGACTGCCATCCTCGGCAAACGCGAGCCCCGGTACAAGGATCACATCGGGGTGGACGATGGGGGCTCCAATAGGAGGTTCTTCAATTCCAAACGCGCCAGGCCGAAGTCGATCCTGGTGACATTCATGAAAGTGGATCTCCCGGCCCTCAACTCTGGGAAACGCGGTCGCATGGGGTAAGGGCGCGATCACAGGCTCATCGGGCAAGGCATTGTACACACCGACCATCAGTCTGGGGCGGCCAAGCAAAAAACGCGCAACGCGGCCGGTGATCGCCCGACCAACACGAAGCCAGTACTCCCTGTGATGCCCATTGCGGCGGTCCCGTTGGGCCCGCCGAAGGCGCTGTTTTTCCTCGCGCATCGCGCTCTCTTCGAACACCTCGGTGTCCATCGAGAGATCCAACTGGAGAGGCCCTGAGTTGCCGCCTCGCTCTCAACACGACCTAGACCCGCTTGCCTAGGTGGGCGCCGAAGGAGTCGCTTCTAGCGTACGCTCGGCAGTTTCATCCGTGCCTTCGTTCCACGACTTTCAAACCGGCTCCCCTGATCTACCTGCGGTCGGCGCTGTTTCTCGAGCGAGAACGGCGGGACTCAGGATTTCCCTCCAGACTTGGACCTAAGTTCATCAATCTCTCGCCGAAGTGCTTCCACCTCGGCTGCCAACTCTTGGGTCATGCCCTTCAGATCGGTGCGTAGGTTTTCCAAGGTCAGGCTCAGCGTAAAAAGCGCCTGAACCATTTTCCGCGGCTCCAAATGCCGCAAGGTCAACCTAGAATCACCGGACCGCCGGCCCATGCCCCGATCGAGGGAGAGATCCGCTTTGCGGGCGGCCTCATGGAGCATCTCCACCGAATGGGTCCCGGGCTGAATCCGGAGCCGACAATCGGCAATTCTGACCTCCACTCGTTCGCTCATCGCTCCCCCTCTACCTCCCACGGTAATTGTCGTGGCAGCCTTGGTCAACGCCTTGGGTTGAAAAACGCCGCTGTTTAGTCGCCGCCGCCAAGCACCATCTGCTCAGCATCGGCAAAAAGGGCATCAACGAAGGCCTCCGCATCGAAGACTCGAAGATCTTCCAGGGCTTCACCAACCCCGATAAAGCGAACGGCCACCCCCATCTCGTCACAAATACCGGCGATCACGCCGCCGCGTGCGGTCCCATCCAACTTGGTCAGGGCGATGCCGGTGACCTCCACCGCATCCTTAAAGCTACGGGCCTGAGCGATGGCATTTTGCCCGACCGTGGCGTCGAGGACCAAAAGCACTTCGTGGGGCGCACCAGGTAGCGCTTTACCCATCACCCGGTGCATCTTCTTCAATTCTTCCATCAGCTCGGCGCGGGTATGAAGGCGCCCGGCCGTATCGCAGATGATCACGCTGGCCCCTTGCTCTAGGCCCTTTTGGACCGCAGAGAACAGGACCGAACTCGGATCGGCCTGAGACTTGCCGCTGACGACGGTTGCGCCACTTCGCTCACCCCAGACCTCAAGCTGTTCGACCGCTGCAGCTCGGAAGGTATCACCGGCACCCACCAAGACCTGATGTCCTTCGGCGATGGCTCGGTGGGCGAGTTTGCCGATGGTCGTGGTTTTGCCTACACCATTAACGCCCACCACCATGATGACTCTGGGGGCACCGGCCTCGCCCCCGGCGAACAAAGGTTCTTGGTCGAGATCGAGGATGGATTCGATCTCTCGGCGCAGGGCGCTGAGCAATTCCCGCTGATCCTTCATCGCCTTCGAAGCGTGTTGCTGCCGGAGTGTGGAAAGCAAGCGGTCGGCCGTCCGAACGCCGATGTCAGAGGTAAAGAGCACCGCTTCTAGGTCGGCAAAGGTCTCTTCGGTGACCTGACTGCCAAAACCCAAAATCCCGCCGAGCTTGCCGAGGAGCCCTTCTCTGGTCTTCGTCAGGCCGAGTCGAAAGGCCTGGCGGCGTTCGGCCTCGAAACGCTGGCGGTCCTCGGCCAAGTCATCGAGACGCTGTGCGGCCGCAGCCTCCGCCGCCTCTTCTCTGGCTTCACGCTTCGCCGCTTTCTCTGCCCGCCGGGCGGCTTTTTCTTGCTCGAAGCGCTCACGGCGGGCCGCCTCCAATGCCTCTGGGTCCACGGCCGGTGCCGGCTCGCTTGCTGTCGCGGCCGGCGATTCCGAAACCGGCTCGGGCACCGCCACCGCTTCTTCAACTGGCGCTATCGCGGGTTCTTCAGTTGGTGCCGCCGGTTCTTTAGCCGGTACCGCCTCCGGTTCGACGTCGACCTGCGCCGGATCGTCGGCTGCCTCGGCCGCCTCGGAAGCCGGTGCCGTCTGCTCAGCAGCCCGCTTCGCCTCCGCCTTCGCATCGTAGGCCGTGTCGAGATTGTACCGCCAGCCTTCACCACCGTCATCACGGCGGCGGGCCCGTAGGGTCGACCAGATCGACCAGCCGAGCCCCAGCAGGATGGCGAGACCGACAAGGCCCCAAACCAAGGTTTGACCGTCCGCAGTCATCGCTTGGGTCGGCGCCGGGGGTTGAGCACCTTCACCTCGCCTGCCATGGCTTCCGTTCCAATGATTTCCAGGACCTCGGGTAATTCCCGAACTTCATCGAAGAAACGATCCACCTGGAAGAGCCGTCGCAAGCGCTCAGGCTGGGTCGAAAAAGCCCGCCGCAGGTGCCGAAGCGCCCGCTGTTGATCCCGTTGGGATGCGGACAAGGCGGCGCGGTAATAGGAGAGCCCGACGTGTTCCTCATCCATTTGCTCGGCTTCATCGAGGGCTTTTTCTGCCTCACCATAGAAGCCCAAATGGAGATAGGCGGCGGCCAAGTCGACCCACAAATCCGCCCGCGCCCCCCCCAAATCGATCGCCCGCCGGATCGGCTGGACGGCGCCGCGCCAATCACCCGCATCGATGCGGATATGGGCCAATTCAATCCACGCATCGTAATAATCCTCGTCGACCTCGAGGGCCCGGGTCGCATAGCGCTCAGCCTCCGCCGGATCTCCTAGGTCGGCGAGCGTCATGGCAATCTCCAACAGAACCAGCGGGTCGGAGCCATGGGATTCCTCCACCTGTCGGAAGACCTCCATCGCCGTATGCAGGCCCTCGCCCGCGAGGAATTGGCCCAGGCGAAGTTTGAGCCCTTGGTCTTCGGGGAATGCTCGCACCCCATCCATCAAGACGGCCAAGCTATCCATCCAGCGACCTTGGCGCAAAAGGCATTCGCCTAAAAGATCCTGCAATTCGGGTGTCCCGGGGTGCATCGCAATCGCCGTGCGCACCAGTTGCTCTGCTTCAACGGCCCAACTGCGGTTTAACAGCTGCCGTGCTGTCTGGAAGACTTTCTCCAGATCGGCCTTTGTCATGGGTACTCCAGGCTAGGGCGACCGTCCGTTGACACAGCGACCCTGGCTCGTCAAACCTCGACTTCTGGTTGAGATCGGGCATTCTTTAAGGGGCAGGGGGAGCGTTGAAGGCGCTGGCGTTAAGTTCCATTGGGTTCGTCCTTGGCCTGGTCGTCTTCGGGCCAGGCTGTACGACTGATGGCGAGAGGCCCACGGGCGACGAGCAGACCGTCGCATGTCTCCAAGATGAGGATTGCCCCACAGGCCAGGCCTGTGATGCTTGGACGGGACTCTGTGTCTGTGCCAGCTCCAACATCTGTGACAGCGGCGAGCGCTGCAATCCCTACACAGGACGCTGCGAAGCCCAAGAAGGTGGCTGCCGAGTCGACAGTGATTGCTCCTTGGCTTTGTATTGCAGTGCCGAAGGTGTTTGCCGTCCCCGAGGCGGGCTCTGCTCACCGTGCAGCAGCAGTTCAGAATGTGGCCAATCCCAAGATCTTTGCCTGCCCGGAGGCGCCTGCGGGGTGGACAGCAGCGCCGATCCGGACCGCTGCCCCACGGGATCGGTGTGCTGGCAATTCGGCACCGCCGCCCAATGTGTTCCGGCTTTTGGCGATTGCTCGCTTCCGCCAGCGTGTCGCTCGGACGTCGACTGCCCCCGGGGCAGCACCTGTCTTGAAGGGGCCTGTGTGGTGTCCTGCCAGCAGAATGCGGAATGCCCGGCCGACTGGCGCTGTCTCGATGGTTATTGTCAGCCACCCACCCGGTGCCCGAATGGCGAGGATCAGGAATGCCCGGAAGGGACCGTCTGTCGTTCCGGCCTCTGCGTGCCTGGATGTAGCGTCAACAAGGCCTGCCCGCTGGGTGAGCGCTGCGATTCCGGGCGCTGTATTGATGGCTGTGATGAACATCGGGATTGCCCCCTGGATCAGGCCTGTGTTCAGGGCACGTGTGCCGATGAAGTCTGTGCCGATGGAGGCCGCTGCGCCCAAGCCTGCCAGGCGGACCTCTTTTGCGAGCCAGGGCAATATTGCGATGGGGAGGTGGGCCACTGCCGAGACGGTCTTCCCGGCGGCCTCTGCCGAGCCTGCAACCACCGGGTCCTGTCCGACTGCGGTGAAGGAAATTTCTGTATTGGCGAGGCGAGCCGCACGGCCTGTCACGCCAACGCGGACTGCGGCGGCGACGGCTTCTACTGCAACCCGGCCTACCCCTGCTTCTTCACCCGAGAATGTGCCCAGGGCCAGGAATGCGTTGGCGCAACGCCGGCCGAGAACGTTCCTGGTCGTTGCTCGGGCGGCCTCTGCGCCAGTTACCGCTGTGGACTGCTCTGCGATCCAAACCAGCCCAGTTGCCCCAGCGGCTTCCTCTGCGCCCCCGTTCGCGTTGCCGGTCGAGTCGTCGGGCAGAATTGCATGCCGGAGCAGGGGCAGAGTTGCACGGACCCATGAGGCTCCAGGCCCTGCTGTTGGGCTCTGCATTGTGCGCCTGCGCTCCAGCCTCCCCCGTTTGCGGCGATGGACACACCGAAGGCTCAGAAGCCTGCGATGACGGCAACACGGACGATGCAGATGATTGCACGAGCCTTTGTGCCCCAGCCAGGTGTGGCGATGGTCTCTTGAGTCCTGGCGAGGCCTGTGACGACGGCAACCTGAACGATCAGGACGCATGCACCTCGACCTGCCAAGAGGCCCGATGCGGCGACGGTTTTCAGCGCATGGATGTAAACCCCGACGCCCCTGGCTACGAAGCCTGTGATGCGCCAGGGTCTGAGACCTGTACTTCCGACTGCCGACGCCCCCAGCCAGTCTGGGATCGCATCATCATGGGTGGCGGTGATTCGGGCGCGATCAGTTGTGCTTTCGAGATGAACGGCTCGCTACGCTGCTGGGGTAACAACCGCTACGGTGCCCTCGGCGGTGAAGTCGGCGTCGACCGGCTGGCCCCCGGCCCCATCTTCGAGCGCAGCCCCGCCGGCATCGTGGCCGGTGGCGGGCACCTCTGTGAGTGGTTGGCCGATGGAACGGGCGCCTGTTGGGGCCTGGCAACGGCCGGACAAACGGGGCCTGAACCCAGTGAGAGCTGCTCTCGGACCGCCCGAGAAACATGCCGCTATGCACGGGGCAGCACCCAACTTTCGGGTGTCGAGTCGATGGGGGCTGGGCTGACCCACAGCTGCGCCCACCACGACGGACACCTCAGTTGCTGGGGCTCAAATCTGCACGGTCAGTTGGGCGACCCTCAACGCCGGGCTCAATTGGCCCAGCCGGTGCAAGTTGAAGGACTTGAAGGTCTCAGCGGGCTCGCCCTCGGTGGCTTTCACACCTGTGCCATCGTCAGCGATGGTGCGGTGAGATGTTGGGGGCGAAATGCGGAGGGGCAACTGGGCAATGGTTCCGATCAGGATGCCTTCGTTCCCGTCCCCGTACGAAACCTGACGGCGATCACCCAGTTGGCCCTTGGTGAACGGCATTCCTGCGCCCTCGACGAGCAGGGACAAGTGACCTGCTGGGGTTACAATGGCTACGGGCAAGTGGGACAGGGTGCCATTCCATCTCCACGCCGCTGCCGACTGGGTCAGAGCAGTCGGAACCACTGCCACCCAAGGCCGGCCGAGGTCGACGGTTTGGCACCAGCCCAAGCCATCGCTGCCGGGGCACGGCACAGCTGCGCCCTCACCCGCGGCGGAACCGTTGTTTGCTGGGGCGACAACCGGCGGGGTCAGGTGGGCGATGGCACCGCTGCTGGCGAACTCTGCATCCCACCGGACGGCGTGACTGCGGGCTGCCGTCCAAGTCCAGTCCTCTTGGCAGATCTGGACGAGATCGTCGCCATCGCAGCCGGCCACGAAGGGACCTGTGCCATCGACGTGGCGGGCACGCTTTCATGCTGGGGACGGAATTCCTGGGGCCAACTTGGACTTGGTGACCGGCAGGACCGCCACCACCCCGTGGCCCTTGAGGTGGACTGAGAAAGCGTTGACGACAACCCCAGTCGGTGCTCTTGCTGCCGTGGAGGATACCGTGTCTGAAGCCGTCCCGACGCGCCTTGAGGATTTCGCAAGAGCGGTCGGAAACTCATCGCAAGCCGAAGGTCTCGCCTTGCTCAGGCGCTGGCTCTCGGAGGACCTAAGCGGGGTTGAATCCCTCTTGTTCGAGCCCCAAACAGACCGGGCTCAGACCGTTGCTCAGCCCTTGCTCGCGGCCGGTGGTAAACGCATCAGGCCCCTCTGTCTTCTCGTCGCCAGTCGCCTCGGCCAGCAACGGTCGCGAGAGGACGCACTCCAAATGGCTGCCGTGGTCGAATACATTCACAACGCAACCCTGTTGCACGATGATGTGGTCGATCTGGCCGACGAGCGGCGGGGCCAACCGACGGCCCGCGTGACTTTTGGCAACACGGTTTCCGTCTTTGCCGGTGACTGGCTCCTGGTGCGCGCCCTTCGCTTGATCCACAGCGTGGGTCATCCCTGGGCCCTTCCCGCCGCCCTGGATTGCATCGATCAACTGATCGAGGCCGAGATTCTGCAAGCTGAACTGAGCCAGAATCTGACCGAATGTTCGGCCTCGTATCTCAAGGTCATCGACGGCAAAACCGCTTCCCTGTTTCGTTTGGCCCTTTGTTATGGTGGGCACATCGCCGGCCTTGACGAAGAGCAGCGCGATCAACTGACTCGTTTTGCGACCAATCTAGGCCTAGCCTTTCAGGTGCAAGATGACCTGTTGGACTTGGTTGGTGACCCGCGACAAACGGGCAAGCCTCTGCTTAGCGACCTGGCCGAAGGCAAACTCACGCTGCCGGTCCTTTGGCTCCTCCGGGAGCAACCAACGTACCGGCCCCTCATTCAATCCCTGGCCCATCGCCCCGTCGAAGCGATGGATCCCGAGAAAACCCAGGCCTTACTCGAAGCCCTAGAGGCCAGCGGCGCCCTCGAATCAGCGCGAAGCATGATTCAGGATCGGCTCGAAGAAGCTCACGAGCGTATTGATGCCTTACCCGACACCTTGGCTCGCTCCGCCCTCGGCTTGATGACTCGACTACTGGTCGAGCGGGTCTCATGAGCCAAGATCTCGATCCTGTCGGCAAGCCCATGACGGAGAGCGGTGTCCTGGGCGGTTCGGGCGCGATGTTCGACCGAATTGCGGGGCGGTATGACCTCCTCAACCGCCTGCAAAGCTTCGGCATGGATCAAGGCTGGCGACGACGGGCGTTGAAGAGTCTTGAACTCAGCCCAAACCATTACATGCTCGATCTCGCCACCGGGACCGCTGACTTGGCCATCATGGCTGCACGAAGGGTCCCTGGCCTCCAAGTCGTCGGGCTCGACCCCAGCCCGGCCATGCTCGAAGTCGGCCGTAAAAAGGTCACAGATGCAGCCCTGACGGAGCACGTGGAGTTGGTCGAGGGTGACGCCCAAAGCCTGCCCTTCGAGTCTGAGCGCTTCCACGGCATCTCGATGGCCTGGGGGATTCGCAATGTGCCAGACCGAGATCGAGCCCTGGACGAAATGAAGCGAGTCCTGCGGCCCGGCGGGCGATTTGCCATCTTGGAGGGCGGGGAGCCGGAGGGCTTTCTCGTCGGCCCCACGGGGCGATTCTACATGCACCACATCCTGCCCCAACTCGGGGCGATCCTGTCGGGGGCACAGGAGTACAAATACCTGCCAGACTCAATTGCCCAATTCCCGGCGCCTTCGGAGTTCTGTGCCCAGCTTGAACAGGTCGGCTTTCATGAGGTGGAGCACCAAGCGCTCACCTTTGGGGCTGCACGCTTGTACACGGGGCGGCGCCTCTGAATGCGTCCCCGCCTTCACTTCGGTGGCCCAGCAGCGGCCGAGGCTTTCGTCGCCCACGGTAGCCGGTGGTCTGCCCAAACCTGGGTGCGCTTGAAGGCCGTCCAGAACGACCTCAACCCCCTTCTCCTCGAGGCAATCCGACAACTCCCAGCCGACGACAGCAGTCGGATGCTCGTCACCTTTGACTTCCCGGACCAGCGGGATGGTGAGCCCGGCTTTCAGGCGAAACTCTGGCTCCCGGAGTCCATCGACGTCGGACCGATGGCCGAGGCCAGTCCCAACCCCTCCTTGGCGGCCACGGCCCGAGGCCTTCAGCCCACGGATGACGAGATGCTTCAATCCATCTCCAGCCTGGCCCCCCTCTTCGCCCAAGGGAAACTGGATAAGGTCGTCCTCGCCCAACGTCTGCGGACCGAGTCCCCTCCAGCCTGGTTGCAGCCTACGGGCGGCGACGGCTTGGTTTGGACCATGAGTCTCCAGGAGTCCGACCGGGCTTTCTACGCAAAAAGCCCAGAGGCCTTGCTGCGCTGGCAGGGCGAGGCAGTCGAATCGATGGCCCTCGCCGGCACCACCGGCCGAAGTTCAGATCCCGAAGAAGACGCACGGATGGGTCAAGGTCTCCTTGGGAGCGAAAAAGACCGCCGGGAGCACATGAGTGTGGTTGACCACATCCGCCAACATCTCGAGCACCATTGCGAACAAATCGGCCCAGCCCAGGCTCCAGAACTCATCCAACTGCCGGGCCTACAGCACCTGTGCACCCGGCTTCATGGGCAGGGCCCAAAGATCCATCCGCTGCTCCTCGCGGCCATGCTCCACCCGACGCCAGCCCTCTGTGGCCAACCGCGACTTGAAGCATTACGAGTTCTGCAATCGGTGGAGCGGTTTCCCCGGGGGCTCTACGGTGGGGTGATCGGTTGGTTCTCTCGTTCATCGGGGGCCTTAATCGTCGGACTGCGAGCCATTCAGCAACGGGGCGACCACTTAGAACTGATCGCTGGCGCCGGTTGTGTCCCGGGCTCAAGACCCCGACAGGAGCTGGCCGAGATTCACCTAAAGCGGGAATCGATCCTTGCCGAATCGGGGCTGCACCTTGCGTGATCGACCCGGCTCCCAAGCTCAGTCCAGCGGCGTCCGCGGCCTGCTCGACCTGCTGATTCAGTGGGGGCTCACCGATTGCGTTGTTTCGCCCGGTTCCCGCTCAACCCCCCTCGTGATGGCTGCCCTCGAACGAGCGGAGTTGACCCTACACCCCATCGCTGATGAGCGAGCTGCTGCTTTCTTTGCGCTCGGGTTGAGGCAGGCGGGGAAGCGCCCAGGACTTATCGCAACCTCTGGCTCGGCCCCCTGTCATTGGCACCCGGCCCTCGTGGAAGCAAAAGCGAGTCATCTTGACCTCGTCCTCATCAGCGCCGACCGCCCCAGTGACCTCCGTCACCGAGGCGCCCCCCAGTCGGCCGACCATCGCGATCTCTTTCGACCCCAAGTGGAGACCTTTATTGAGTTCGAAGCCAAGAAAGGTGCGGCTGAACTCCAACGCCTCGGCTGTCTTCTTGCCGACCAGGAAGCAGGGGCGTCCCTTCATATCAACGTCCCCCTCGCCAAGCCCCTCACGCTGCAACCAGCCCCAAGTCTCGAGACCCCGCTCCCAACTCGGGAGCCGTTATCACCCCCAAGCCTCCCCCACCGGGCCTTGCTCGAAGGGTCCGGCCTGGTGATCGCCGGGGGACGGGCCCACCGGGAAGACTGCGTCGACGAGCTTGCGACCTTCCTTCAGAGCACAGGCTCTACGCTGCTCGCAGAGAGCGCCTCTGGCCTCCGGCACCACCCCTCCCTACGGGCCTTTCAAGAGCTGACACCCCCAGATGCGACCCCATCATGGGTGCTCCGGCTGGGACATTGGCCCACGGCCCCCACCTGGCGCCGCGCTTTGGTCGAATGGGCCGATGCTGGCGTGCCCATCTTTGGACTCGGTCGAGAGGCCCAGAACAATCCGCTCGACCCGGAAGCCGCCGCCCTCGGCGGTCCCGTGGCCGCTCAACTCGTCGCGCTTTGTCCCCCGGCGAACGAGCTACGAACCTACCTTGGGCCGGTCCGCCCCCTCTCCTCACCTGCGACCGACGAGGAGCAGTTGATCCAGCATCTAGCGGGGGCCCTCCCATTGGACAGCATTGTCGTCCTTGGCAACAGCCTGTCGGTACGACGCTTTGATGAAGCGGTACGACCCGGTCATGCACCCACCGATATTTACGGCAACCGAGGTGCTTGCGGCATCGACGGCCAGCTTGCGTTCAGCGCCGGCATGGCCGCCGGCACCGGTCGCAAAGTGACCTGCCTGCTGGGTGATTTAAGCCTGTTTCACGACCTGAACAGTTTGCGGCTCATCCAGGAAAGCGAAGTTCCGATCTGCGTGGTGGTGATCAACAACGACGGGGGGCGAATCTTCGACCAACTGCCCGCAGCAAAGTTGATCGACCCCTTAGATCACGAGCGTTTCTTCGCAACGCCTCAACACCTCGACCTTTGCGCTGCCGCAGCCCTCTTCGGCCTGCCGACGCGGCGCGTGCTGCCGCACCAAGGCCCAGGGCTGAAGGCCTGGCTCGAAGACCAAGCCGGCTCCTGCTTCGTGGAGTTCGACCTCAGGGCTCAATAAGCAGGTCTGCTAACTCTCGAGCGGCCCGAAAGGGCTGATTGAGCCCCATGCCAAAGGTCAGGCGATCTGGGGCGAAGAGGAGATTGGGGCAGTACTCCCTAAAGCTAGGAAGCGGCGCCGTCACATCACTCCGGCGGGGCAACTCGATGGCATGAACATCCGGCTCGGGTAGCCGAAGCCACGGTAAATGTCGGTGGAGGGCATCCATCACGGCGGACACCTGATTCTCCTCGCTCAGGATGGTATCGAGGACGACCCGATCAGGAAACGGAGTCACGGAAACCCCGAGCCCCAAGTCCTCAAAAAGAAGAGGCCCAACCAAAAAATCCGGCCAGTTTTGGGGGTGCACGCTGATCTCTAACCGAAGACGACGCCACGGGGCCCCTAAGTCCTCGTTCCAACGGCTGGTGAGCGAGCCCCGTTTGCGGTCGGGGCCCCAATCCAGATCAGCAGGAGTCCCGGAATGGAGGAATTCTGACGCCTGGATTCGCTGTCCTCGGCTGGTGACCAGAGCTTCAATCCGCTTGCCCTTCATATCGACATCAACGACCGTGCCGGGCTCCATGACATCGAGATGACAAGCGTTCTCAGCCAACTCAAGGAAGCGGTGGACCGGATCCCGGATCACCCGCTCATCCAAGCGGCGCCCCCCCGCGAGCACCAGTTGCCCCTCGCTGCCGCAAGTCCATGGGTGCGAAGCCACAAGGTGATCGAGAGCATCGAGCGTTCGCTTGCTCTTTGGAGCCCGGCCAAGCTTAGGCTTTGCGCGAAAAAGCCGCGGTCGAGCAAACAAACTCCCGCCGGGGCTGTGCTCGCTCTGCTCTAGCTCCCAACTCCGTCGCTTCAACAGCTTTTTGCTGAAGACACCGAGGGGGCCTTTAGGCTGAAACCGTGCCGCTTGGGCTGCCAGCAATTCGGCATCGCAAAAGAGTTCTGCCGTCCCCTCAGGCGACACGTACTGGCCCAGCAGGTCTCGGTCCTCGAGATGGTCACGCAGCGGGACAAGAAAGCCCAACTCCAAGGCCCGTTCTCGAGGGCCGGAAATGGCCGTTAAATCCATCGGCCACAGGGTGGGCCAGGGCTGAGCCGCCTCCAGCTCGGGATGGTCGAGGGGAATACGAAGCACGCGTCGGCCTGACTTCGCCACCAAACAAGCGGTCAGGCGTACGAGAAAGCCGCTGCCAAAGATCGCGAGGTCGTAGCTACCGCTCGCTCGCATTGAAGACGATACCTAGGCGAGCCGCAGAAGGTGACCGACCATGTCACTGATGCCCGGCTCAAGTTCGCGGATCCGAGCTGCCTCCATGTAGGCCGGTGTGGTGATCAGGCGGTGTTCTTCGTCAATACACACTTGCTCGACCGAACACCGCTCGTGTTGGGCCCCTGTCTTCTCGACCTCCGCAGCATCCTGGTCACTCGTCCCAAGGGTCACCTTGACACCATCGCCCCCAAAGACCCTGGCGAGGATGGCCGGTGCGATACAGCATGCAGCGATCCACTTGCCTTGCCCGTGAACCGCTCCCAACAAACGCTGGAGGTCCCCATCGACCTCACCGGCCGCGCCAGAGAATGCCCAAGTACTCAGATTCTTCGCGGCGCCAAAGCCCCCAGGCATGAGGATCGCATCGACCTCATCGGCTGAGACTTCTGCCAGTGGCCGAACCGGGCCCCGGGCCAGCCGCGCGGCTTCGGACAGTACCGATCGCCGCTCGCCCTCCGCTGGCGTTCCGCTTTGATGATCGACCACGTGGAACTGATCCTTGTCCGGGGCCATGAAGATGACCTCTGCATCACCTCGATCCAGCGCGAGCAAACACAGCACGCTTTCATGGAGCTCCGCGCCGTCAAATACGCCGGCGCCGCTCAAGACAAATCCGATCCTTTTACCCATGATGACTCCTCCCTCTGGCCAGGCTCTTGTTAAGGCTGCACGGGCTTCTAGGCAACCGGGCCTTGCTTGGTCCCCGTGGCCTAGCTAGGAGCCCGAGCACAAAATCCCGAGGGGGCGCCCATGCCGGTCGTTGATTTTAAAGGTTTTTCCGCCATGCTCGATGCCGCGAATACGGGTCATTATGCCTATCCGGCTATCAACATATCGAGCATCGTCACGGCGAACGCCGCCCTGGCAGGCCTCGCTGCCGAAGAGAGCGACGGCATCCTCCAGGTCAGCACGGGCGCCGGACAGTTCGCCAGCGGTCTCGAGGTCAAGAAAGCCACGGACGGAGCGATTGCCCTGGCCGAATACATTCACCGGGCAGCCGACCATTACGATATTAACATCGCCCTCCACACCGACCACTGCCACCCCGAGAAGGTGGACGGCTTCCTGCGGCCCCTGATCGCGGAAACCGCCGCTCGGCGGGCCCGGGGTCAGAAGAACCTCTTTAGCGGCCACATGTTCGATGGTTCGGTCCTGCCGCTGCAGGAGAACTTGGCCGCCTCCCAAGAACTGATGACCTTGTGTCGGGACAACGAGATCATTCTTGAGGTGGAGATCGGTGTCGTTGGCGGTGAAGAGGACGGCGTCGACAACTCAGGGGCGCCGGCCGAAAAGCTCTACACCACGCCAGAAGACATGGTGGCCACTTGGGCAGCCCTGGAACCCCTTGGCGGTCGATTTATGCTCGCCGCAACCTTCGGTAATGTCCATGGCGTCTATAAGCCTGGACACGTGCAACTGAAGCCATCGATTCTTCGAGACGGGCAGGCGGCGGTAGCCCAGCAGTTTGGTGCGGAGGCCCGCTTCGACCTGGTCTTCCACGGCGGCTCCGGCAGCGGGCTGGAAGAAATTCACGAAACGCTCCTTTATGGTGTCGTCAAAATGAACATCGATACCGATACCCAATACGCCTTCACCCGGCCGGTCGTGGACCACATCATGACCAACTATGCCGGGGTCTTGAAGGTGGACGGTGAGGTGGGTGTGAAGAAAGCCTATGATCCCCGAGCCTACCTGAAAAAGGGTGAGCAAGGCATGGCAGACCGGGTGGCCCGGGCCGCACGGGACCTGAAGTCCGCGGGCCAGAGCCTGGACCTGTAGACCCTCTTGACCGCACTCTTCGCATTTTGCCTCGGCGCCGTTCTACCACCGGCCGATGGCCTTCCAGGTGCCAAGGACTGTGACCCCTCCGGCTTTTTGCGCCGGCTCAAAAAAGAATCGCCGCTGGTCTTCCGGTTGAGTTTCTATCTGTCCGCTTGGGTCCTCGTGATCTCACCGCTCATCACCGTCTTCTTGCCGCTTCCCGCTTTCCTCCTGCCCAAATCCCTCCTCGATGCCCATGTGATGAGAATGAGTCGCTCCCGCCTTTACGGGCTCCGGCAGGCGCTCCTGATGGTCAAGACGGTAGCCGGCATGTGCTGGGGCGCAGACCCACAGGTTCGAAGGGCCCTGGGCCTCAAGCCCTATGGTGAAGATCCAGGCACGTGGAGGACAGATTGACCCACTACGCGTACCAGACCGGCCGTGAAACCCTCGAGTTGGAGGTGGACTACGTGGTCGTCGGCAGCGGCGCCGGGGGTGGTAGCGCTGCCGTGACCCTGGCCCGAGGCGGCGCATCGGTGGCCGTTGTCGAGGCCGGGGCCTGGCGAGACCCCGAGGACTATCCCTACACCCTCTACGGCGCCTTTCGGGATCTCTTCGATGAGTGGGGGTCATCGGTGACCATGGGGCGAGCGCTCTCCCCGGTGCTGCAGGCCCGGACGATGGGCGGCACCACGGTGATCAACTCGGCCATCGTCGTTCGGACACCGGGCGATATCTTCCAGTTGTGGAAAGACCAAGTCGGACTGGACGACCCGGACATGCCCGAAACGATTTGGACCTATCAGGACCAGATCGAGCGGGAGTTATCCGTTTGCCCCGTGCCCACCGAATCCATGGGGCGAAGCAACGTCCTCGCACTCCAAGCCGCCGAAAATTTAGGCATCGAAGGCCATGTGATCGAACGTAGTGTGAAGGGTTGTCTCGGTCAGGCCCAATGCCTGCAAGGCTGCCGCGCAGGCCGCAAGCAAAGTACCAATGTCACCTGGATTCCCGAGGTGCGACGGCGGGGGGGCACGGTGCTCAGTTGTGCACCGGTGCGGCGTTTGATGCACACGCAGGGGCGGGTTCAAGGGGTCGAGGGTCACTTTGTGCATCCGCAAACCCGAAAAAAAGGAAGTCGCTTTCAGGTACGGGCCCGGCGCGCAGTGATCGTCGCTGCTTCCGTCACCCACAGTCCGATGATCCTCTGGCGGAGCGGCCTCAAAACGCCGGCCCTCGGCAAAGGCTTTCGGGCCCATCCGGGCACGGCAACACTCGGCTCATTCGATGATCCCGTCGACATGACCGTTGGTGCGACCCAGGGTATGGCTTCCACCCACTTCCGCAACGACCCCGGCCTTAAACTCGAGACCCTCAACATGCCCCTCGAGTTGATCGCCGGTCGCCTTGCGGGGGCGGGCAAGACCTTGATGGACCGGGTACAAAATTATCGTAACCTCGCCCTCTGGGTCGCCGCGGTTCGGGCCCAGAGCGTCGGCACCATTCGGCCTGGAATCGGCGGAAAACCGCAAGTTTTCTACACGATGAACAAAGCGGATATGCTGCGCCTGCGTCAGGGCTCGATCCAACTCGCCCATCTCTTCTTTGCGGTGGGTGCGAAGGCCATCATGCCCGGTGTCCACGGTCTTCCCTACGCCCTGGGACCAGACCAGATCCATTTGCTGGAGAACGCCTCGCTAGACCCGAGGGCATGGACCAGCATTCTCACTCATCTTTTCGGCGGATGCACCATGGGGGCAGAAGCTGGCAAAAGCGTTTGCGACTTCGACGGCAAAGTCCATGGCACCGAGGGGCTCTATGTAGCCGATGCCTCCATCATCCCCTCGGTTCTTGGGGTCAACCCCCAGCACACGATCATGGCCTTATCCCGTCGAATTGCGACCCGTTTAATGGAGCGAAACCTATGAGTCATCTCGCGGATCTGATCCAGTCCAATAGCCCGGCCAACGCGATCTCGGAGCACCTCGCCGGGCTCAGCATCGAGGCCCGTGTCGATGAAGTACGGGCACTGAGCCGAAAGGCCGTTGGCGATCTCTATCGGCTGATGGACGGGCAGCGAACCATGACGCTGGACGACTTCGTGCCAACGTCCCTACCAGCTGGCGCAAGAGTCCCCCATTTGGGCATCAACACCCTGCCGGTCTTCCGCTGCTTCGAGAAGCACTTCACCCGTGCGACCGATCGCGAAGACGAACTGTGGGGCTACAACAAGCAGCAAAACCAATGGATCACAGGCCCCGGCTATTTCTTGGTCCATCCGGCCGCCGATGATGCAGAACTCTTCATCGACTATCGCAGCATCCCAGATGGTGACGTGCCCGACTGGCCCATGCGCAAACCCAATGAAGCAGGTCTCTCAAAACTGGTCTACGCAGGGATGCAAGACGACATGCGTGTGGTCTGTGATGGCGTCAGTGTGGGTAAAGCCCGCAAGGGGGACAAGGACCTGGGTCAGTTCTTCGCCTTGGTCCGAGGAAACGCTTACTAGCGAGGCCCTAAGGAATCGTTAGACTGCGGGGTCAACGCCTCCTCCAACCTGATGTCGACTTGGATCCGAGTTCCTTTGGCCACCTGACTGTCCAACTGGATTTCTCCCCCCATCTCACCCACAAGCTTTTCACACAGTGCCAGACCGAGGCCAACCCCTTGGAAGCGCCGCTCGATGCCCTCATCAGCCTGGGCAAAGGCTGTGAAGATACGGGCCTGATCGTTCGCTGCAATCCCAACGCCCGTATCCTCGATCTCAAACCGCAGCGTAATCTGGGATGCGTCGGGCATACGATAAGCTCGACAACGAAACATCACCGACCCCTCAAGGGTAAACTTGACTGCGTTGGCGATGAGGTAAGTGAGCACCTGTCGTAATCGCTGCGCGTCTCCACGGACAACGAGCCCCTCGGAAACGTCGACGTCCCCCCGAAACTGTAGCCCTTCGGCCAGTGTGAGCTCTCGACCCTGCTGGAGGATATCATTCAGAAGGGATTCCAACTCGATGAGTTCATCCCGTAAAATGAAATCACCTCGATTCAATCGCTCGAAATCCACCAACTGCTCCAAAGTGCCATGAAGGAGGTCGGAAGACGTCTTGATCAGACCCACGAGCCGTCGCGAATCCTCGTCCAGCGATTCGGCCTGGAGACGGCCTCGTAGATCTTCGATCTCTTCCATGGGCCCCTGAAGTTCTTTGCTCACCCCATCGAGGAAGCGGCGCCTTGAGTCTAGTTCGGCCAGGGCCTGGCGATCGGATGCTGCGGTCCGTTGCAATTCCCGGGTGACCGTGAGCTCCGCACTGATGACAAAAGTGACGGCGAGGACCACGTTGCCAAACCCGCTCAAAAACGGCGTCTCTAGGACCCCAGAGGCCACCTGAGCGTCGTGGATGATGATCAGCAGATTGATACCGTAGCCGTACACCACGGGAAGAAAGGGACGGTTTGCCGGTGCAGCAATGGGACGCAAAGCCAACCAGGTCACCACACCATAAAAGAGCGTCCATCCGGCCAAGAGGGCACCAGCCCACGGGGCCAGGTCGGCATCGAAAATGTAGGCATCCACCCCTTTGGGCTGACGCAACACCATCCCTTCGATGCCCCAGAAACAGGCCCCTACAACCGTCAGAACCACACCGATGATACCCACTTTTGCTAAGCGGCCCGACGGACGACCAACAAAGCGAAGCACGGTCTCAAATGCGATGGGGAAGAAGAAGGCAGTGGAGACCAAAAGAAGGATATAGAAGACTTGGGCGATCGCTGCTGTTTCGGCCGTATAGAAAAAGAGGGCCATCAACTGCTTGAAGATGGTGAGGGCCAGCGTCCAGCGCAGGAAGGCGGCCCAGGGCTGTTTCGATTGCAGGATCCCGAGCAATGCACTCACTCGCCAAAAGAGGGCAGAGGTGAGTCCTAAGGACCATAGAATGTTGATCGCGAGGATATTCATCGCTGCTGATCCGAACGCTGCAGAGAACGCCGGAGTAGCCGACCGGCAGCTTCACACTGGGTTCGCAAGCGGAGCAACAATGAGTAGGTCTCTTCCCTGTGGTCCTCCCCGGCCACAACCTGAAGTCGGCCGGCCGTCGCTGCTGGCTCGTTGAGGCCGAGACTTAAGCAACCACCTCTTTGCCGGTGGGCCAGGGCCTGGACCTCCTGCCAATCGGCGCGCTCGTAGGCATTCACGAGTTGCTCGTGTGCCATCCGCCAAGTGGACTCAAACTCCTCAACGAGCTCCTCGGCCAAGGCTTCGTCGCCACCGACCAAAGCGAGCAAGAACTCGCTCGCTTGACGCCCATCCACCGCTTCCACCAGATCCTCCTGGTCCGGTGTCCCGAGAGGAAATTCCAGGGCCTGGAACAATTCTTCTCGAGAGTATGGCTTTGGTAAGAACCGATCAAAGCCAGAGGCAAAGGCAGATGCGATCATTTCGGGCCGCAGGTCAGCACTCCAAGCCACCAAGCGACAGGCCTGCTCAGCACCGACCTCTTGCCAGTGCCGCCGAAGCTCTGCAGCGACATCCAGTCCCGTCATGCCCGGCATATGCAGATCGATGAGAACCGACTCGAACTCACCTTCCTTTGCCCGGCGGATCGCTTCTGCGCCGCTGCTTGCTTCGATGAGGTCACAGCCGGTCTGCTCCATCAAGAGGCGCAGGACTCTGCGGTTCATCGCGTTGTCATCCACCACGAGAACTCTTGCTTCTCGTGTCCCAATTTCCCGCGTTGGCTCCCGGGGTGTCTCCGTGAGTTCGACTCGGCCGATAACGCTCGGAAGTTGAAAGGTTGCTTGGCAGGTCAGTGCACCTGAGGCATCTGTTTCGCTCGTCAGCTCGACGCCCAGCAGTCGGAAGAGTCGGCGGGCAATCGACAGTGAACTCAGCGGTTCTAAGGGAGGCCTTTCCCCAGCCTGCGACTTGCTCGACCTACAAACGAGCCGAAAAGAGACCTCAGTCACGTCCTGAGAGACCCGCTTCCCACGCACTTCGGCCTGAACCGGTTCCGCCCCTGCATAAGCGCTCAACTCGTAACACAAGAACTCGAGGGCTTGGCGAAACCGCCGGTCATCACCGACGACCACTTGGTCAAGCGGACCGGACAAGGACCAACTCACGCGCTGCTGAAGATCTCCTTCCGCCTGATGAAACAGCCGAGAAAGGGTGAAGGGCTTTTCGTCGAGACGTTGACGGTTCAGCGCAAAACGCTCCACCGCGACGACGCCGTCGATCAGTCGAGCCAAGCGGAGGGCTGCCTGTCCCAGGCCTTTCACCAGAGCCAGTTGGCCCGCCGGAGCGAGGCGATTAGAGAGGGCTTCCTGCAGCCCAATGATGCTACTCAAGGGCGTTCGAAGTTCATGGCTCACCGTCGCAAAAAGTCTCGACTGAGCCTCAACGGGGATCTCGGCCCGCTCCCTTTCGTCGGCCCGCTGCACAAACTCTCGAGTGAGTAGGCCCTCCGCGATCAACATGATGACGATGAGGGCAATGGACTGAACCCAACCCGTGGTGAAGACCCCCGCGGCGCCGGTTTGCTGGACGAGAAATGCATCGTAGCAAGCGCTTGCACACACGGCCCAACAGGCAATGGTACAGCCCCAGATCATCGGGCGCCGTGCTTCGAATGCCGTTCGTTTATACAGGTAGACGGCGAAATACACGCTCCCCAGCAAGAAGGGGATCGCGAGCACGGTTGCGATGGGTGCAATGCGGCTACCGTAGCCTGCATCGAATCGAAGCAATGGAATGGATGCCAGGGGTGCGAGGAGGGCGCCCACCACAAACACGAGATAGGTCGGCAGGGGGCCAGCCTCGACGAATTCGACCAACATGGAAAAACAACAAACGATAAAGAGACTTAGGGTCAGGACCACGACCGGGATGACCCACGGATCCACATGCTCGCTTGACCACAGGTGACGATAAAACAGGACGCTCATCCGAACCAATGTCAGGAGGCAGCACGCAAACAGCCACGGAATCCATCGACGACCCACGCCCGAGGCCAGAACCAGTGTGCGAAGCCGCCAAGCAGCACCACAGAGAATGGTGATCGACCAGACTGCGCTGAGTAACTCTGGGTTCAGGGGCTCGGTCCTCGAAGCGGGTCTGGCCGCTGCCACGGGTTTCTGGCATGAACAGCAGGGGAGGAGAAGGTACCATGGAGTGGTTGGTCATGATCAGCACGGCGCTGGTCATCCTTCTCTACCTCTATTCCCGGCTCACCATGCCAACCGGTCACTATGGGGAGATGCCGGGCGGCCCGCTCCAAGGTGGCCGGGGGCTCGCGATCGGTGCGGTTTGGGGCGCTTTGGTCGTACTCTGGCTCATCGAAGCCGCCGTGCCTTCGGCCGATGAACGAGGTCATCGACAAAAGGAGCGACAAGCCGCCGTCGAACAGGTGGATCACCTGGCCCAAGAGATTGCGGAGAAACTCGAGACAAAGCGAGAAGCCGAACTCCAGGCCCGGTACCAACAGAAACTTGCAGAAGAGAACCGTCGGGCCGAGGAGAGCCGACTGGCGAGTCTAGACTCAGAGGCTCAGCCGGAAGAGTTAGGCACGATTCAACTCCCAGCCGCGCTGAAGGGGCCGTGCATGGAACTTCAAGGCTGTGTCTGTGGTATGGCCCGGCAATTCCATGACAACTTTATTCTGGCGAGACGCTACCGTAAGTGGTGTCGCAACGTCCCCCGCCTTCGGGGTGACTGGGCATGCAAAGGGCAGTGGGAAGTCGTGACCGAAGACCTCCGACGCAATCAGTTCGTCCTCGCAGAAAAAGGCATCAGTTTCCCAGCCGTATGCCCCCTGCATCAGGATGGCCCGTGAACGAGGATGCCTGGAACGACCTTCTGACGGCTGAAACCTACGCGGAGTTCACGAGATCCTGGCCGGTCTATGCCCATTTGAATCGGGCACTGAATGATACTTTGTTCGAGGCATATCCAGACTGGCCCGACATACGGATTCTCGACTTAGCTTGTGGCACCGGGGCCACCGCCGAGGCTGTTTTGCAGCGTTTGGGCCCCCGTGGAGAGTTGCATTGTGTCGATCGGGCCGCGGCGATGGTCTCGCTGGCCAGGACTCTTCTCGATGATCCCCGAGTGACCTTCGAGGTCCGCTCAGCGGAACGTTTAAGTGCCTCACGGGCAGCGCCTTTCCATGCCATCGTCTGCAACGCGGCTTTCTGGCATTTCCACGGCAGTCCATTGACCGACATGGCTCGGCTCCTGGTGCCGGGGGGCAGCCTTCACTTCACAGTGCCAGCAACTTACGTCCGGGGTGGCAGCGTCGAAGGACACCCTCTTCAAGCAGCCGTGACCCGAGTTCTTGCCGAAGGTCACGCGGAATTGCCCGGTGCGATCCGCGAACTGAACCCGACTCAACTGGATGCAACAGCAGCGATGTGCGACTTAGAGCCCGGGCGCTGGACCCCACTCACCTACCGAAGTACGCAAGGGGAATTCATGGCCTTGTTGCGGATCCCGGCCATGAGCGACTGGATGGCGCCCGGTCTGGAACCCGAGGCCCGGGAAGCCCTGCTGGACCAAGCGATGACCGATCTCGATCCCGATGAACCGGTTACAGTGGATTGGTTTGTGGTGAGCTTTCGTCGACGAGCCGGCGCCG
This sequence comes from Myxococcales bacterium, assembly GCA_002722845.1. GTDB lineage: Bacteria > Myxococcota > UBA4151 > UBA4151 > UBA4151 > UBA4151. The sequence continues at coordinate 2,642 of PBND01000046.1, read as the reverse complement.
CCCCAAAAGCCTGAGGCTCTTTCCTGAGTCGCTCACGAAGACTGCGCCTGCGACCATGGCGACGACGAGGGCTAAGCCGTGGGGTGCGATGAGGTAGCGCAGGCCGTAGAGTAGACCGCAGGCGAGGCTCGCAATGCGACTACCAACGCCGAGGGCCAACATCACCCCGGCAAGTCCTTCGATCCCGAGGACAAGGGCCATGGCCAGATCCGGGTGTGCGTGTCCGGCCGTCAGAATTTGGCCGATCCAGTCTTGGGAGACACCCAATCGAAGCCAATGCTCCAAAAGGGCTGCCATGTGCTCAGCAGGCCTGCCCAAAGACACCTTGATCCAGACCGATTCCAGGAGAAGGTAGGCAAGACACCACCGCATGAAAACGACCGCTGTTCGATCCCTTCGGTTCATTGGCACGCTCCCAGCACCCAGTGGGTGTAACCCGTCCCGCAAAAAGGGGCTATCTCTCCTTGTTGAACGGAAGCTTTTCCTCGGGGGGGTGCGGTGGCAGAGGGGGGCATGCGTCGTCGGCTTCTCCTCAACAGTGCGGTTCGCACTGCCGTCCGAAAGACCCTCTCGTCGAGAGGTCTCGTGGAGGTCGTCACCCCAGTGACCACCCTCGCCCCCGGGGGCGAGGCCCACCTCGAGGCCCCGGCCGTGGACCTGACAGCCCTCGGTGCGAAGACCCGTCGAGTCTTTCTCCGAACCAGCCCTGAGGTCTGGCATAAACGTCTCCTCGCCCAAGGTGCAGGCCCTCTGTTCGAGATCGCTCCCTGCATCCGAGACGAAGAAGGGGGGCCTTGGCACGATCTCGAGTTTGAAATGGTCGAGTGGTATCGACCGGGCGCCGAGCCTGAAGCACTCCAGGCCGACTGCATCGCCCTCGTCGAAGCCGCTTTTGAGGCCGCTGGCCACCCGCGTCAGTTCCCCGTTCGCCATCAGCGGGTGAGCGAACTCTTCGCCAGTTTCCTGCAACTCGAGCTCGACCCTGAAGAACCCGCTGCAAGCTTTGCCCAGCGCCTTCAAACTCGCGGGGTTGCCGTACGACCCGACGAGTCCTGGGACGAACTCTTCTATTTTGCATGGGTTGAAGTCATCGAGCCTCGGCTCAAAGACATGGGCTTTCTCTTCATCTCTGGCTTTCCAGCCAGCCAAGCAGCCATGGCGAAGTTGGAGGATGACGATCCTCGTTTCGCCGATCGGTTTGAATTATATCTCGACGGCATCGAACTGGCGAATGCCTTCACCGAACTAACAGATGGTGAAATCCTGGCCAAACGCTATCGGCATTGGCAAGCTGAACGGGTAAGCCGAGGTCGGCCGGCCTACCCAGAGGATCCGGATTTCTTCGCAGCCGTCGACCTGATGCCCCCAACCGTTGGCATCGCGCTCGGTCTCGACCGGCTCACGGCCTTAGCCATGGGAGAGAACGATCTGGCTGCGGTGAAAGCGATCCACCTTGGCCGACTCTTGGGTGCCCCTTCATGAAACTAAAATCGAAAACCGCTCGCCGACTTCGGCACCATACCAACCCGCTCACGTTTCGTGAGACGGACCTTGTCATCCCCGATTGGGAGGAACACCTCGGTGGCCCCCCAGAGGAGGCTGATATCGGCATCGGACTCGGCGACTTCCTTGCTGAGTACGCGACGCTCAACCCAACCACTCGGCTCGTTGGCATGGAGGTTCGCTCCGCCTTCTGTGCCGAGGCTCGGCTACGACTCCATCAGCAAGGGCTGCATCACGCCTTGGTAGTCCACGTGGATGCCACCCGTTACCTCAACCAAGTGCTTCCCCCAGCCTGCCTGCGACGGGTGTTCATCAGCTTTCCAGATCCGTGGTTCAAAAAACGACATGCCAAAAGACGGCTGGTCAACCACAGCTTCGTTGAACAACTCCACCAAGTCATGGCCCCCGGTAGCGAACTCTTTGTTCAGACCGACCAAGAACATCTGGCCAAGGAGATTCCGGCCCGGCTGGAAGCCTCCGGTTTGTTTCGCAACCGACTCGGCCCTGGCGTGGAAACCCCTGGCCCCATCACCGAGGCCCGGACGGAGCGGGAGCGTTTTTATCTCAAGCGCAACTGGCGTATCTGGCGCTATCTTTTTGATCACGTCGCCGAACCGTTGACCGCCGGTGAATGACCATAAAAAAAAGAAAATGCGGTGCATGCACCGCAAAATCCCTTTGGAGGCGTTGACCGGATTCGAACCGGTGAATCACGGTTTTGCAGACCGTTCCCTTAGACCGCTTGGGTACAACGCCGAAGCGACCTGCTGATAGGGGCTGGGTGAGACCGGGTCAAGCGTGTTAGCAGGGAATACGCTAAGAGGACCTATGGCAGATTGGAGGACGCATGAAACCAAGCATTCGTCATGATTGGTCGGTTAAAGAGGTTGAAGCCCTTTTTGCTTTACCATTCCACGAACTGAGTTTCCGAGCGCAAGAGGCTCACCGAATGTTTCAGCCAGTCGGCAAAGTTCAACTCTGTACACTCTCCAACATCAAGAGCGGCGGATGTCCCGAAGATTGTGCGTATTGCCCCCAGTCAGCACGGCACAATACAGGCTTACAGCCCGAACGCCTGATCGAAAGAGAGGTCGTTCTAGAACAAGCATTACTTGCCAAAGACAATGGCAGTACTCGAT
>PBND01000045.1 GCA_002722845.1 Myxococcales bacterium | reverse complement strand
TCCAACTCGGTGATGGTGAAGGCAATCTCGTCGAGTTCCCGCAGCAGGTCGTTGGGAAATTCCGGATCCGCCTTGTCGATCTCGTCGACCAAGACAACGGCGGGTGCGGTTTGTTGAAAGGCCATGCCCAGCGGACCCATGCGTATGTAGCTGCGCAGATCGTGGACGTCTCCACCGCCAAAGCGTGAGTCGTTCAACCGAGCGACGACGTCATAGTGATAGAGCCCCTCCTGGGCTTTCGAGGTGGACTTGACGTGCCAGCGGAACAGCGGCCGCTCGAGCGCCTCACTGATCGCGCCGGCTAAGAGCGTCTTACCCGTTCCCGGCTCTCCTTTGACGAGCAGCGGGCGGCCAAGCACCAACGCACAGGCCACGGCTTGATTGAGTTCGGGAGAGGAGACGTAGTCCTTGGTGCCCTGAAAAGTGTTCATGGTCGTCAATCGATGATGAGCGGTTGTCGGCGGCGGTTGCGACGACGGTCTCGGCGGTCATTCCGTTCATCATCATCCCGGTCGGCCTCGCCCCGCTTTTTCTTTTTGCGCCGGTCTCGACTCTTGTCCTGGCTACGGTCCCTGTCTCGGTCCCGGTCGTCATATCGGTCCCGATCTCGATCTCTGCGCCGATCTCGATCCCGGTCTCGACCCCTGTCTCGGTCCCGGTCCCGGTCGTCATATCGATCTCGATCCCCACGACGGTCTCTGTCCCGGTCGCGATCCCGATCCCGGTCTCTGTCCCGATCATAGTAGCGGTCTCGATCCCGATCCCGATCCCTGTCATCGTAGCGGTCCCGATCGTCGTCTCGGTCCCGGTCTCGGCGCGCAGGCTGGTCTCCATACTGACCTTTCCCGCGTTCTGGCTTCGCTGCGCCGACCACCCAACTGTCGATGGCATGACCCTTCAGAACCAGACGGGCGAGTTCTTTCTTGGCTTGAACAAGGAGGACCTCGCCGACGAGAAAAGCCCGGGTAAGACTCGCCTCGTCACCATTTTTACTCTCAACACCGATAGCTCGGACCAGAACCACCACTTGGATCTCTGCGCCCGTGGCAACCCGAGCCACCTTGGCTTCGGCGAGTAATCTTTGTTCCAGGCTGTAGGCGAGCCGGGCCTGTTCAAGGCCGGAGACACCAACGATCCGAAGCGCGACGGTCTTTTCCTTCAGTTGTTCCGACCAAGACGCCAGCTTCAATGCGTCGACGCTGCCCTGGATCACCGTGGTCAAAAGGGTCTGATCAGCCTGCCGCAGGGGAAGATGGCCACGAATGCCCGTGTCCACGGGCGCTGTCGCACACCCAAAGGTTAGACTGATGATTGCGATGGGGATTAGTTTTCTAGCCATGTCACTTCTCCAGCTCCCTCACGTAACACGTCGGGGATGGCACCGCTCATATCCACAACGGTGCTTTCGGCTCGGGGTAGATAGTCTACGTCTAAGATTTGTTCCAGTACATGTCCGAATGCGTCCTTCAACTCCTCCCCATACTCCAGATGCAGCCCTTCATAGATGGCCGATGTGGTGATGATCGCTTCACCATATGCGGTCATGAGCGCTTGGCTTACAGGGTGGTCGATGCCACGCACGCCGACCTGTCGGCGTTTGAAGTGGAGGACGCGGGGAACCTGGGGCGTTGAACGCAAGATAATGGTGTATGGGCCCGGAAGGATCCGTTTGAGGGTGCGAAAGGTACCTTGCTCAACAACGGCGTAGCGGGTCATCGCTGAGAGATCGGATACGGCGAAGGTAAAGGGGTGGTGCCGGTCGAGCCCACGAGCCTGCCGGAGGCGATCCATACCGCTACGGTTGTAGAGCCCGCATGCGAGTGCGTAGCCCGTATCGGTGGGCCAGCCGATGAGTTCCCCTTCTCTGAGTGCATCGCAAGCTTGAGCCACCTTACGGGGCTCCGGAAACTCCGGGTTGATACGGACACGTCTGCCCTTGGGTCCAGCCATGCTGCTTCGACCTCACCTTACGGTCAGGGGCGCTAACGAATAGGGGGGGGGAGGGGCAAGGAACAACTGGGCCACGCCCATGTCAGGCCCACCGAAAGTCTAGCGTCGGAAGGTAAAGGGGATGGCGAATCGATAGCTCTTGCCCGCAGGGTCCCCGGGAAAGGGCACGTCAGAGAGGGCCCGGCTCACGCAGGCGCCCATCGCTTTGGAGAATTCGCTCCGCATCACAGAGACCTTGTTCGGCAGGGTCTCGGGGACTTCGATCAGCAGCTTGATGGTACCGGCAGCGCCCTCGTCACGGAGGCGCTCGTTCACGTAGCAGTCGGAGAGTGGGCCTTTGCGTTTGCCGATGAGGGCCCGATTGCCGTCGGGATCCCGTGGGCCTTTGGGTCGGGGCGCCGGGGGAAAGAGGTCATCGAGACCAACGTCCTCGCCGGAATCGGCTTCCGGTGTCCCCGATGTCAGACCATCGGCACTGGCCCAAGCGGAAGCCTCCCCGGCTTCTGTCTTGGGCTTTGTGGGGGATCGACTGATGAGTTGCCGTTTCGGTTTCTCCCGCTTGGGCGCCTCAGCGGCGGGAATCTTGGGTCGGGGAACGTCCGGTGCTGCTGGAGGCTTGGGTGCACCAGGTATCTTTGGGGCTGGTGTTGGTGGCGGCGCCGGTGGCGCGGGTGCTTTGGGGAGGGGAGGCGTCTTGGTTTTTGGCGTCTTAGGGATGGGCGTGGGGCCAGGGGCTGCCTTTTTCTCCTCGCGCTTCTTGGTCGGTGTTGGAACCGTCGGGGACCTGGTTTCCGGCCTTGGCCGGCGGGCAGGGGCTGGTGCTGCCGCGGGCGCCGTCAGGTCAAGGCTGGGACCGGCGCCGGGCGCGGTCGCTGGTGTTTGCCTGGGTCTTGGTCGCGGCACGGGGGCGCCGGCCGGCGGTGCGGCAGGGCCCGGGGCAACTGCAGGTCGACTGGTGACCGGCGGGCCTACAGGGGCCTTGGTATGACTGATCAGGGGCGCTGGCCGAGGGAGATGACGGTCTTCCGTCGTAATCTCCATCGGCTCCATGACGTCGAGCATACGGTCAAAGGCTGCCCGGTCCCCCTCGTAGAGTTGAATGGGGGCGCAGGCCAGGAAGGGGAGGAGCAGAACGATTCGACTCATCTCAACCTCCGATCTCGAAACGATCGATGACCTGATCATCGGCGTCGAAAACCTCCCCTGTCAATCCGCTGGCGGTCAGTGTGAAGCCGACCCAATGGTAAGTTGTATGCGCGGCTTGTTGTGCGAGGGCTAAATCCTCGTGCTCTTGATCGCAGCGGTGGGGCAATGCGCCGCCGCCGCCACTGACGATCCAAGTCCGGCCCGAGTCGATAAAGCGCTCGTAGCAGTGGGCGTGTCCGCTGAGGATGAGTTTGACACGAAATGGAGCCACGAGATTGACGAATTGGGCCCGTCGCTCCGTCTGGCCGCCGTAGCGGCTGCGGGTCATGAGAGGACGGTGAAACATCACGACCGCGAAGCGATAGCTTGGATCAGACTCTGCCTGGACCAGCGTTTGAACCACCCATTGCTGGACTTCTTGCGTCCACATGTCCTGGGGGTCCCATTCCGAATCCAGCGCGAGGACGAGAAGTCCACCCATCCGGAAGGCATAGTTGTTGCCGGGGCCGCTGTGTCCGTGATCGCCCCACATCGGTTGATAGTACTCGGTAAAGTCTCGGGGTAAGGTCCCCTCCGGTTCCAGGCGCTCATCGAGCACTTCGAGCTCGTGGTTGCCGACGACGGGCAGGATGGCCGCAGATCGCAGGAGGGGTTCGGAGCGGACGAACCAGTCGGCCCAGGTCTCGATGAAGCTATCATAGTACTGAATATCCCCCGCGTGGAGGATGGCCGAAGGCGTCCAGTCAGCGAGGTTTTGATAGAGCCCGGCCGTTGTTCCCATCGCCGGGTTGGTGTCGCCGATTAATGCGAAACGGAGCGGTGATCGGCTGTCCAGTCGGGGGGCGGTACAGAAGCGCCCCGTGACCACCTCTGCAGTCTGGGAGATCTGATATTGATAACATGTACCCGGTTCGAGGTTCTGTAAGTTCACTCGATGTTGGACACTTGGGCCCGGGATGTCGGGGCGCTCTAGGACGCCTTCACCGACGGCGAGCGTCCGGTTCACGATCTCTTCGGAGGAGGCCACCTGGGCAAGCCATTCACCGCCACTTTCTCGACGCAGGCGGATTCCGCCGCAACCGGCCACCTCTGTTTCCCAGCGGATGTCTGCTTGGGTCATGTGGTAGCCGACAGCCCAGGGGCCACGGACGACAGGTTGGGGACTGCAGGGCTCAGGCGTCGGGGCGTCGCCATCGCCAATGAGTTGGCAGCCTGATGCAAGAAAAACCAATAAGATAAGAAGCCTCAATTCGACCTCCAGAAGAGTGCTAGACCCAGGGCGACCAAGGTCATCACCAGGCCGGCAATCATCGCCCAGGGACTCGGCCCTTTGCGAGTTTTGGGCGCGATGACTTGAGCCCGTCGCCGCCGTCGGGCCCGGTTGCCCCGGCGTCGCGGCAGACGTTGGGACTTCATACTCATCCATTGCAGGACAATAAAGCCGATGAAGAGAAGGGAAACAACGATAATGATCGGTCGGAGACTCATGATTCCAACGAGTTGAGCATGTTCCTTGCACAGGGAAAAGAAGGCGCAAAAGGGGCTGCTATCCCGGCAGAAATCCCTGTGCTAACGCCTGCCACCGGAACACCCCGTTGGCCTGGCCTGGATGGAAAGAGGAGTCCACGGAAATCCTGTGAATGACTGGCGATTAACATTCTATCGCGGCGAAGCAAGCCTGGTCGCGCGGGGGTTACCCTTTGGTCCCGCGACGGTGGAACAGGCCGTTCTTCGCCTTGTTGATGTCGACGGCCCGGTGGAGTTGAGCGGTGGGATTGAACCCTTCGCCCATCACCGAACAGCGCTGGTTCGACTGGAATTGAGCCTCGACCCCCAGCGGTTGGCTGGAGACCGGGGGCGAGTTCGGTGGGAATCGGAAGAGTTGGTGGTCGAACGCCCCGGTTTGACGGCGAGAATTGCCTTCGAGCGGCTTGGTGATCGAGGCCTTTGCTTGCTGATTCGGGAAGCCTGGACCACGGCGCTCGACGCAGGGGGTGCTTGGCGTCAGACGGCAGCGCTCATTCAGGAGACCTTTGGTGGTCGTCAGGTGGAAGATCCCGTCGATCAGTTTGCCCGACGAGGGCTCGTGGAAGCAGGCCGCAAGAGGACGCGGGTAGGCGCCGGTCGCTCTGGCTGGAGTTTTGAGTCAGACCTTCCTGTTTATATCTTTGATCTTACAGAAAGACCTGGCGCGAGACTGCCCGTTAGGAATTTGCCAGAGGACTTCCGCTATCTGGAGCGTTTTGCCTGTGAGGCGGACTTGGAAGAGGCGGCGATCGAGGCCCGGCGGGCCTTGGTGGACGGCGGGCTTTCCGGGGCGGCGGCGGCGGTGGCAGCCGACCTGTTGGCCGAGCGTGTCGATGCCCTCGAGTTGTTACGGGATCTCGGGGATCAGTTAGACCCGCTCGCTCAGCGCCTCGTCGAAGCTCGCCGCGATCCGCGGCCTGAAACCTGGCGGGCCGCAGCTCAAGCGGCTCGGGAGGCCGGTTACGACTTTCTCGAATACGGTTGTTGTGTCCAGGCTTTGGGGGGTGATGAGCCCTCGACCTTTCGTTTGCCCGTGGTCGAGCGTCTCTTGGAGCTGGATCTCTGCACAGCTGGTGAACTGAAAATTCTCGCCCTCGCTGCGCGGGACGCGGGTGCTCGGCGTTTGGCTATCTCAATCTTGCGCAGGATTGTCGCATTGGGGCGGCCCGGTGAAGCGGTCGAGGAAATCGTTCAACTAGGTGAGTTGCACCTCGCAGAGGGGAATCGTCCACGGGCGAAGCACTACTTTGCGTTGGCGCTCACCGTGGTGGACGACGCCCGGGCCCTTGAAGGGGCTGCCTGGATTGCGCTCGAAGACCAAGACTCTGCTTATGCGTTGGCCTGTTTGGAGCGGGCTGCCCGCCACTCGGATCTAGATGCTCGCCGGCGGGCCACCCATTGGCGTAGCGCGGCCCGACTGCGCTTTGAGGCCCGGGAGGATGCCTTTCTCGCTGCCTCGATCAACTCCTTGAAAGAGGCCAGCAAACTCGACCCGGCCGGTCAAGGGGACGACTTGGTGACGGCGGCGACATGGGCCCGGGGTGAAGGTGATCTGGAAAAGGCCCTCGTCGCCGTGGAGCGACGGCTGGAGCTGCCCGGTGAGGCCGCTGTGTGGGAGTTGGAGGCAGCGGGCCTCCTGCTCGAGTTGGGGCGCCCGGCCCAAGCGGCTGCAGCCGCCGGTCGAGCGACCGTTAATGCCGAGGTCGCACCGGCGGCATACCCGGTCTTGGTAAAGGCGCTGCGGCAGTCTGCTCGAGATGAGTCGCTGCCTTCGGTCATTCGCGACTGGTTCGCGGTTCAGCCGGACAGCATCCCAGACGGTGACCTTCACCTTGCAGTCCATGCCCTCCAGGACCGCGCGCACATGGCCGAGACTCTTGTGCGGCGTCGTCCAGCGGAGGAGGGGAACCTCCTGCTGGCGGTGGTTGAAGCCCGATTGCGGGAGGGGGATCTCGACTGCGCCGGTGACTTGCTACGCCTGGGCGAAGCCTTTCACGGTGAGACCGGTGAATACTGGAATGTGGTGGGGCGCTGGGCCCGGGCCAGCGACGAGCTTGGCCAGGTGGTGCATGCCCTGCGGCGAGAGTATGATCTGGACCCCCGGCTACAGACCGCTCTGGAACTGGCCAAAGCCCATGAAGCCCTCGGTGATTTCGAGGAGGCGATCGAGCTAACGCTGTCCATCGAAGGGGGCGAACTGGAGGCGGCCCGGCTCTGTTTGGAGCGTTTAGGTCAACCGGATCGTACCCTGGAGTTGATCGGTGAACCGGACCGGAGCCGCCCGGAGCAACTGCTCCTAGGCGAACGAGCAGCCCTCTCAATTTCGCCCCAGTTGGCCCGGGATTGGATGCTTGCCGTTCTTGACCTGGGTGCTGACCGGGAGGGTGATCCTCAGCGGCTCGTTACACTGGCTGGTCAAACCAATCTTGACGATGAAGCCGTCGAGCGTCTGGTGCTGTCGACCCTCGAGCGAGAAGGCCTTCAGTTCGACCTCCTCCGGCGATTGTTGGAACCCCTGCGCGAGCGGGGGCTCGCTCTGGGCCTCGCCCGTGTCCTTGACCAGTTGCGCGATCAAGATGCAGCCATCGACTTGGACTTGGAACGCCTCGACCTGGCCCTTGCTGTCGGGGATGCGAAAGTGGCCGAAGAGATTGTGGGGCAACGCTACCTGGACGCATCGCTTGTGGAAGAGGACCCGCCGACCCATCTCGATCGGCTCAAGCGTTATCTCGCGTTAATGGGACGGGTCGGCGACCCCGAGGGTTACGGCCGAGAGTTGGAGCGGGTCGCTCGCATGAGCGGTGACGCCTACCTGATGGGGGAATGGGCGAGTCACCTGAAACAGTCCGGTGAGCCAGCACAGGCGGCGTCGATTTTCCTCCAAGCCTACGAACTGGAACCGGACCGGAACGTCTGGCGGCATGGTGACTGGCTTGAGTCTGCTCGAGCTGCAGAGGGTAGTGAGGCGCTCGAAGCCGCCCTTCATGAACTGGCCCCCAGCTTGGAGCCCGAAGTCGCTGGCGACTTGATGGTCGATCTAGCCCATCGAATGCCGGCGGAGACGGCCCTGCCATGGTGGCGAAAGGCTTGGAACCTAGACCCGGACAACGTGGAGTTGCACCGGCGCTACGCAACGGCCGCTGTTCAGACCCTCGCCGCTGAAGAAGCAGCCCCGGTGGTGGCCAATTGGATCGGTAAGGCCGAGGGCGACGAACCACCGGAAGGGATGGCTTGGGCGGTCAAGGAGTTGGTTCACGATTTCGAGGCATCCAATGATGCTCCCGCCGCCTTGGAGCTCAGTGGCCAGGCATCCCGTCACTTCCCCTCGAACCAAGATTTAGCTGCGGAATGGCTGCGGTTGATCGACGCCCACGGCACACCCTTGCAAGCGGCGGAGATTCGGGACGAGGTGGGCCGAGCCATCGATGAGAGCCGCGGTGACCGCTGGCTTCTCGAGGCAGAGGAGGCTTTCTCTGGTTCCCTGCGTCAGCCCGAGCGGGCTTTAGATCTGTTGGCCTTTCTTGTGGAGCGACGCCCAGAGGAGCGGGACCATGCCCTCCGACTTGAGCGCTTGGCAGCCCAATTGGGGCGCTGGTCGGAGCGTATGGAAGTTGGCGAACTCATCTTGGAGCGGGACTTGGACCCGGCCCATGATGCTGAGCGGCGTCGGGCCATGGCCGACGTGGCAGCTGAGCGCTTTGGTCAGCCGGAGCGGGCCTTGGCCTTGCTCCGAGGCTACGAGCCAGCCAACCCGGCAGAGGCTGCGGAGATCACCGAGAGAACCCTCGAGATCGCCCAGCGTGCTGGCGACCGAGAAACCGTCATCGAGCTCCTCGACCGGGTGGAGGCCGAGGCCCAAGACGATTTGACCCGCATCGAAGCGCTGCTTCGTCGGGCCCCGGCCCACGCCCAGCTCGGTCATGGGCCCCAGGCCTTCGCCGATCTTCGCAGTGCGTTAGATGGGGGGGCAGACCGGGTCCGTGTGGCAGCTTCCTGGGTAGAAATAGCGGAGCAACTTGGCGACCACGAAGAGAAGTTGAAAGCCCTTGAGATCTGGTCACGAGAGGTCGCAGGCCTCGAGGAGCGTGCAGCGATTCTGTACCGGATGGCCGAGGCTCTCATGGCGATCGGTCGGTCAGAGGAGGCGATTCCCCATCTCTACACCGCCATGCGTGAGGGCAGCGAGTCCATGCGACGCCGGGCCTTCAACCTGCTTTATCCGGAACTGGCGCTCCGGGGTGCCCGTGCGGAATTGGGAGAGGTGTTGGCGACCCACGCCGTCGAGATGGAAGACCGACTTGCGGCGGCCGCGCTCCTCGCCAGTGAACGGCCCAGCCGGGCCAAGGCATTGCGCCTGGCTGAGTCCTTGTTTGCCGATGAGATCGAACCTGGACTGCGCGCGGCCGCTGGCTGGCTCGCGGCCGAGATCCATGAGGCCTCTGACCGGCCCGGCGAGGCGGCCGACCAACTCGCACTGTTGCGCTTGCGAGGCGAAGACAGCAATCAGGTCCGTCACCGGGAAGCTCAATTGCGGCTCGCGGCCGGGCAGCCGGGTGCAGCCTATCGATTGCTCCAAGAGGGGGGCATCGAGGATGTCGCCCTGTCCTGTCAGGCCTTAGAGAGTTTAGGGCGTTGGGCCGAGGCCGAAGAGCTCCTCGTGGGCCGGACCGAGGCCGACTTGGTGCTGACTCGGGCCCGGCTACTTGCCGATTATCTGGGTCGTTCCGACGAGTCTGTCGACCTCCTCCGGGCCCTCTTGGACCGGGAACCTGACCACATCGATGCGGTGCGCATGCTGGAGCGGTTGGGCATGGTGATGGGTGAGCCAGCCCTCACTGCCTGGGCCCGGGAACGGCTTGCTGACCTGCTCGCCAGCGATCCGGTTTTGCGGGCAACCTGGCTGCGTCGAGCCGCAGAGCTGAGTAGCGATCCCGGGGAGGCTTTGAGCTTCCTCAGCGAGGCCAGGACGCTGAACCCCCTGGACGACGACGTTGCGGAAACTCTGGGCAAAACACTTGTCAAAGCTGGGGAGCGCCGGGAGGCAGCCGAGGTCTTCGAGGAGTTGGCCGAACGGCAGCATGAGTTGACGGATCGGGTGCGTTATCTATTGAAAGCCGCCGATGCGCTCAGCACCGTCGATCCCACTGGGAGTCGCTCGTTGCTCGCTCGTCTAGAAGCAGCGGTTCCCGAGGACGAGCGCGTGCTGGGGATGCTGGCCGATCTAGCTCGGGCTGAGGACGATGTTGATGAGGAGGTGAGTTGCCTCCGCCGTCTCGCCAAGGTCACCGGCAGTAAGGAGCGTCGTCTACAAGCCCTGCGACGGGCCGCCGAGCTCAGCGAAGATGCCGAATTGTTAAGGCTGGTCGTTCTCAACGACCCCGAGGATCTTAGCGCCCGCTTGGCCCTGGCTCGGGTCGCCGAGCGGGGTGAGGCCTGGGCCAGCGTCATTCAAGAGTACATCGGGATCGCCGAGTTGCAGGTGGGCCAGCCGGCTGCCGCTGCCCTTCATCGTGCAGCCATGACGGCCTGGCACCAACTGGGTGATCGGGACCGGGCCATCGAACTCCTCGGCGAAGCTTTGGAGTGCCTGGAGGATATCTCTCAGTTTCCCCAGGCCTTCTTGGATCTGGCCGATATCTACTCCGGCGAAGGGGATGAGGGGGCTGCTGCTGCTGTCCTTGCGCCCCTCGTTGAGGTGGTCGAACGCTTGGATCTCGAGATCGCCAGCCGGGTGATCCAGCAGGTGATCGTTGGTGATCAAGCTGAGTTGGCCTTTCCAGCCCTCGCCGAACTTGAGGAGCAGTACCCAGACAACCTACCGATTCAAAAGACCGTGATGAGCTATTTGCGTCAGCAGGGTGACTGGGAGGGGCTGAGTGAGCGCCTCGCTTGGGTGGGTGCTGAGTTAGGAGATCATCTCTCCGACTTGGAGATCTGCGCGATGGCTGAGCAGGGCCAGCTTCAAATCGAAGCGACCTTTGCCCAGGAGGCTCACCATCGTGTGGTCGCGGCCGGCGGTGTCCTGGCTCACGCCCTGAGCGAGGTGGCTTTCGAGCGGGTACCGATGGCGACGTTCGCCGGCGAGGATGCCAACGTGGTCCATCGTACAGAGGGGCCAATGCATCTGGCAACGACGGCGCCGATGCCTGCCGATGACCTGGTCGAAGACTACACCAACCTGCCCGAGTCGATTGGCACAGCCAGCGTGCTCGACGGACCAGAACGAGGTGGTGAGGTGCCCCCTGCATTGCCCAGTGAGGCCCTGGCGATTGAGACGGAAGCGCCACCGGTCGCCATCGCTGTGGTGGAGTCGGGGGATGCCCCGGTCATGGAGGCTGCACCGCTGGTCGAGGTCCACGATGCCGGCGAACCCCCACCGGTTGCGGAGCTATTGGAAGAGGGGCCACCGCCGTCGACGACACCGCCTTTGCCGCCGATGAATCAATCGGATACCCCCAGTGTGGCCGAGGCATTTGAAGCCGTCGACTCCATGGAGGACCCACCGCTCAACTTCGACTGGGAAGATGGTGAGCTGCCACCGGTGGACACCGACGAACTTCCTCCAGAAGATCCCGGCGAGCTGGTCGTCCAGGCCATCGAAGCCGAGAATCAAGGTGATCTACAGGGGGCTCTCGCGCTGCTGAAGCGAGCAGTACACGCGAGCGGTGACGACGAAATCTATCGGGACGAGGTCTCGATGTTCCTGAGTCGGCATCCGGACCTTTAAAGAAGCAGCCTGGTTCGAGTCTCTCGCCTTGGGGGCTTCAGCAAAAGGAGAAGCTGTGGGCCCTAGGCCGCTCGCCGTCGGCGCAAGCCCAACAGGGCCACAAACATCAGAAGGCCGGCTGGCATACTCGAGCAACCGCCATGGGGGGCAGTGAGCTCCCCATCGGTGATCGGTGCACGGGGAACATCAACCCAGGCCGGCCGGGATCGCCGCCCCTCGCTGTCGATCGCAACCACCTGAATTCGCGCACCAGGGGGGACATCTTCCCGGTGAACGAAGGGCTCATCGAGGGACTGAGCGTCCTCGTCATCGATGGCCAAGGTCCATCGCATGCCGCCGAGGCCCCCCAAGTCGTGGGTGATCACGTTCCAGCCTGCTTCGCTGGCCTCAAGGTGAACCTCGGGGCGGTAGCCATCGGTCGTGACCGTGAGGGTGGCGAGGGGTTGGGGGACTTGATTCCAGTCACCCTCAAGTCGCTGGCGCAGTTCGATCCGGTGATCACCGATCAAAGCCAAGCGCGGCTGCTCGATACGCAACAGGCCATCGGCGTTGAGCCCCCGCCATCGGCGCCAAGGCCCGCCATCGACTCGGAAGCTAAACTCGAGGCCTGCGCCGCCAGGGACGGCGAGATCGACCCAAGCCATGCCTTCAGCCAACTGCACAGAGTTGGCTTGGCTCGGTAAGGTCAACGCCGGCAACTGGATGAGGCGATGTGGTGTTTGCTCGACCATGCTCATGCTGGTGTAGAGTGTCAGTTCATCCCCTCCTTCGCCCCGCACGGCGACGTGATCGATGGATGCGTCGACGGGTACCCCAAGGGCCTCAGTCAATGGCCCTGCGAGGTCGACCGGAAAGACGAGAGCCTCCGATAGGAAGGTCCCGAGCACGACGTCGAGAAGGGCTGGAAGGGTGTTCTCAAGATCGGAGCCGGCGACGGGCTCATCGTAGACCATCTCGAAGCCATCAACCGTTGGTCCTTCGGCCACTTGGACGACCAAGATAGGCATATCCTCTTCGGTGCGCTCCGGACTCAACTGGAGCTTCATGCCCACATCCACGAGGGTCGCGAAGGCGCGGATCCAGCGCCGGTCTACTTCGATGAAGAACTCGAGTTTGAGGCGCTCCATTTTGAAGTCTACCTGAGGTTCCGTTGGGCCTGCACCCTCGATGAAGTCGATCACGGGGGCTTGAGTTGGCCTGATGCGCACAAGAACGGGGGCGTTGGGGCCCGCAATACTCACGATTTCGCCGGCGATCAGACCGAAGGTGCCTGTGGAGAGAAGGCCTGCCTGGCCAGTCAGGGCTTCGATTTGCGCCGAATCGATATCGATGCAGATCATGCCGGAGCCGTAGAGGGCCCAGGTGAGTTGGTTCATGCCTGCTTCTGCCAGGCTCATGCCGATGGCGTAGCGATGCTGTGCACCATCCGCATCGGTCCAGACTGGGGGCAGCATGACGGGTTGGGGGGATGGGAAGACCGGGAGTGCGTCCTCGTCGATGCGAATACAGCCCGCGGGCCAATCCTCTGCATCGGGATAGGCAGCGGCCTCGAAGCCCAACTCCGTGGCGATATTCATGCCGATGGTGGGATCCGTTTCACAGTCCCCCGGTGCTGCATTGGCGCAATCGACCGTAAAGGCCCCTGGCATCACAGCAAGTCGCATCCCGAGGGGTTTGGAACGGGCGCTGCTCGGCAGTTTGGCGATCAAACCGGCCGTGTCGATGAGGCTTTCGCTGAGCAAGGGCGTCGGCGGTGCAAGCCGATTGATTAACTCTTGGACGATGGTGTTCACCAGCGGGCGCAAAGCGGGTTCCAGCAGATTGTAAAGCGTCTCAACCACATTGAAGACACCATTCATCACAGGGCAGAGTACCTCATCACACTCCCAGTCGTTGTCTGCGCCGGGGATAAGATCGTCGACGCAGTTCCCGAAGGGCCCACAGAGGTCGTCGTCATCGCAGCGCCAGGCCAGGCCCCCATCGATCTGCAGATCGAGATCCTCGAGGGCCGCTTCTCGAATGTTGACGTCGAAATCAAGTTCGCTGGCATTGTTCACATCGGGGAAGATGTCGATGTCGATGGTGGCCCGGAGCGCGTGTTGGACCGGCTGGTCATGGCCGTTGCGGAACAAGCAGGCTGCGTTGATGCTGGTGAGGCGGAGTGGCGGGATCCCTGGGATCGGGCTTTGGATCTCGATGTTGACCTCTGCACCCACCACCAACTCGATGCCGATTTGGATGTCCTCAATGGTGAGACGAATCCCATCTCGTTCGTCGAGTAGGTTGACGCTCATGCGATCACGGAAGGCCTCTGTATAGATGATCGCCCGACTGGCTGGGCTGCCGTTTTGTCCGTCGGGAATCGTAATGTCACCGACGAGTGGAGCCTGATTGAAAGGGATGACCGCGCCCGGAATCGGCACCACCAGTTGCCCCTCGGCGCCCAGAGCCCCTTCGATGACTGCCGGAAGCGCGGCTTCGAAGAAGTCGATTCCATCCTCGGTCACCCGGAGGCGAAAAGCGTCGGCCACCGGTACCGTATCAACAGCGAGTCGGGTGGGATAAATGTAGTCGTCGTCCAGGCTGGCGCAGCCTCCACAGCCGCCTCCACAGCCGATGGTCAGCGCAAGAGTAAGCAATAAGGTCCAACGAGTGCTTCGCAAGGAATGATCTCCAGGGTTGGACATCTGCCCCTTCAGCAGGCCAGATAGCACCGGCAGAAACCTATCAGGCCCAGGAGCTTTTCACCAATGACTGATCGGCTTTCACGACGGGATCTAGGCCTTTTGCTGCGCGCGATCGATGACGACGATGCAGCGGCCGAGACGATGTTGTCCGATCTTCCACCGGCCGGATCGCAGGCTCGAGTCTACGGTTTTACCGGCACACCTGGAGCTGGGAAGTCGACCCTGGTCGATGGCGTGATTGGCGAACTTCGTAGCCTCGGTCTGACGGTTGCGGTCTTGGCCGTCGATCCGACGAGTCCTTTCTCTGGTGGCGCGATACTGGGTGACCGGGTTCGGATGGTGACCCATGCTCAGGACGATGGCGTTTTTATCCGCTCGATGGCGACCCGCGGGGCGCTTGGGGGGCTGAGCCGGAGTACCGGGCGGTGTATCGAGGCGCTCCTTCGGGCCGGTTACGATCGTGTCTTGGTGGAAACGGTCGGGGTCGGGCAGGACGAAGTGGAAGTGGTCAAGGCTGTTGACGTGAACACCGTGGTT
>PBND01000044.1 GCA_002722845.1 Myxococcales bacterium | reverse complement strand
GGTGCGAAGGATCCGCCCTACGCCATTGGCAGCAAGGACGTGGATTCCTTGGGCGTTGAACTCCACACGCCCCTCGGATTCTGGCGGGCTGTCGGCCATTCCCATAACGGTTTCTTCGTCGAGAGTGTGGCCGACGAGCTCGCCCATCTCGCTGGCGAAGACCCAGCCGCTTTTCGGAAGCGTTTCTATGGGGATCATCCCCGGCACAAGGCGGTCCTCGAGGCGGTGACGACCTTAGCGAAGTGGGATACGCCTCGGGCGAAAGGGCGCCACCTCGGGATCGCCGTTCACGAGTCTTTTGGCTCGGTGGTAGGTCAGGTCGTGGAGCTTTCTGTCTCCACGGACAAGGTGGTTATCCTGCACCGAATTTGGTGTGCCATCGACTGCGGATTGGTCGTGAATCCGGACACGGTGAAAGCGCAGATGGAGGGGGGCATCATTTACGGTTTGTCCGCAGCGACCCGTGGCGAGATCACCATGGTAGAAGGTGCTGTTGAGCAGAGTAGCTTTGATGATTACCCCATCATGCGAATGGACGAGGTCCCCCCCATCGAAGTGAAGATTCTCACGTCGGGTGATGTCCCGACCGGTGTGGGCGAGACAGGACTGCCACCCATCGCAGCCGCTGTGGCAAATGCTATCTTTGGGGCGACGGAAGAGCGGATTCGTCGCCTGCCCTTTGCCCGATCCGGCTACACGGAATGGCGGGCCGATCCCGTCTGATGCCTAGAGGCGAGCAAGCCAATCGATAATGGCTTTGAGTTTCGCTTCCGAAAGCGGCTTCACCGCCAGGCTCATGGACGCACCCTGAGGATCTTGGTCCAGCAAGCCTGGGCTTCGGTACCGAGCCATTTGGTTGCTCAGAAAGGTCTTGGAGAGGCGGCGTAAACCCGGTGTCGCTAAGGCCTGATTGCCTTCCGCTTCTCGGCCATGACAACTGCCACAGTTCTGCAAATAAAGGGCCGCTGCAGGGTCTGCTTTCGCTGGTTTCGCCGCGGGCGCAGGTAACTTGGAGTAGTAGCGAGCCAGTTGGCGCAATGTGGCTTCATCCAAGGCAGCCACAAAGCCTGTCATCATCTGGGCCGTGGCGCCGGCCGGGCCTTTGGCCAGTTGGCCTTTTTGATAACGCAGGAGTTGTTTGAGCAGATACGCTTCGTGCTGGCCCGCCAGAGCAGGCGCACCCATGGCTGCTTTACCCAGGCTCTTTTCACCATGACAGGAGACACAGGCAGCCGCTGCCGGTGGCACCGGGATGGGAGCAGCCGGTGTCCCGAAGACGAGGACGACGGCGGTGAGAGAGGCGAGCACGGTCCGAACCTTTCACGAAAGGACGCGGCGAGTGTGCATGGAGCAGCCGATCCACGCAATGCGGAGCTGCGCCGCGGGTTAAGTCCCTCGTGTTTCCGGCGGTTGGCAAAGCCCCTCGTCATCACAGCGACCGGTGAGCCGGAGCCGGTTTTTGGCAAACCAAACGTAGCCAACATCGAGCAACTGGGCCAAGCCAGGCAGTCGGGTCAGCATCACCAGAGGACCAAGGCCTACGGCTGAATACAGGCGCCGGAACACCTCGACCCCTTCAAGCCATTGGCCCTCCCCATCGCGCCCTTGGATACGAGCCATGAACTCGTCTTGGGTTTTTCCGTAGTCCGACGCGTTGAAGTCAGGCTGTGCGATGTCGGTGAAGCGAATCCGATCTTTGCGGTCCATGGCCCGGAGCATCTGGATCTCCCGGACGCAAAGGGGGCAGTCCCCATCGAAGAACACTTCGACTTGGTGCGTGGCCGTCATGATTAGCGGGCGTATTTCACGCTGCAGCCCCAGGCTTTGGTGCTGGATTTTCGGACCTTTTTGCCGGCCGCCACGTCGGCAAGCGCATTGGCGAGGTAGGGCTCTAGGCTGCCGCTGGGATTGCCATAGGGGGCGTTGTCTGGAGCCCCTTTGTAGACCAACTTGCCGGCCTTGTTCACGACGAACATGTGAGGGGTCGTTTTGGCGCCGTACGCTTTGCCTACGCTGCCTTTCTCATCCACCAAGATGGGGTGATCCATCTTCCATTTCTTTGCGGCTTTACTGTTGGTTGCTTTGCCGTGGCCCTGGCGCCCCACCGCGCTGGAGTTCACGGCCAACCACACCACACCTTTGGCAGCATATTCTTTCGCCATGGTCTGGAGGACGCCATCCTTTTCATGGGCGGCGACAACAAACGGACAGCCCGGGTTGAACCATTCGAGGACCACGGTTTTGCCCTTGTAGTTGGAGAGGTCGTGCTTCTTGCCCGCGAGGTCGGTGAGGGTGAAATCCGGTGCTGGAGCGCCGAGTTTGGCTTTTTTAGAGCTGTGTTTATGGACGCCGTGACTGCTGCCACCGGTACCACAGCCGCCGCAGTGGGCGAGGACCGGTGGCGCCGCGAGGCCGGGGCTGGCGAAGACGAGCAGAGCGAGGGGGGTGAGTCGGCGGATGATCATGGTTGAATTCCTTTCAGGAAGTCGGCTTCGAGCCCGTGGGTCGTGTCCGTATTTTCAATGCGTAGGGTATAGGCCAGCGTGGGGTTCTCTTGCAACGCTGAGGGGGGCAATTTGATCCGGCAGCGCTTGCCTTTGCAGTAGGGAGGGCGGGTCTGGTCCAGGGCCAGTTGTAAGGCCCCGTGGGGATAGAGCTCGACGCGCTTTGCCGTTGCGACCTCGAGGACCCAGGCTGGGCCTTCCCTTTGCCATTTAATCGCCTTTCCTTTCGGGACCTCTTGCCAATCAGATGTCATCGTATCTGTCGGCTGTGAGCCCCTTTTGGGCGGGGGCGGGACGGTCACTGTGGCCTTGCCTTTGATGCAGATTTCTTTGCAGGCAAGCCAATCGGCTCGCAGGGAGAATTCGCCGCCGCTGCGAGCCTGCTCACTGTCGATGAAGAAGTGGGTTTTACCCTCATAGCCATAGCTGACGATGTCGCCGGCGCTGGTCATTCTTTTTGGCAGTGGCATGCGGGTGTCGTGGGGCAACTCAGCAGCGCCCCGTTGCAGGCGAAAGCGGGTGGGCAGGCCGGCGTCACCCGGGTGCGCCCAGTAGATGTGCCATTCGGGGATCGCCTCCAACTGGGCCACGAGCTGGGGTGGGCCTGAACCCTCGATCTGAGCCCAGGTGACGCTCATCGCCACCTGTTCGTTGGGCTTCCTCGGCGCCGAGACAGCCTGAGACTTCTCGGTGACCGGGGCAGGCTCACTGGCAACAGGAGGGGGCGCTTGGGGCTGACTCACGGACTCGGGGCTTGCTGTGCAGGCGAGGAATGCGAGCCCGGACATCAGCCCAGGGAGGGCAGCTCTCATGAGCCTCTGCGGCGCCGACGCCGGAGCACAGTAAGGCTCAGCAAGAGGAGCGCGGAACTTCCCGATAGGGCTGAACATCCACCGGGACTCAGCGCATCCGCTGGCGGTTCGCAGTAGGCGGTCACGGGCGCATCGCCCTCTGGGATGAGTTCGTGGAAGTACCGGGTGTTGTAATACCATGAATCGATGTCCGCCCAATCTTGTTCACCGAAGTCTTCGACATCACCAACCGCGACCCAGAGCTTGCCGGTTCGCCCCTCTGGATGCCAGGCCG
The DNA here is from genome assembly GCA_002722845.1 of Myxococcales bacterium. Lineage (GTDB taxonomy): Bacteria > Myxococcota > UBA4151 > UBA4151 > UBA4151 > UBA4151. Next base: position 14,011 of record PBND01000044.1, on the reverse strand, counting down.
CAAGATAGCCCACGCCGGCCGGGACACGAACTTTACGCTCAAGCAATATCCAAGATTCGGTCTGGGTAAAGGGTTCAAAGAAATCTTGACGCTCGGCATCGAGGGGCAGGGGGCTGACACCATAGCCTTCGGGTGGCGTGAAGGGGAGATCAGTCCCTTCTTCGCCCTGGCTGTGAACGAAGGCGAGTCGGGGCTCATAGTCGCCCAAGCGATCGATCTTCGGGACGCCGAGTTGGACGAAGATCTCACGGGACTCAGGCACCTCATAGCGCAGCCAGAGGACTTGAGAACGACACTCCACCGGATGGTACAGAACGATGGAGACGTCTGGATCTTGGATACTCCAGGCCGAGGCTGCATTGTTGTACTGCCCTTCCGAGTAGGATGGTTTGTGCGCATGGGCCAGGCCCGGCAAGGTGGCGAGGACGATGGTTAAAAAGCTGAGACGCATCAGAGTCCCCTAGAAGTGGTGAAAGCGGTCGAGCCCGCTGGGATGGGGGCGGAGATAACTTTGCCCCAAGACGTAATGGACCTTCAGGCGGCGGAGGTGATGGTTCAGCAGGGTTAAAGGGGCCAGCCGTGGGACTTTGCCCTCGCGGTAACCGTGGATCAGATCCGCAAGCTCCTGCCGCTCTTGGCTGGGGAGCTTAGGCCGCAGAAAACCGGCCAGGTGTTGCAATACATTCGTGTGGCGGCCTGGGTTCGACGGCTGCTGGAGACACTCCATAAAGCCCTGGCAGTAGACGGCCTCGACTGTGGTGCGATGCTCAGAGGCCGCATTGGCGACAAAGCGCCCCAACCTGCGATAGCCCTGGTTGTCGTGGGCCAGCAGCAGCATCTTCTCCCGGGAGTGAAACCGGACCAGGTCGCCCTGGGTCCAGGGGGCGGCGAACAAATCTTTCAGGCGGGTGTAGGCGAAGACCCGAGTGAGGAAGTTCTCCCGTAGCGCCGGATCGTTCAAGCGCCCACCCTCGTCCATGGGGAGGAGGGGTTGGGCCTGCCGCAAAGCCCGAATGAAGAGTCCCTCGCCCTTCGTCTGTGGCATGCCGGAGCGTTCCGAGTAGACCTTGACTCGATGAACGCCACAGGAGGGCGACTTCCGCATGGCAACGAAGCCCCGCAGGCGCTCGCCTTCCGCTTCAGCCCACTGTGTGGCGAAGGCGACCATTCGGTCGGTGACGTCCGAGTCCCCCGTCGCCGTTTGGAGTCGAATCGAGTCGGAATCCACCGATTCCACCAGTCGCAAGGTGGGGCGTGGCGTGCCAAGACCGATAGCCATCTCCGGGCAGACGAGGATGTACTCGAAGTGCTGGCTGAGGTCGTGAGCCACGAATTTATCCATGGTGTGCCCACCATTGTAGCGGACGTTCTTTCCAAGCAGGCAACTGGAAACACCAACCACGGGTTTCGAGCCTGCCCCAAAGTCGACGCGATCTTCAAAGGATTCCATCTGCCTTGCACTCCGATTGCGGGCCAAGCATAGTGCAAACGACCAAATCGTTCAAGTAGGGGCCCGAGTGCGATCAATTGTGTGGTTTAGAGGTAAGGATTTACGGCTCGCTGATCACCAGCCGCTCGCTGCCGGTATCGCCGCCGGTGAGGTCCTTCCGGTTTTCATCTTTGATCCCTACTTCTTCGCCCCCGAAAGAGCAGTTCAAATGGGTCATAGGATCCAGTTTTTGCTTGAATCTGCCCAGGCGCTTAAGGCCGCGCTCCAGGCCCGTGGGAGCGACCTGATCTGTTTGCGGGGAGCGTCCTTTGATCGACTCGCTGAGTTGAGCCGTGCCTGGTCTGCGGATCGAGTCCTCGCGACTCGCTGGTCCGAGCGGTTTGGTCGAAAAAGGGATGATTCGATCGCAAGTCGGCTACAGGTCCCATTTCACGTGTTCGAAGGGGAGACGCTTATGCCCCCGGGGGACATCCTGACGGCTTCTGGGCAGGCGTTTCGCGTGTTTACCCCCTTCTGGCGAGCATTCCAGCGGGTCTTCGAACTCAAGGCTCCGCTCCCTAGGCCCGAACGGTTGCCTTCACTGCCGCCCGAGATCTTAGCCCTCGACGAGGGCATTCCAGGGCTTGAGGAATTGGGGGTCGTAGCCAACGAGCGCCTCATTCGTGGGGGCGAGCAAGCTGCGTGGTCTCGCCTCGATACCTTTCTCCGGGGGCCAGCAGACCGCTATGTGAAAGGGCGAGACCGCTTGGATCAGGAGGGCACCTCCCGCTTGTCCGCCGATCTCAAATTCGGCCTTCTGTCGCCGAGGCAGGTCTGGTGGGCTATCGAGACGGCCGAAGCCCGCCCCGGGGGCGGTGCAGCCTTTCAGCGGCAGTTGGTGTGGCGAGAGTTTAGTCACCATAGTCTATGGCACTGGCCGGATCTGTTAGAGCGCCCCTTTAGGGCGGACTTCGAGGGCTTTCCCTGGCTTGAAGATCCGGCCGGTTGGCAAGCTTGGGTTCAAGGTCAGACCGGTTACCCCGTCGTGGATGCTGCGGCCCGCCAGTTGTTGGTCGAGGGCTTTGTGCATAACCGGGCCCGGATGATCGCAGCCAGCTTTCTAACCAAGCACTTGGGGATCCACTACCAACGGGGAGAAGCCCACTATATGCGCTACCTCGTCGATGGCGACTGGGCGCAAAACAACCTGGGATGGCAGTGGTCTGCCGGTTGTGGTTGCGATGCCCAACCGTACTTTCGGGTCTTCAATCCCACCTTGCAGGGGCAGCGCTTCGATCCGGCGGGGACCTATGTGCGGCAGTGGGTCCCGGAGCTCGCCAGGCTTCCAAAACGATGGATTCACGAGCCCTGGAATGCACCAGAATCCGTTCTTTTAGACGCTGGCGTGACCTTGGCTAAGGATTATCCGAAGCCCATTGTCGAGCATCGCGCTGCCCGGGCGCGTTTCCTCGCCACTGCCAAAGCACATCTAGCCCAGCGTAAAGGTCTCAGTCCTTGACCTCGAGGACTTCAATCCAATCATCGTCCACAAGCATCTCGAAGTCAGATGCGCCCACCGCACAATGTAGATCCTGCTCAAGGACCCAGGTGGAAGCCGTGTTGACCAGGCGCTTCGCTTCAGCCGGCGGGATGGTGCTGGCGGCACAGTCGAAGAGTTGGGACGCAAACTGCGTCCCACAGACCCCAGCTTCCGTGGCAATTTCGACCAGGTTCTGCCCATCGCTGTTGGTGAGTTCGCAGATGTCGGAGAAGATCAGGTGTCCGCCACCGGTAATTCCTAAGAGGCGACTGGTTTGAGCGGTCTCAGTATAGGCCCTTTGGGTTTGGGAGAATGGGATCACCTGATCGGTCATGCCGCCGAGGAAGAGGGCTGAACGCAGGTCTGGATTTGGTATCACGGAGCGGTTCCCGGCTAAGGAGATTACGGTTTGAACGCCTGGGAGATCCCCAGCACCGGCAGCTGCTGACGCGCCTGCGCTATGTCCAGCGACAGCGATGCGGTCGAGGTTCACGTGGTCAGCGAGGAAGGCCAGACCACCGGAGCCAAGCTGGAAGGCTTCATGGAGTTGTCGGAGATCTCGGTTGAGGTCCTGCCGAGCACCCACGGGCTCACCACAGATGCCCGCCAGGAGATCGGCCAGCCAGAGCCCGGGGTGATCGGCTGCGGCGACGATGAAGCCCCGTGACGCCCAGTGGGTCATGAGGCTTAAGGATTGGGTCCGCCAGGAAGCGGTCCCATGGACAAAGAAAATGACCGGGTAAGGGCCAGCCTCTTTGTCGAGGGGGAGGTCGGAGAAGCAGTCGCAGCGGACCTCAGGGTTCTTCTCGTCGGTGACCAGAGCCCGTTGGCTTTCCGGGAGCCCGTCTCGTAGGTCGGCCTCCATGGGCGTTGCACCCGCCTCGCTGCCCGGCGCAGCTGGGTAGAGCACTTCAACCCAGAGATCACCGATCTCAAGGCTGCGGGCGCCGACAGTCCACGGCCCCCGTTGACTGGGGTCGGGGTCCCGAGCAGCAAGTCGACTGCCATCACAACCGGGGACGAGGTCACGGAGGACTGGGGGCGAAGGGGGCTCTGGCGGGACCGGGTCGCAGCCGAGCATCAGCACCGAAAGACTGAGGAGCAGACAGGCCCGGATGGTCTTCACGAGTCCTCCCGGACGCTGTCTCACCCAAAAATCGGGAGCGATCAATGATTGGTCCCCGCCCGATGTCTTATTCCATCCAGTCGGACTCGAGCACGTACTCGCCGTTGCCCCACCACGAGTAGTGGCTGATGCGCAGCAGGTAGGTACCCGGTTGCAGTCCCTCGAGGTTGAGCCAGCAGTTGTTGCCTTCGCCGGAATCGTCGTCGTCGGCCACTCGGTTGCCATCCACATCGTTGAGGATGCAGCGGGTATCCGTGGTTCCCGAGGTGCCGATCATGAGGTTCGATTCTTCCTCGATGGTAAAGCGGAACCAGTCGAAGTCCCGAAAGCCGTCGAGGTAGCCGAGGACCCGGGTGCCGACCGCCCACTCTTGGGCCTCCTCCGCTCGGTTGGGGAAGTCGATTTCTTCCTCGAGGTCGACGCCAGCTTCGCCTTCAGCGCCCTGGACAAGCTCTGGCTCCGGCGCGGGCTCCGGCTCTTCGGCGGCCGGCTCGCCCTCTTCGCCTTCGGGCTCTTCGTCAAGGCCGGGCTCGGGGGTGGGGGGGGCGGCGGGGATCTCAACCTCGAAGTCGATCACATTGCCGTCGCGGGGGACGGTCCAATCCCGTTCGCCGGAGAGACCGCCGAGGGAGGTGCTGGACCAGCGGATACGATAACTACCTTCGGGGAGGTCGTTGAATTCGACCGTGCCTGGAAAGACCGGATTGATGACCTCGCGGCTGCGGAAAGGCGCCTCTTCATTTTGGTGGACGGTCACAGTGAGATCTCGGAGCGTTTCGCAGTTGCAGGTGAAGGCAGCCGTCAGGTTGTAAAGGAGTTCCTCGGGTTCCTCCTCGATTTCAGGGCCTTCTGCAGGAAGGATGAGTTCGACTTGGTTCTCGTCGACGTCCAGGGTCAGCGACGTGGAAACCACCCGGTCCTCTGGACCTGGATTGGTGGCATCGAAGGGGACCGCATCGAGGACTGCAAGGACAGCATAGCGACCGGGCTCAAGGTTCTCGAAGCGCACAGACTCTGGGAAGTTAGGTAGGTTGCGTTCCCGGAGGTCCCGGCTCCAGCCCCAAGGGTTTTCGCCTGGGAACAGGGCAACGGTGAGGCGACCCTCAATGGTGCCATCAAAGGACACGTCGACGGTGAGCTGGCTCGTCGCAGGGGCGTCCTCTCGGGGTGCCTCCTGGTCTGCCGGGCTGTTTGTCGCATCATTTGCCGGGTCGTAAGCGCTTCCGATGGTTCCATCGGGAGTGGGTTGGTCGGGGGCTCCGCAGCCGATCAGGAGGCCGGTGAGCAAGAGGGTGGCGTTGCGCTTCATGATAGGATTCCTTGAGTCTTTAGTTGCGTGTGTTGCTTTGCAGATCGAAGCCGATCACCAGGCGGTCTTGGTTGCGCACGGCGCCACCAAAGGCCCGGTACGGACTGAAACCGAACTGGGCGTGGGTGATGGGGAGTTCGCCCCGTAGATAGAGGCTGTCTTCGATGATGCGGTATTGGAGGCTGATGGTCACGGGGCTGCTTTCGCCTCGAATCACCATGTTGCCACGAACCGTCAGGCGGCCAGCGGCAGCTTCGCCACCGGAACAACTGGTGGCCGTGAAGGTGATCTCGGAAAAGCGCTCGCCGTTCAGCTGGTTCTCCGCCAGCATGTGCCCGCGGATCTCGTTGCGTTGGGACTGGCTCAGTTCATCATCGTAACCCACTCTCCGGCGCATCTGCGGTTCGTCGACGATCAGCTCGTTCACCGGCAGGGAGACGGTCAATTCGCAGTCTTGCGCTCGACCGTCGGGGTAGGAGAGCTGCCCCTCCCAATTCGAGGCCCGGATGGCGTGATTGTGGGCGAAGCCGGAGGCAAAGGCTGACTCATCTTTGAAGACCTGGACGTAGAGCAGGCTGTCGCCATCGTCGAAGTCATAGTCACCATGCACGCCGGTGCGGGGCGGCTCGGGCTCTTCTTCCCGGGGTTCGGGCTGGGGCTCAGGCTCCTGGGGGTTCTCCTCTTGGCCTTCCTCGGCGCCGCCCTCGTTGCCAGGGCTGTTGTCTTCGGAACCCGGGGCTTCTTCACCGGGGGTCGCTTCGTTGTTGCCCTCGTTCGCCTCTGCTGCCCGTTCATTGGCTGCTTCGCGTTCCTCGGGAGAGGGGAAGTAGACTCGCTCGCCGGCAGCTTCTTCTGGGGCTTCCTCGGGGGTCTCCTCGCCTACCGGCTCGGCCCAAGGGTCAAATTCACGATCGGGGAAGCTGGCGGCTTCCTCTTGGTTTGCGGTCGCTGCTTGCTCCGCTTGTTGGGCGCAGCCGGTGATACCGCACAGGGCGAGTGCGAGCAGTCCGAGCGGGGCAGAATGGTTCAAATAGTTCATCGTTTTCGCTCCCTAAACCTTTAATCTACTGGTGAGAAGATAACCGACTTTGGTAGAACATGAAGCGAATTGTTCGAAACTACGACACTTGACCGATGATATTGCTGGAAGTGAGCCTGGTCGATTTGGTCGACTTTTTTGGGTAGTTGATATCAACCACTGGTCCTTAGATCTCGGAACAGCTCAGCTCATTGTTCAAGAAACCATAACAATAAGAGCAGAGCATATTGTTTTGATTGATGCGGTCTCCCGCTTACAAACGGTGAGTCCTGCCCCGCTCTGGCTTGGAGGATGCCGTCCCGTTGGGTGGCTCGTCCACGTAATGAGACTGGTCACCTTAAGTGAAGTCGGACGTGATGGCACCCTCGCTTTCGCGAGCAGCGATGGGCAGCGCTCCTTTCGAGTCAGCGGGGAGGCCGGTGGCTTACGGGCGACTCTCCACGGTTGGGACTGGGTTGAGCCTCACCGCTTTCCGTCCCGGTTTGGGCAGGTGCACCTATCCCCGATGCCCATGGGCAGCTTCGTGGCCTGAAGCGTTTGCTACCGCCGAGGGCAAAAATCCGGTAGTTCCGCCCGGCCCACGATGGGCCGGGTTGGTTGCATGCACGTCTACAGTCATCGAGTTCTGTTGCCGGCCGAGGGCGGTGGACTGCAGGTGAAACCCGCTCTCATCGGCATCGATGGGGGGATGATCACCTCCATACGGGCCGAGGACGAGCCCTTTGGCGACAGCCTGGGGCCCGAGGTGGATCACCTCGGCGACACCTTACTCACGCCAGCCTTCGTCAACGCCCACAGCCACATCGCCATGAGCGTCTACCGAGGCCTACTGAGCGGTGCCCACATGCGGGGTAACGTGGTGGAGAGCTTCTATTTCCAGGTGGAGGCAGCTCTCGATGGGGCGGACATTCGTGCCTTCGCCCGGATGGGGGCCTACGAGTCGCTGCTCGCCGGCGTCGGGACGATTTGGGATCATTATTATGGTGGTCTGGAGTTGGCCCAAGGCATCGATGATGTGGGGCTCACCGCAGCGGTCGCGCTGACACTCCAGGATTTGAACGGCCCTGGCGTCGCCTATCTTGAGGATCAACTGGCAGCGACCGAAGCCCTCGCAGGCTCGAAGGCCTGGCAGGAGAAGGGTATCGTCGCCGCCCTCGGGCCGCACGCAACGGACACCGTCAGCGATGGTCTTTGGCGATTGGTCGGTGACTTGAGAGCAAAGCTTCAGTTGCCAATTCATGCCCACGTGGCCCAGTCGATTGAAGAGGTTGAGCGCAGCTTTGAGAATCATGGTTGCTCCCCCGTGGAGCGACTGCACCGCTTGGGTCTGCTCGGCGGTCCCCAGGCCTTCCTCTTGGTGCATAGTTTGTTTGTGAGTGACGGCGACCTCGAGCGGATCGACCCGGCGTCGGATTGTCTTGGCTTCTGTCCCTTCTCCCAGGCTCAGTTCTGCTTTCCTGCCCACTTCAGCTCCTGGCGCCGCCGAGGGGCCAAGGTGCTGGTCGGCACCGATTGTGGTGCCAGCAATGACACCATGAATGTGCAACAGGAGCTTCGGTTGGTCGCGGGAACACCGGGGCTGGCGGGGACCTGGTCTCAAGCACGAGATCGCTTCGCTGAAGCGGGCACTCTGGCGGCGGCCCAGTCCCTGCAGGACTATCGAGTGGATGTCTTCGACCAGAGTGTGTCTGACCTCAGTCATGAAGCCTTGCTCGCCATGGTTTGGGGAGATGCTGCCGATTTGCATCCGCAGCTCCCAGTGGGTGCCATCGAGACGGGGCGGTTCGCCAACCTCGTCGCCTGGAACTTAGACGACCCCGCCCTTTGGCCCGCACCAGACCCGCTGCGAGCGCTCGTGATGGGTGACGCCACCCAAGCCATCGAACAGGTCATGATCCGCGGCCAGTGGCGCGGCGAGCGGGGACGCTTTCGCCAGAGTATCGTCGCCTCCGATGACTATCGTGAGGCTCGGCGCGAAGCCCAGGGGCGCCTCGCCGCCCTGTTGGCTCGGATCGACTAGGTCGAGCGGCCTGGCACTCGAGCAACGACTCGGCCCAGAATCAGATCGGGACTGAACGCACCCAGACTCCGACTGTCTGTGCTTTCGGCGGGCCGGTCCCCAAGCAGATGGAAGCGGTTGTCTTCGACAGCGCTGATGCGCTTCACGAGGACGATGCCTGTTTGAAAGGGGTGTTTCGCCACGACAATGTCGCTGACCCGGAGTGGGCTGTTGCCCGGGACTCGGGCGGTGATCACTCCGTCACCTTCGGCCAAGACCGGTTGCATGGAGGAGCCCTCCACACGGAAAATCCGGCGTCGTTTGAGAAACAGAAGCAGATAATCCCAGGGCCCCGCGGTGCGGATCCCTGGCACCTCAGCCAACGGACTTAGCTGGCGGTGTACCAGGCGATGTCACGGCCCTTGGTGGCCCAGAAGATCTCGTGAATCTCCTTGATGGCGTCCATCAACTCTTCCGCGTGGGCCAGGTTCACCTCGACCTTCACGGAGGAGCAGAGCTTGGCTGCCTTCCAGAAGGTATCGTGCAGGTTGGGGTAGGCCTCTAGGTGCTGGGGCTTGAAGTAGTCGGTCCACAGCACGAGCAGCTCTTCTTTCGCCAGGTGGGTCTGTTCTTCCTTGATGGCGATGTAGCGGCTCATCGTGTTGTTGTAGGCAGCCCAGGCAGCCGCGTCGCCACCCTCAGGGGGCGTCATGGCGAGAATTTTCTTGGTCATGGAGAGACCCGCTTCGGCGGCGATGCGGGCCGAGGCGGGATCGTAGACACCGCAGGGGCCATCACAGTGGGCTTCGGCGGTGGGGGCATTGTCGATGAGTTGGTCGATGATCTGACGCATGAGAAGAGCTCCGTAAAAGGTCTTTGGGTGCCGATCCAGTGCCCTCGGACGGGGGCGAAAGTCAACTGGTGCCGAGCGGCCGTGTTTCGAGCCGAGTTGCAGGGCGCGGGCGGGGCTTGCCCGATGGTCCGGTCTGCGCTTGTTTAGCGGCGCGCTGATGAGCGGTTAGGGGAGCCATGCTGAAACTTTGGTTTGGTGGGGTGCCCGTCGACCGCAAGAGCTATCTGGTCCACGGCTTTGGTCTGCTGGGGGTGAAGTGGATCCTGGATGCGCTGGTGGTCTATTGGATCTCTGGCGAGTGGCTGCATCCGGCACTCTACGTCATCCCAGCGCTGGCCGGGCGCGTCGAGATGGTTCAGAGCGGTGGCCTGTTGGCTGCGTTGGTCACGAGCCTCTTGGCCCTGCCCTTCATCTGGATCGGTGCGAGCATGAGTATGCGCCGGGCCCGAGATGCGGGCTGGTCGCCTTGGATCGGTCTGCTTTTCTTCCTGCCGTTGATTCATGCGCTCGTGATTCTTGCGCTCTGTCTGGCCCCCACACGGGTGGAAAGCGACGACGCAGGGCGTGAGGGAGCAGAGCGGGTATCAGCGACCCTCGGGATGGCCCTTCAGGGCATTGCGGCCGCGGCAGTGCTCGGCGTTTTGGCGATGATCGTTAGCGTCTTCGGTTTTGGCGAATATGGTTCCGGTTTGTTTGTCGGCGCCCCGTTTGTGATGGGCGTTGTCGCAGCCTACCTGGCCCAGCGTGGCCGGGAGCCCAGTCGCCGCAGGGGAATCAGCACCGCCCTGCTCGCCGTCGTCTTGTGCGAGGGCGCTCTCCTTTTGCTGGCCCTTGAGGGGGCGATCTGTCTTCTCACCGCAGCGCCTCTCGCCATGGGGCTCGCCACCGTTGGCGCCCTGGTCGGCACCGATTGGGCGAAGCGTCGTTCCAGCGGTGGGAGAGCCACGGCAGCTCTCATCCTGGTCTTGCCACTGACCACAGCCATACCGACCTCACCGGGCGAGCCCAAGCTCCACAAGGCGGTCACAGAGGTGGTGGTGGACGCGCCCCCCGAGGTGGTCTGGGATCACGTGGTCAGCTTCCCCGATTTGTCACCACCTTCGGACTGGGTCCTTAAGACCGGGATTGCGGTGCCGCTCCGGGCCCGCATCGAAGGCAGTGGGGTGGGGGCCATCCGTTATTGCGAGTTCTCTACGGGGCCCTTCGTGGAGCCCATCACGGTCTGGGACCGCCCCCATCGCTTGGGCTTTGATGTGGTGGAGCAGCCCCCGAGCATGAGCGAGTGGAGCCCCTATTCAACCATCTACGCCCCCCACCTCGAAGGAACGATGGAGAGCCAGCGGGGAGAGTTTCTGTTGGAGCCGCTACCCGGTGGCAAGACCCGCTTGGTGGGCACGACTTGGTACCGGTTCAATATGGCGCCTGCCGTTTATTGGACCCTTTACAGCGATTTCATCCTTCATCGCATCCATGGTCGTGTTTTAGGGCATGTGAAGCGCTTATCAGAAGAGCAGACCAGCAGATGACGCCAGCCAAATCCGAAGATGTGAAGCCCCGAATGAGCGCTGCGCTGGCCCGGTGCCGAAACATTGAAGACCTGCGTCACTTGGCAAGTCGGCGAGTTCCTAAGCCGATGTTCGATTATCTGGACGGCGCCGCCGAAGATGAGGTGACGCTCCGTCGCAACACCTCAGCTTTTGAGGATGTGGCACTGGTTCCACGATATGCGGTGGCGGTGGAGAATCCCGATCTGCGAACCCGGGTGCTCGGGGCCGATCTGGACTGGCCCGTGCTTTTGGCGCCGACGGGGATGTCCCGCTTGTTTCATCACCATGGGGAATGGGCCGTGGCGGCGGCTGCCCAACGGTCAGGAACGCTTTATTCCCTCTCGACGCTGTCGAGCGTCAGCATCGAAGGCGTTGCTGAGGTCAACGGGAGCGCCAAGATGTTTCAGGTCTATCTGCTCAAAGATCCAGGCTTGAATCAGGACCTGATGGCCCGGGCGAAGGCCGCTGGCTTCGATGCCCTCTGTCTGACTGTCGATGTGCCGGTGCAGGGCAACCGAGAGCGGGACCTACACAGTGGGATGACCTTGCCGCCTACCTTTGGTCCGGCCCAGTGGTTCCAGTTTGCCCGCTGCCCCGCCTGGGTCTGGAACCATTTGATGAGTTCGAAGATGACCTTGGCGAACATCGAGGGGCAGATCGACCAAGGAAGTCAGGATGTCACCTCCCTAGCCAAGTTTATCCATGAGCAGTTCGACACCCGGATCACCTGGGAAAGGGTCGAGCACCTGGCCAAATCCTGGGACGGTCCCTTCGCCATCAAGGGGCTCCTCGCTCCCGATGACGCCCGTCGGGCCGTGGATGCGGGGGCAAGTGCCATCATCGTATCCAACCATGGTGGCCGCCAGCTGGATGGAGCGGTGGCTCCTTTCGACGTCCTTGAGTCCATGGTCGATGCGGTCGGAGACCGAGCAGAGATTATTCTCGATGGCGGCGTCCGTCGGGGGAGTCATGTGATCAAGGCCCTGGCCATGGGAGCGAAGGCTTGCATGGTGGGGCGTCCCTATCTCTTTGGTCTGGGGGCTGGCGGTGAGGCGGGCGTGGATCGAGCCCTTGAGATCCTGCGCCCGGAAACGCAACGGGCTTTGCAGTTGAGCGGCTGCCGGCGCCCCAGGGACCTAGACCGAAGCTACCTACAGCGCCTTGGTTAAAAAAAGACAAAGCCCGGAGTGACCCGGGCTTTGCTCAAGCCTCCACAATGGCGTGGAGGGCTCTCGATTTTGGCTAGTAGTCGCGTCCGCCACCACCGCCGAAGCCGCCGCGTCCGCCGCGACCGCCGCCACCACCACCACGGGCGGGACGTTCGGTGGCCGTGTCCACGCGAATGGTGCGGCCGTCGAGCTCGGTGCCGTTCAGGGCATCCCTGGCTTCAACTGCGCTGCTCTCTTCAGCATAGGTGACAAAACCGAAGCCGCGGGAGCGACCGGTGTCACGTTCGGTAATGACCTTGGCGTCAGTCACTTCACCGAACTGCTCAAAGTGCTGTTTAAGGGAATCATCGCGGGTGGCCCAGGCCAACCCACCAACAAAAAGCTTAGAACTCATCTCGTTTTCCTATTCGAGTTAGGGTTCAACAAAGGGCAGAAGTGCATGACGTAACCGCCCTGAACCTCAACAAGCGCCGCACCGTTACGACCTTTCCCGGACCACGGGTAGAACTTTTTCATCTTCATCGAGAATTGAGGGCGAAAATATTTGGCCATCAAGGGGCTTGGCGCCGGTGAGCAAGACGCCTTGACCCCCCTCCATGACAGCGGTTCTAGTGTCCTCGCCGTGGCAGATAAAACCTACGAAAAAATCATCATTGGAGCGGGCTCCGCGGGCTGCGTTTTGGCCCGTCGACTCAGCGAAAATAGTGACGAGTCGATCCTCCTTCTAGAGGCCGGGCGCCCCGATCACCGTTTGGACTTTCGCCTGCACATGCCTGCGGCACTCACCTATCCCTTGGCCGGTTCCACCTACAACTGGCGTTATCGATCGGGGCCTGAGCCCCACCTCGACGGACGATTCATCGAACAGCCTCGAGGAAAGGTGCTGGGGGGTTCGAGCTCCATCAACGGCATGATCTACATCCGTGGCAATCCCCTCGATTTCGAGAAATGGGCAGCCGAGCCTGGCCTGGAGTCTTGGAGCTATGCCCATGTATTGCCTTACTTCAAACGGATCGAAACCCGTTTGGCCGGAGCCGATGCTTATCATGGTGACTCGGGGCCTTTGGTTCTGACGACGCCTCGGTGCGAGAATCCCCTTTTCGATGCCTTCTTCGAAGCCGTTCAGCAGGCGGGCTTTCCCTTGACCGATGATGTGAACGGCTATCAGCAAGAGGGTTTTGGTCGCTTTGATCGCACGACCTATCGGGGCCGGCGCGTGAACGCGGCCCGGGCCTATCTCCACCCGGTACTGCATCGGGCCAATTTAACGGTGCGCACGGGCATTGAGGTGGATCGGATTCTCTTTGAGGGGCGCCGGGCGGTGGGCGTCCAGGTGGGATCGCAGAAAATCTTTGCGAAGGAGGTGATCTCCTGTGGTGGGGCCATCAATTCGCCGCTGCTACTGCAGCGCTCAGGCGTCGGTGACCCCGCGTTACTGCGGGCCTATGACATCCCCGTCGTTCACGAACTCCCGGGGGTGGGCGAGAACCTCCAGGACCATCTTGAAGTCTACATTCAGTATGCCTGCAAGGCCCCGGTCAGTCTCTATCCGGCCCTCAAATGGTGGCGGGCCCCATGGATCGGCATGCAGTGGTTGTTTGGGCGGCGCGGCATCGGGGCGAGCAACCACTTCGAAGCCGGCGGTTTCATCCGGGGCAACGAGGAGGTGCCCTATCCGAACCTGCAGTATCACTTCCTGCCCCTCGCGATTCGCTACGATGGCAGCAGCCCAGAAGCGGGTCATGGCTACCAAGTGCACGTCGGACCCATGAACACCGATGTGCGCGGCTGGGTACGGATCAGCGGGCCTTCCCGGAGCGACCAGCCGGAGATCATCTTTAACTACCTGGGAACTGCCAACGAGAAGAAGGAGTGGTTGGAGGCGGTTCGGGTGACCCGGCATATCATGGCCCAGCCGGCTTTTGACCCGTATCGGGCTGAGGAGCTCGCTCCCGGCCCCGAAGTCCAAAGCGATGAGGAGATTTTGGCCTTTTTGCGCC
>PBND01000043.1 GCA_002722845.1 Myxococcales bacterium | reverse complement strand
TCAGGAGGCCGGCGATTACCGTTTCGGCAACGTCCATGACGTCGCCCGCCGCTTCGGTGTCGGTGCGGGGGTCATCAAACAGGCCCTTGAGGACTTCCATCTCCGACCAGAGGATTTCTGGAATCTCGATTTCGATCTCGTTGAGGCCCAGGTCCAAGTAAGCGTCGCAGAGCTGGGTTCCGATCTTCGACAGATCGCGCTGACCCACTGGGAACGCCTGATGACGGCGAAGCCCGCCAAGCGAGACTGGGAGGCCGAGTTACGCCGTGACGCGGCCATCAACGCCAATACCGACTGGAAGTAAGCGCTGTGTTTCTTTGCCGTCCACCCCAGTCCGGGCTAGTGCTTAGAGCGTGAACTCCGAACCCAGCGATACCGCTGCAAGACCCAAGGTTTTGACGGCACCGAATCTCGTGACGGCCATGCGGCTCTTGTTGCTGCCAATTATCGTTCCGTGCCTGCTCAAAAATGAGCCTTTCTTCCTCCTCTCGTCCTTCGTCTTGCTGGCCTTCGCTGAGTTGAGCGATATCACTGACGGTTATATCGCCCGGGACCGGGGCGAAGTTTCGAAGATCGGCAAACTCCTCGACCCCTTGGCCGACTCCATCACCCGGGTGGTGATCTTCATGACCTTCCTAGCCATGGACCTCGTTCCGTTCTGGATGGTTTTGATCTTCTTCCTGCGGGATATTTCCATCGCCTATTATCGGGCCTTCGCCGCCAGCGAGGGCTTCGTGATGGGCGCTCGACTTTCAGGCAAGATCAAGGGGGCCCTCCAGTCGGTGGCAAGCCTCGTCCCAGTCCTGCTTCTCGTCGTAGCCTCCCAACAAGAACTCCTGGCCACGCCGGCGAGTCGCCAAGCCTATCTCTGGGTCGTCATCGGTGGCTCGATCGCTTATTGGGTTTATTGCCTCTACTTCCGCTTCCGTGGCGGCATGCTCCTTCTGACCTCAGGGCTTTTCCTCTTAGGACTGGCCCCCTTCCTCGTCATGTATTGGTACACCGTGCCTGCCTTTGATGCGAAGGTTTGGATCTACTGGCTGGTGCTCACAGCAGCAGTCTACACTGCCTATTCGCTCGTAGATTACACCATCGGTTTTGTTCAGGCCATGGGCTGGGACGAATGAAGGATATTCGAGAAGAGCCGCTCATCGGGAGCCCTGAAGCCGGGCGCGGCGTCTTTGTGAATCGAACGCTGAACATGAAGCAGGTCAAGGCGATCGGCTACGATATGGACTACACCCTCGTCCATTACGATGCCGTCGCTTGGGAGGAGCGGGCCTATCTCGCCCTCAAGAAGCGCCTGTTGGACCATGGCTGGGATGCTCCGTCCGTCCAAGCCCTCGAATTTGATCCGAACCTGGCTGTGCGGGGTCTGGTTGTCGACACCCAGCGGGGCAACCTGCTCAAGGTCAACCGCTTCGGATACATCAAAGCAGCGACCCACGGCTGCCGCCGGCTCTCTGGACAACCGCTCCGAGCCCAATACGACCGCCCTGTCATCGACTCCGGCGATCAGGATATGGTGTATTTGGACACGCTCTTTAGTCTCTCGGAGGGCTGTATCTTCGCCCAACTGGTGGACATCTACGACCAAGAAGGGCTGCCCGGTTGCCATAGCTACGCCAAGCTGTGGGAGACGACCCGAGAAAGCCTGGATCAAGCCCACATCGAAGGGGCTTTGAAACGAGATGTCATCGCCCAACCGGAGCGCTATATCCAAGCGGACCCAATGGCTGCACAGACCCTCTTGGATCAAAAGCGAGCGGGCAAAAAGTTGCTCCTGATCACGAATTCAGAGTGGGGTTTTGTCAAACCGGTGATGGACCACGCCTACGGCCCATACCTGCCCGAAGACATGCCCTGGGAAGCCCTCTTCGATCTCATCATCGTCGAGAGCCGCAAGCCGGGCTTCTTCCAGGGCAGCAAGCGGATGTTTGAGATCTGTGGTGAGCTGCTGCGCCCAGTTCAAGGCAGCCTCGAGACCGGCAAGGTCTATCTGGGGGGCGATGCCGAGAAAGTCGAAGCCCACCTGGGCCTCTCCGGCGACGACATCCTCTACGTCGGCGACCATGTTTATGGCGATGTCATCGTCTCGAAAAGCCGCTTCAAGTGGCGAACCTGTGTGGTGTTGCGGGAGTTGGAAAAGGAGTTGGAAGCCCTGGCTGATGACCGGGGCCAACAAGGTCGAATCAACGAACTGATGCGGGCCAAAGAACTGCTCGAAAATGAGAGTAATGATCTACGCCTGCTGGGACTCCGGGATCGGGCCACCGACGAAACCCGTGCTCGCCGGGAGCAGATCCGACTGGAGGTGGAGGGCTTAGACAGCGAACTCGGGGAGATCCTGTCGAACCTGCAAAGGACCCATCCAAGTTGGGGACATATGATGCGGGCCGGCAACGATGAAAGCCTCCTCGCCCAACAAGTGGAGCGCTACGCCTGCATCTACACCAGCCGAGTGAGCAACCTGGGCTTCTACACCCCCTTCAAGTATTTCCGTGCGCCGCGGCTCGCCATGCCCCACGACCAGGAAGTAGGACACTGGTTCGAGCCCTAAGGCGATCAGTCCGCGGGGAACATGGCGCAGACGGCGGCGTGGTCACCAGCAAAGAGCGTCCGTCTCTTGTCGCCAAGCCCGATCGACGGGCTCATGATCGCATCCACCGAGCAGCGCTCACAGGGATGATCCAGACCCAAAAAGTGGCCAAACTCATGAAGGCTGACGGACTCCAAGTCGAAGCCGTTGGGGGCTGGGGGGTCTGATGTCGTCCAGCGATCGCCGTGGTGGACGGCGTTAAAGAGAATGTCGGCATCGACGATCGTGCAGTCGTTTCTCGGCCGGGCACGCCCCACCCGGCAGCCATTGCCCATAAAGGTCGTTAGCGTCACGCCAAGCGTCCCGGAACCATAGGTCCAGCGGGCAGCGCGCCCCTCAAACCAAACTTGGTTCAAACGGTCGAACCCGCCCCGAGGGTCGGCCTGCACACCGCCTTCTTCCTCGTCGATCACCAGCGCACTGCAGCCGGGTTCGGACCAAGTCGCTGCACTGTCCCGAATGGCGATGAGTTCACTGCGGTCACCCCCTGCAAGGCCGTGAGAATCCAAACGGAAACTCAGCTCTGGCCCCCCTTGCCCCCAAGCACCGATGAGATATTTGAAGAGGCCTGGGTCCCCGAGCAGCTCCTCACCAACCTCGCCTTCACGACAGGACCGGTCGCAACCATCACCGTCGTCATCATCACCGTCGTCACATTGCTCGACACCCTCGTGCAAGATGCCGTCGCCGCAACGAGCCGGCTGGCAGGCATTTGTGCAGCCATCCCCGGATCGCTCGTTGCCGTCGTCGCAGGCTTCCACACCGGCTCGAACGAAGCCATCGCCACAGCGGGCCGGGTTGCAGTCCCCCGTACACTCGTCAGTGTTGTCCAGATTGCCATCGTCGCAGGCTTCGAAGCCAACCCGAATGACACCATCACCACAGCGAGCCAGGCGGCAATCGCCGAGGCAGTCATCGCCCTGGTCGTCATCACCATCGTCGCACTCTTCGTGCCCTCGCCAGATGATACCATCACCACACGCTGCCTCCTGGCAGTTGTTGCGACAGGCGTCATCAGCCACGAGGTTACCGTCGTCGCAGGCCTCGCCCAACTGGATCAAACCATCGCCGCAGGATTCGATCTGGCAGTGCTGACTGCAACCGTCGCCATCCACGTTATTGCCATCATCGCAGGCCTCGAACTCTGGCTGCGCAGGCCCGACATCGGTTCGTTGAAAGCCATCGCCACAGCGGGCAGGGATGCAGTTCGGTACACAGCCGTCATCGTCGATGGCGTTGCCATCATCGCAGCCCTCAAAACCCCGTCGGATGATGCCGTCGCCACAGGCAGCAAGCCGACAGTTGTTCAAGCACGCATCGCCATCGTCAGCATCGCCGTCGTCGCACTGTTCTGCCCCTTGAAGAAAGCCATCGCCACAGCGGGAGATTCGGCAGTCGTTCAGGCAGTCATCATCGTTGTTCACGTTGCCGTCGTCACACTCTTCGAAGCGTTCATTGACAACCCCATCGCCGCAACGGCTCGGCTCACAGTTGTTGCGACAATCATCGTTGTCGATCCGATTGCCGTCATCACAATGCTCACGCCCCCGCCAAACAAATCCATCGCCGCAACGGGCCTGGCGACAATTGTTGCGGCAAGCATCGCCCTCATCTCGGTTACCATCGTCACACTCCTCGCCGGTCTGGAGCACACTGTCGCCGCATGAAGGGCGCTGGCAGTCGTTGCGACAAGCATCATCGTGGATCTGATTGCCATCATCACAGCCTTCGGCTCCCTGGACGACGCCATCGCCGCAGCGAGGCGGCTGACAAAGGTTCGTGCAGGCATCGCCATCCTCCCGGTTACCATCGTCGCAGGGCTCCCAGGGCTGGCGGATCCCATCACCACAGCGGGGGAGTTCACAGGAGTTGGTACACACGTCGTTGTCCCGTTCGTTGCCGTCATCACATTCCTCACCGAGCTGCAAAAATCCGTCACCACAGCGAGGTCGCTCGCAATGCGTCGTGCAATCATCGTGGTTGATTTGATTGCCGTCATCGCAGTCTTCATGCGCCTCCTGGACGATACCGTCGCCACAATCCCGCAGGGTGCAGTTATTGAGACATTCATCGGTCTCCAGGCGGTTGCCATCATCACAGGCCTCCGACTGCTGCCGGATCCCGTCGCCGCAGCGGGGGAAACGACAGGCTGACGTACAGTGGTCGTCATCGACCGCATTGCCGTCGTCGCATTCCTCATCGTCTTGGCGAAGCCCATCGCCACAGTGGGGGCGCCGACACACCACGGTGCACTCGTCGTCGTCATTGGCATTACCGTCATCACACTCTTCGCCGGCCTGAATCACACCATCACCGCAACGGGGCAGGACACAGTTCGTCGTGCACTCGTCGTCGTCCAACGAGTTGCCATCGTCGCAGATCTCACCAAAGCCAACGATGCCATCACCACAGCGGGGTCGCTGGCAGACGTTCGTGCAGCTGTCGGTGTCCAGTTCATTACCGTCATCACACTGCTCGCCCACCTGCTGATAGCCATCACCACACACCGGGCCTAGGCAGCTGGTGGTACAGGCGTCGGTGTTGTCCGAATTGCCATCATCGCAGGCTTCGCCCTTTTGCAGGATCCCATCACCGCAGCGCTCGAACACCGGTGGGTCGCCGCCACAGCCGATGGCAAGCGCAAGGACACAGAGGGATGCAAGACGACCGTTCAAACCGGACCCGTTTTTGAGATACTCGTAGGGTATTGTGCCAGCCCGGAGGGGACTCCGTCCAGCCTCAGTCAAACCAGCGTGGCAACCATCGCTCCGACCAGCGCAGCATCACTCGCCTGAGGCCAGGGTCTTCGGCGAGACGCCATCGGCCCGGCCCCTCCTGGGCTACGCTTCGCAGGGTATCTTCCCCTTCGAACAAGACCTCCAGGGGGCCGGTCTGCTCCCTAGCCGTAATGAGGAGTCCATCAGCCGAGCGTTCGATACCAAGCCAATCGGGCTCTTCGACCACCACGGGCCCAACGCCTCCCTCGCAGTCGAAGGGCACGACAAAACCGCTGGGAAAGCGAATACGCCCCTGCCCAAAGGCGGAGATCAGCCATGGACTCATCCCAGCCCGGAGTTGTCCTTGAATCTCCCGGTAGTGGAAGGTCTCGCTCTCCCCTTCGGCGAGGCCGACCCCAGCGCCAAAGGCTGGAATCACACGGGGCTTTGGAATCAACGTACACCGGGGCGGGCGGCCATCGGCCAGGGGCACTTCTGCGTAGATCCGGGGCACCCCTCCGAGGGCGAGCTGCACAAGATCGAGGTAGCCATCGCGATCGAGATCCGCCTTCAACATGGCCCTCGGGGCGTAAACGCTGTCTTGGTCGGCCGCGTCGAGGCCATCATGGGCAGAAAGGCCGATCTCTTCGCTCAACACCACAAAGTCGCTCGCTCGGCGTTGTAACATCAAGGCATCGTAATGAGCGGTCCACGAACCGGCCACTGCCTCAGGAACCGCCCCTTGGGAGATGAGCACATCATCGAGGCCATCTCGATCGAAGTCGTCGACAACGACCCCCCAGGAGTAAAGAATATGGGCTCCGGAACGGGGCAGAGCGATGCCATAGTCTGAGGCCCGATCCACCGGCGGGGACTGGGACATATCGATGAGGCGCTTCGAGCCCTGATCGGTCATCACCAAGTGCTCGCCGCGGCCCTCAAGCTGCAAGCTCCCCACCCCCATCAGGGAGCCCCAGGCATCATCACCTGCGGCGAAATACGTACGGGTATAGAGACAGTCTTGCCGCGGATCGCAGCGATAGAGGACGTAGCCCGGCAGGTTTTGGTTTCGGGAGCCATGCAATGTCCCGGTGTCGTTAATCACAAGCAGATCCGGCAAACCGTCATCGTTCAAATCCCGTTCTGCGAGCCCTAATGTACTGCCGCCGTCGGCCATCGGCTCCTGAGCAAAGTCGCCCATCAAAGCAAAACCATCGGCCGTCTGGCGAAAGAACAGGTTCTTCATGGCCGGACTTGTCGGGGAACCGATACTCAGGTTCGCCTGACAGCCCACGGCGAGATCGAGGAGGCCATCAAAGTCCAGGTCTGTCGCCAATGCGGCACCGGGAGTGCACGCTCGGCGTGGATCGTCCGGCGCGAGCAGGTCGTGGAGTCGGTGGACCCGCTCCCCATCCTGCAAGGAGAGACTCAAGCCGGTGCCCAACACCATCAACTCATGGCTGCCATCCTGACGCAGATCGAAGGCCAGGGCAGAAAGGGGGATACTCGCCTCCGGTTCGAGGGCCTGACAGGCGCCGGCCCGGGGGCGAAACGAGAGGCTCCCAGGACTGCTGTGGTTCTCATAAAGACAAGGTGGGCTGACCCCGGCTGCCGTGGGAATTCGGCTGGTCAGATAAACATCTAAGTCGCCATCGCCATCCGCATCCACCAGAGCACCACCAAAACCATAGCCCATGGACATCCCCAAGGCCTCGCTACGGTGGTCTGCGAGCCCATCGGGATAACGACGCTCCAAACGAAAGCCCCAAATCGCTGTCACCCGATCGACGCACCGCCCCTCAAAACACCGCTCATCCCCGTCACAAGCTCCGTGATCGCTGCACTGGGCTTCGACGCAGCGGGCTGCCTCGCAGATGCCCTCGACGCAGTCGCTGTCGATGGAACAGGGCCCGGCCCCCCCATCCACCTGCACCCCACCATCCACAGGAGCGAGGCCGCCATCCGGGGAGCCGGCATCTGCAACCGGCTCGGCGCCAGGGCAGCCGCACAGACAGATCAGGAGCGAAAAATGAAGGGGGAAGTGACCGCGTGGGACTCGAAGGATGGCTAATCCAACTCGTGGGAAACGAGAGCGTCCACGTAGGACTGGTCTTGCTCGTCGATGTGGATAAACCGAACGGCTAAGCCCTCTTCACTTCGCCGAACGATCTCTCCTTGAGCATGAATCACTCGGCTCCCGTCCCGGGGCAGGAAGCGCAGCAGAATGGTCGCCACATTAGCCGGCGCATCGTCTGAACTTAGGAAGAGGCCGCCAGCGGAAATATCGGCAGAATAGTCGGTCCGATAGTTTTCGAAGGGCGAAAATCGATACTGGATCAGGAGGGGGATCGCTGCCCGGCGATGGTTACGCAACTCGTCCGTTTCAGCAGTCACCTCGTCCTCCTTCATGGGGATTCTTGCCGGCCCTCGCGCCGAGGCGCAAGAAGACCGCGCTGAATCATGGCTTCCGCGATCTGCACCGCATTCAATGCGGCGCCCTTGCGAAGGTTGTCGGAGACAACCCAGAGCGCCAGTCCCGTGGCCGTGCTGGGATCCCGCCGCAGGCGGCCCACCAAGGTAAAGTCTTCACCGGCGATATCCTCGGGCGTCGGCGCGTTCATCGGTGCCTCAACGTCTGTCAGTAAGACCCCTGGGTGGGCAGCGATCAGCTCCTGGGCCTCCTCGACACCGATGGGCTCCGAGGGCTCCACCACCACACTGAGCCCATGTCCAACAAACACGGGGACTCGCGTCGCGGTCGCGACCACGCGGATCTCATCGTCACCGAGAATCTTGAGGGTCTCCGTCATCAGTTTGCGCTCTTCAGCAGTGAAACCATCGTCTTCGGGTTCACCGATGAGCGGCAAGATATTGAACGCGATACGCTTATGAAAGACGTCGGACTCCACCCCCTGCGCATTGAACAGTTGGCGGGTTTGCCGGTCGAGCTCCTCGATGCCCTTTCGCCCGGAACCGCTGACGCTCTGAAATGTGGTCACGACGACCCGGCGCAGAGGCCGGTGGGCATGGAGCGGTGCCAGTGCCTGGACCAGGCCGATGGTCGAACAGTTCGGCACGGCAACAACCCCAAGAGACGCTTGTTCTAGTGCGTCACCGTTCACCTCGGGAACCACAAGGGGGACCTGTTCGTGGCCCCGCCAAGCGCTGGAGTTGTCGATCACGATGCAGCCGGACCGGGCGAAGCGAGGCGCCCAAGTGAGGCTGCGTTCCGACCCGCAGGAAAAAAGGGCCACATCAAATTGCCCGGGATCGCTTAGGGACTCCAGGGACTGAACACGTAGGGTCTGGTCCCTAAAGTCCAGCATCTTGCCCACGCTATCGGGACTGGCGAAAGCCTCGATACGGCCAATCGGGAAATTGCGATCCGAAAGGACCTGCAGCATCTCCCGCCCAACCGCTCCCGTGGCTCCGACGACAGCGACTCGGAGTCCATCGTTCATGGGCTAAAAAGCGTTACCGCAACGATCGGTTGTCCCGGGTCCGCCCCCCGTGGTCCAAGAGTTACTCTGCGTCGTCGCGCTCACCAGAGCGTAGGCGGGGTGACTGGACCGTTCACCGTTGCTGACCACCAACTCGAGCAGGTAATCTCCCGCCGTGTCCGGTGTCATCACCAACTGAACGCCCCCTTCGGTCACCGTGGTCTCGGAGCCCTCCGGTTTCGACAGCAAGGACCACTTAAACGTCAGGCTGCCACCCTCGGGGTCGCAAGATCGGATCCCATCGATGGTGGTTGCCTCGCCCACGGGAACCACACGGTCAAAGCCCGGATCAGCGATCGGAGTCGCGTAATCACCGGTGCCAAGGCTGCCACCGCAACCGCAAAAAAGAGCACTAAAGACGAGGAATCGCATCTGGCGAGAACCTCCCGTGAGGTCTATTGAAGTGCCCGCAGCTTAGGGAGAGCCGTGGATCGGCGCAATGTTCATTTCGCTCTGGTGCTCGCCTATCATGGGCCCGGCTTCAGAGGCTGGCAGTTTCAGGAGGGTCAACCGACCGTCGAGGGGAGCCTCCGGAAGGCCGCTGCCCCCCTCTTTCAGGGGCCCTTTCGCTGTCGGGCCGCGGGGCGGACCGATGCGGGCGTTCATGCCCGTGACCAACGGGTCCTCCTGGCCGGCCCGTGTGAACACAGCGCTGACACCCTGGCCAAGGCCCTCAACGCGCGCCTCTGCGAGGGGATTGCCGTTCTCCAATGCCGGGAGGTTGGTCCGGATTGGGATCCCAAGTCTGGCAGCTTTGCGAAAAGTTACCGTTACCAGGTCTGGCGAGGTCCCTACCTCCCCCCGGTGCTTCATGACCGAGTGTGGTGGATTCAAGGTCGGGGCGCCCTGTCCCAGACAGCGATCGAAGCGGCGGCGGCTCACCTCCGGGGCGAGCAAGATTATGACAGCTTTCGGTCCGCTCACTGCCAGGCTCGGCACGCCCGGCGCTGTATTTGGCAACTGGATTTTCGCCCGGAAGAGACTGCGGCTATTCTGGCTCACCCCGATGAGCGATGCGCATTGGCGAGCTTCACTGTGACGGGAAACGCCTTTTGCCAGCATCAGGTCCGGATCATGGTCGGTACCCTGGTCGAAGTTGGCCTGGGCAAGCGGGAGGCTGCTAGCATTCCGGGCATCCTCGAAGCCAAAGATCGGCAGGCTGCCGGGCGAACAGCGCCGGCCCAGGGCCTCACGCTTCAGCGGGTTTATTTTCCTGGCGAGGAGGCCCTCAGCGGCGTACCGAGCGATGCTCGCTGGCCGGGTTGCCCCTGGGATTAAGGCCGGCCAGGTGGCCGCTCAAAAGGCAGACAGCGGGCGGTTTTCCTTGACGCTGCTGCGCCCCTTTGCAAACAGGACGCCCCCCAGAGGGGGAGAGGAAGCGCCATGAAGACCGTGAGCTTGAACGCCGAGCAGGTTGAGACCAACTGGTGGGTCGTCGACCTTGAAAACAAGGTACTCGGCCGTGCTGCAACCCAGATTGCCACCGTATTGCGGGGCAAAAACAAGCCCAGTTTCAGCCCCCATGTCGACTGCGGTGATCACGTGATCGTGATCAATGCTGAGAAGGTCGCTGTGACGGGCAACAAAGAGACCGACAAGACCTATCACTGGCATACGGGCTACGTGGGTCACCTGCGCAGCCGCACGGTGGCAGAAAAGCGGGCGGAAGATCCGGCCTTTCTCATCACGAACGCCGTGAAGGGGATGCTCCCCAAGACTCGTCTCGGGCGAGCGCAACTTCGCAAGCTGCATGTCTTCGCTGGCAGCGAACACAACCATGAGGCCCAGCAGCCTCAGGCGCTGGAGATTTGATCATGAGTAAAGTTACCGCTGTGGGGCGGCGTAAGAACGCCACGGCTCGAGTCATCCTGTCGAAAGGCAAGGGACAGATCACCGTCAACGGGCAAGCCATTGACAGCTACTTCGATCGGGACGTGAGCGTCATGATCGCGATGCAGCCTCTTGAACTGACTGAAACCGTTGGTCAATTCGACATCGCTGCCCGCTGTGATGGTGGCGGCAAGTCGGGCCAAGCCGGTGCCTTGCGCCATGGCATCGCCCGGGCCCTGAACAGCCTCGATACGGAGACGTATCGCAGCTCGTTGAAGTCCGCTGGCCTGCTCACTCGGGACAGCCGGATGGTGGAGCGTAAGAAGTACGGCCAGCCCGGTGCCCGTAAGCGCTACCAGTTCAGCAAGCGCTAAGCAGTTCAGAGCGAACCGCTTCGTCGAAAAGAGCCGATCGGCTCTTTTCTTCGTTTTTGGCACGGAGACCGTTTGTCGGCGGGCCCCCTTTTAGCTTAAAGCTGAAAGCGGGGAGCCACATATGCCTATCGCCAGTCTTTTCGCCGCAAGCTTTGCGCTCGCTGTCACGCCCGCTGTCTTTAGCGAGGATGAACCCTTCTTCTACAACTCTGCGAACACCCTACCGAAGGACGAGATCATCTTTCCCGTCGTGCTCGGCAATGGCCCGCAGGTGCTCCACCGAAACACCGCCTTCGGACTGACCGATAGCATCAGCTTTGAGAGTTCCATCCTGCTCAACATCGCACCGGCCTTCGGCATTGGTGACACGCCTCTACCCAACCTTCGGGCCAAACTGCTGCTCACGAAGAGTTCGAACGTCATCGTCAGTTTCCGCCCGGAGTTCACCTACATCATCCCGGATACCTCGGAATTTGGCTTTCCCACCGGCGACAAAACCATCGTTGGCGCGAGCCTGCCGGTCTCCCTTCGCTACGGCAAAGGTCGGTTCATCACCATCGCACCCGGATATCGAACCGTCCTCGAGGGCTTAAAGGATTACTCTCGGGCCCAAGCCCAGGACTTGAGCACCTTCGGGATCAATCAGCCCTTCTTCGACATCGACTGGCTGTATGTTGTCGACCAATATTCGGCGCTGGCGTTCAGCGCCCATATCCAGCCCGCCATAGGCGGTAGTACCGTCGAGGGGAATGAGGTGGTCTCCACGGCCATCTACGCAGGGAAACTAGAGTACCTGCGCGGGATCGGCCGAACCACTCGCATCGGACTGGCCTTGCTCTACAACCCCTGCTGGGTAGACCTCAGCTACAATGCACCGACCGGCAGCAATTGTGCAGGCAGTGACAGCAATCAGTTCTACAAGTTCCTGCCTCAGGCGAGTCTCTGGTGGCAATTTCCGGTCGTTCGAAAGAGCCGGGCGAAGAGCAGTCGCTCAAGTCGCTTTGAGCGCTTCAAGCAAGTGGCCCCCAAGGCGGCACCGGCCAAGCAGGTTCCAGCCGCAAAGCCAGCACCAGCACCAGCACCAGCACCAGCACCGGCACCCGAACCCGCACCGGCACCAGCACCAGCGCCCGCACCGGCACCAGCGCCTGAGCCCGCACCGGCACCGGCACCGGCACCAGCACCCGAGCCTCCGGGCGACAAGTAAAGGGTTCTACCCATGTCAAAAGGTCTGGCCCTGGTCGGCCTACTCTGTCTCGGTGGGTGCTCCTGCCAAGGCGATAAGACCGTCAAACGGGATACAAAAAAGGCGCCAGGTTTAAAGAAAGGTGTCACGCCGATAGAGACCCCGGTCTCGGGCCCTCAGACGTCGCAGCCGATGGCCGCTGCGAAACCCCTACATCTCGTGGTTCGCGCCTGGCATCCCAAACAAGCCGAAGCCGAGAAGCAGTTGCGCGAACTACTGGCCCAAACCAAGGCTGGATATACCTTCGCCGTTACCGGCGATGGCCGTGTTCTCCTCAAGCCATTGCCGGCGGCAGAGATCGCCCCCTCCAAACCGAAACCAGGCCTCGGCTTCAACGGCATCAAAACGGTCGTCTCTGCCGCCGAGCGGGAGGAGGTCGGTGGTGCGGCGGCCTTGGTCACAGCATCCTTGCCCTGGCGAGGTGGTGCGCTGATTAGTGCCCGATCCCTGCTCGAAGCCGGCCTGAGCCAGTTGGCGAAACAAAGCGGCGGCTCAGGGAGGATTTACCCCCTTCGTTTGGGCGAGCCGCGAATCGATCAGGGTCAGATTCGGGCAGAAGTTACAGCCCGCGTCCTCAAAGACGGCGCCTCTGGTCTCCCATGAGCGATCCCTTAGCAAAGGACCTGCAGCGACTCCTTGGGGAGGCGGCAGTTTTCGATGCAATGGCACAACGCCAAGACCACGGTGGCGATGAGAGCGGCCTTGCGGCAGGCACGCCCAGGCTGGTCATTCGACCCGACCACCGGGAACGAGCAGCAGCGGCGATTCGCTTTCTCTACGAACAAGGGGTTCCGATGGTTCCCCGTGGGGCGGGCAGTGGCAAAGCCGGCGGCTGCATCGCAAGCACCGGCGAGGTCGTCCTTTCTAGCGAAGGCCTCAACAGCCCCCCCCAGATCGCCCAGGATCATCTCTTTGTGGATGTGGGGGCTGGCTGTGTCGCTGGTGAACTCGACCAAGCAGCCCAACCCTTTGGCCTCTTCTACCCACCGGATCCCAACAGTCTCGAATACAGCACGATTGGGGGTAACGTCGCCACGAATGCCGGTGGCCCTCGGGCGGTCAAATATGGCCTCACGGGTCACTATCTACTGGGGCTCAGTTGCGTTCTACCCACGGGCGAACTCGTCGAACTGGGCGGCCGGCCCCTTAAATGCGTGGCCGGCAGCAATCTCCACGGACTGCTGCTTGGCAGCGAAGGCTTGCACGGCTTCATCACAGACGTCCGAATGCGCCTGATCCCCCGCCCGCCCTTCGTCGCCACGGCGCTGCTGCTCTTTGAGTCCACGGCTGCGGCTGCGGAGGGCATCCAGGCGATCTTTGGCACCGGCGAACTCCCTCGGACTCTGGAGCTCCTCGATGAGTGCTCATGCGATTGCTTGCGAGCCTCGGATGCGAGCCCGCTACCCCCGACGGCAGGCGCAGCTTTGATCCTTGAGGCCGATGGCGACGAGGATCTCGCCATGGCCGCTCTTGAACGCTTTGCCACGGTCGCCGGCGCCTTCGACACGCTGGTGGCCAGTTCGCCCGCGGAGCGAGAACGGATCTGGGGGCCCCGGCGACAGCTGAGCCGGGCGCTGCGGGCCCAAGCCAAGTACAAATTGAGTGAAGACATCGCGGTGCCCCGAGGCCGGATTGCCGACGCAATCCTCACCATTCGTCGCTTGGCGAACCAACGGGGGATCACCGCGGCCACCTACGGTCACGCCGGCGATGGCAACCTGCATGTGAACCTCCTTTGGGACCACGAGGATCAACGGGAAACGGTCGATGCACTGAGCCTTGCTGTCTTTGAGTTAGCCTTGGACATGGGTGGCACCATCACCGGGGAGCATGGCGTTGGCCTGGCGAAGCGCCACGTCCTGCCTTTGGAATTAGGGACAGAGCGCATGGCCATGGAATGGCGCATCAAGAAGGCGCTCGACCCCAAAAACCTCTTCAATCCGGGCAAGGTCCTCTCGTGACGGCTGAAACCATAGGCAGCGTGCTCAAAAGCAGCGAGGCCTGGCTCGCCCGGCGCGGTGTCGACCAGCCCCGGGTCGATGCGGGCAGCCTGCTGGCCGCGGCCCTCGGCATGGAACGATTGCAACTCTACCTGGAAACAGACCGGCCTCTTCAAGAGACGGAGTTGGCCCGATTCCGCCCCTTGCTGGCAGCCCGCGGCCGCCGGCAACCCCTGGCCCAGATCCTCGAAAAGAAGGGCTTCTGGACGCTGGAGTTCAAGGTCAGCGACCAAGTCCTCACCCCCAGAGCGGATACGGAGACTCTGGTGGAGTGGGCCCTCGAGATCGAGACTCCGGACGAGGCACGAGTCATTGATCTTTGCACCGGCAGCGGCTGTATCATCGCAGCCCTCGCAAGCGAACGGCCGAACTGGCAGTTGGCAGCCACTGAACTCTCGCCAAGCGCGCTCGCACTGGCCCGAGAGAATCTCGACGCGCTCGGCTTTATGGCCCGCGTGCACCTTGAGCAAGGCGATCTGTTCGCCGGACTCGATGGACCCTTTGACCTCATCGTTGCCAACCCTCCGTACGTGGCCGAATCCGAAGCCAGCCAATTGGATCCGGAGGTGCGCCAGTACGAGCCCGAGCTGGCCCTCTTTGCCACTGGAGAAGGGCTCGACGTGCTGCGGCGAATCGCCCAGGAGAGTCTAGCTCGCTGCACCACCGGAACCTGGCTTCTCATGGAGCATGGTCACGAACAGGGTGCGGCGGTCCGGGCGTTGCTCGACGAGGCTGGCTTTAAAGACATCGACACCCGCCGAGACCTGGGGCAGCGGGAACGTGTCAGCGGTGGGAGATCTCCATGAAGACTGTGACCATCTCCTTTGCCTGCGATGGCTACGAACCCCTTGATGCCGAGCTGGGCACTTGGCTCAACCTGGTGCTCGATCACCCAGGGAGCCCAGTGGCCTTTGGCTGTCGCAGTGGCCTGTGCGGTACCTGTGCCGTTGAAGTCCTCGAAAGCTCTGGGCCCTTGGAGTCGCCGGATGAGGGCGAACGAGAAACTCTGGATGTGGTCTGGCCCGACCGCCAGGGTTTACGTCTCGCCTGTGTGATGCGGGCCCAAAGCGATATGACACTCAAGCCCGTGGACTAGGGCCCTTGCGCTAACGTTCGCAGAAGAAGGCAAAACTCGCTTCACAGTTGGCATCATTCCAAGCCCCCCAGGCCTGGCGCCAAAGATGGGCACAGTCTTCCCGGTTCCCCGAATTGTTCGGCTCGTTGTTGGACCAATTCCGGAAACCACTGTTGCGACCAGCCCAGACGAACTCACCCTCTTCCTCCCGGTCGTTCAGGCCAATCCAGACGTCATCGCCACGCCAAACATAGGCTGCCAAGCGACGCTGGTCCGCGTCGTTGTCGACGGTGATCAAGTGCCCCCCCCACTCGACACAGAATGCTTCTGCGCCGGGCCAGGTCCGACGGGGGGTTCGGCAATAGATCGTGGCCCGGTTTCTCCCCTGCACCGCTTCGCAATCGGCCGGCACCGTCTCAGCATCACAGCGGACACCACAGCCATCACCGCCAATCTGGTTGCCATCATCGCACTCTTCGACACCAGCGAAGACGACGCCGTCGCCACAACGGGCCACTCGACAGGTGAGTCGACAGCCGTCGTCATCGATCTCGTTGCCATCATCACATTCCTCGACACCGCGCCAAACGTGACCATCGCCGCAACGGGGAATCGCACATTCCGATGTACAGGCATCCCCGGCATCATCATTGCCATCATCACAGAACTCATGGCCCGGCTGCCCCGGCTGCAGATCGAGGCGCATGACGCCGTCGCCACACCGGGCCCGGCGGCAGTCGAGACAGGCATCCGTCGCATCCTCATTGCCGTCGTCGCATTCCTCTGCCCCTTCAACCTCGCCATCGCCACACACGGCCGGCGGCGGGGGAGGACCAACGATGTGAAGCCGATAGGGCCGAGGCTGGTTTCTTCCCCCAGCCCAAAGGCTCACCCGAACCCCATATCTTTGATTGGCCTCGAGATTTGCTTCGATTCGGCAGTTAAAGCCCTCGCCAGCGTCATCGTTCTCATCCAACAGTTGCCCTTCAATGGTGAAGAGGGCGCACATGGTGTCCGAATTGCCCGTCGTAAAGATTTGGTAGCGACCTGCTTCAGCGGTGACGAAGATAAAGTAATCCACATCTCCACGCCGGTCGATCACCCCATCGGCTTCCCGCCGGTCGCCCAACTCCGTGCCGTCCTCTAAACGGTCGCCGTGATCGTCTTCGGGCTCCGGTTGTCCCCCATCGGCCACCTGGTCACCCCCATCGGGGGATGCAGGCGAAGCATCCAAGACCGGCGCCCCGCCATCGGGGCGGACGATCACGAGACCGCTGTCTTGAGGGGAGCCGCTGTCTTGGGCGCTTTCCCCACCCGTGTCGGCCGGGGACTGCCCCCCGTCGCGAGGAACACTTCCAGCGTCCCGAACGACGAAGCCCGTATCGGTTTCGGCCGATCCACCATCTTCCGGTACCCCAGCATCGTCAACGAAAACTACAGCCCCATCGAGCTGCAGCGGTGGGGCTGGTACCGTTGGGCTACACGCGGTGAAGCCCAACAACAGGATGAAGAAGGAGGTCGTTCTCATGGGGAGAATCTAGCGCGCAAAAGAAAGGGGCGCCAGTCGGTGAAAACGCGGATTACTCGTGCATCTGCTGGGCGAGGTAATTGCCAAGCCCCAAGGCCTCGATCATCTCAAGCTGCGCCTCTAGCCAGTCCAGATGCTCTTCTTCCGAAATCAGAATCGACTCTAGAAGGACTCTGGTACCGTTGTCACCAACCTCACGACAACACTCGATCCCGGCATTCAGTCGGGGGATAGCGGCAACCTCAAGCGCTTTATCGCAGGCAAACTGCTCAGGCACCGTCTCACCCACATTGATCTTCCAGAGCCGCTGCATATTGGGAATCCCACCCAAGTACAGGATGCGCTCGATCAGCTCGTCCGCATGCTTCATCTCGTCGATGGACTCGTGGCGGACTTTGCCGGCCAAACGTTTGTAGCCCCAGTTGTCCAGCATCTTGGCGTGAATGAAGTACTGGTTAATCGCAGTCAACTCCGCGGTGAGAACCTCGTTCAACAACTCGATCACCTTGGGGTTTGCTCGATCCATGGTCGTCTCCTGCTCTATTGAACACCTAGCCCCGCAGAGCTTTCGGGTCAAGGTAATTATGAGTATTTTCAATAACCTAGATGGTTATGATTCTCATTTTCAATAACACCGACCCAACGAAAAAAGTCCCATAAATAGAGTGCTTTCCTGACTCACCGCTGCCTACTCGGGTTTCAAAAACCGTCTAGCTCGTCGAGCAAATCGAGCAGGCCGGGAGCCGAACTACTCGGCCGGTGCAAACACGTCTTCAGACTTTCTCGAGACCCATAGAGAGTCAGCCCCTCCCGAGCCCGAGTCATGGCCGTATAGAGGAGTTCCCGACTCAGTAATGGGCTGTCGACGGACGGCAGCACCACGCGAATGAAATCGAACTCGCTGCCTTGGCTTTGATGAATCGTGAGGGCGAAGGCCGACTCGTAAAAAGGCAGGACAGACCGGGGAAGAGTGCGCCCAGAAAACGAAGCCTCCTCACCGGACAAGACACCGATATCACCGTTAAAAAGACCCAGTTCCTCATCATTGCGACGAATGATGATCGGCCGGTCTCCATGGTCCGCCTGCGCAGCGATCAAGCCATTGAGTTGCTCGCTACCGATGGGGCCGTGGCGATGAGCGCAAAGCACTTGCCCCTGTCCCAAGCGTAGGCTCGAACGCAGGGCGCTTGGATCGGCATAATCGACCCATTTGACCCCTGGCTCGCCGGACTCAAGCAGGGAGAAGAAGGCAGCTTCGTCCCCATCGGCAGCGGCAGCAGCCAGGGCTGCCAGAGCCCCGCCGAAGCGAAAGGAGGTCTGGAGCCTGGCCACCGGCACCACCTTCGGGGCATCGGCCGATGTCGAAGCGGCCCGTTGGAGTAGGGGGCCGAGGACTGAACCCGCAGCCACACTCTGCAATTGATCCTTGTCCCCCACGAGCACCAGACGAGCCTTCGGCCCAACGGCTTCGACTAGCTGGCGCAGCAGCGTTAAGCCGACCATGCTCACCTCATCGACGACCACAAGTTCGGCATCGAAGGGCCGGTCGGGGTGAAACTTCGGTCCATGCCGCCCGCCCGGATAGAGCCCTAATGCTTTATGGATGGTGCGAACTTGAACCCGCTCCGAAACCGGGAGTCGTCCGGCCGCCTTGCCCGTGGGTGCCAAAAGCAGTGCCTGGTGCCCCGGTGCCATCGAGTCGACCAAGCTTTGGATCACGTGGGTCTTTCCGGTTCCCGGCCCACCGGTCACAAAAGTGATGGCATGGCGACAGGCCAAGTTCAGTGCTTCTGCCTGCCCCGGTGAAAGACCATCGAAAACCCCATCCGGCGGCTGCCACTGGGCTTCCGGCTCGGTGGCCCGGCGTCTTTTGATCGCCAAGGCCAAGCGACGCATGTCTTCAAAGTAACGACCGAGGTAGAGACGACCGGAATGAACCACCAGGGGCCGTTCGATGCCTTGAGTGATCGGCGGGTTCCAAGCCAAGCGTGGATCCTCGGCCAATGGAACCCCCTCGAGGCTTGGAAGGGGAATGCTGACCTCCCCATCCCTCAATGCGCCCGCAAGCGATCGGACCGATCCAGCCAATTCCCCGGGCAGCGGATGACCCCCTTCAATCCCCGCAAGAAGCAGGCGATCAAAGCCATGATCCCCTCTTGGTCTCATCTCTGGGCCCCCGGAGCGAAACATTGATCGAGGGCAAGGAGGAGCTCTTTGTTTATGGGGAGTTGATACACACCATACCCGGGCTCATCGGCCCCCCGCAGAAAGAAGAATCGAGCCCCATCAAAAACCTCCAAGGGGTCCACTTCCGGCTCTTTGCGCCGAATCATCCGCAACACGGCAACCGAATAGATCAGCCCCTGCAGTGAATAGTGATGCTCGGCCATCACTCGAGCCATGGAGTCGGTACTGTAGTTTTGGCGGTAATCACCGAGATGATTGGACTTGTAATCGACCAGGCCCCAGCGCCCCTCGTGGCGGTACACCAGATCGATCGATCCCGTCAGAAACCCGGAGAGTTGCTCCGTGCTGAGGGCCCCCAACCGCCGGCCATAGTCCGACCATTCGGCACCACCATGATGCTCGATGGCCTCAGCTAAGTTGTGCGGGCGAAAACCGGGCACCAACGGAAGAAGGAAGGAGGCTTCGGGAAGTTGTCCCTCTGCCGTCAAGGTCGCCAGGCTGTTCGGCCCCGAGACGGGGGTCGTTCGCAAGCGATCGAAAATCGCCGCGAGTTCGTCCAGCGCCATCGCCCCGGCAAGCCCATGCCGACGCAGCATCTGTTCCAGCTCATCCACCTCCAACGAGCCTTGAAGGTGGTGCTCGAAAAGCATGTGAAAAAAGTCGCCGATCCGGGCCCCCTTTGGAAACGCCGCAAGGGGCACGGATGACCCCTGTACCGATTCCAAGCTGACCTCCTGGTGGTCGACCTTCTCCAGATCCCGGGCGAGGCCGCTGTAACTCAAGCGCCGCCACTGACGAATCGCCGTCCGGTTGCGTTGCCGTACCGGCTCCATGGTCATCACCCGACCGACCACCGGACTGAGGGGAGATCGCAAGCGCTCGGGATGGGGACGGCGAATGACTTCAATACGGCCGGGTACGGCCAGTAAAGCACCAGCCAACTGTTCGTCGCTCATCTTGCTCAGTGCGACTGGCGCATAACCGGGTGCGAAGAAGCGATAGGCCATTTTCTTGGCCATTTCGTGCAGGGCCCCCAGATGAACGATGCAGCGCTCCCTCGCCCGAGTTAAGGCCACGTAAAGCAGTCTGGCCTGCTCTGCTTCGGCCTCTGTGTTGCGCTGATCTATAGCTGCTTTTTGGGCCGCAACTTCTGCTTCCGAGACCGGCTTCGCCACCAACTGCAAACTCAGCCCATGCCCGGGACGATGAAAGCGAATCAGATCTTTCGACTCCTGGCGCCTTTGGCTCCACAGGAATGAACAGAAGACCACATCCCACTGTAAGCCTTTCGCTTTATGGACCGTGACCACTTCGACGGCGTCAGCTTCGGTCGCGAGTCGACGCTCCTCGCGCCCGTCTCGCCGTATGCGCTCTTCGTACCAAGCGAGAAGTACAGCGGGCGACGCACTGACGCGGCGCTGCTCCGAGTGAAGCAACTCCATGAGCTGTCTGAGATTCGTCAACGCCCGTTGGCCCTCTTGCTCTGCGAGCAATCGACTGGGGACTTGGCATTCCTGAAGGAGGCTTTGGAGCATGGGAAACGCACCCCAGCGCCGCCAGATGCCATACCAGCGAGCAAAGCGCTCTCTCACATCGGCGAGGCAGGATTCAACTTCGGTGGCTGCACGAATCTCCTCGGCCGTATAACCCAACAAACAGGTGCCCATGGCTGAGACCATCGCCCGGCGGTCATCCAAGCGGAGCAAGGCACGCAGCAGCAACAGGAGTTCCCCTGCGATCGGACTCTGATACAGCGGCTCTTGGGCTGCGATCACCGCTGGGACACCATGGCGTCGCAAGACGGAGATAACGACCTGCGCTTCTTCCCCTTTTCGCACCAGCACCGCGATTCGGTCGGCCGGCAGGCCGCCGGCGATCAGGGTGCGTATCTGGGTCGCAACGTCCTCTGCGATAGCCTGCCGAAGCACCTCCGTCGTCATGACTTTCTCACCCTTGCGATCCACCAAGCACAAGGTCAACGGCGCCCCCGGCAACCCCAGCGACTTCTTCCGGCCTGCGGCCACTGGGTGAAACTCGATCTGGGGCAACACAAAGGGAAGCTCCTGGGCAAGGTATAGGCTGTTGATGGCGTCGACGAGTTCGGGCTCCGAGCGGTAATTCGTCGCGAGATAGTGCCCCTCGACCCCTTCGCTTTCCGCTGCGGTAAGGTAGGTGTGTAGATCGGCGTTGCGAAATGAGTAGATGGCCTGTTTTGGGTCGCCGACGAGATACAGTGACTGCTCACCCTTGCCGGCCCGGAACAGCGTGGAAAAAATCGACCATTGGACCGGATCGGTATCCTGAAACTCATCGATCAGCATGACCGGTAGTTGTTCCGCTAAGCTCGCTGCGAAGGCGGGACTTTCAACGGCTGACCGGAGGTTTTGAAGCAGGTCGTCGAAACTCAACTCCCCCCGGGCCAAGCGATCCTGTCGAAGTTGGATCCGAGCCGCCCCAATCAGCTCTTGCTGCAGGTGGATCTCCAGTTGGGCTCTGGCCCCCTCGAAAGCGTGGATTTTGGCCAAAAAACCTTCACAGGCACCCCAGAACGGCTGGGCAAGGAATGCGGGATCTCCCTGCCATGCGGTGGCCAACACCTCGGGCACAAAACGTTCGAGCCACTTAGGTTGCCCCACATCATCTGTCCAAGCATCCCAAGCGGCGAATGCCTTCGCCACCGAGTCGCTACGGTGCTGGGAGCTTTTGAAACCAACCGGATCCAGTTGAACCTGTTCCCGAACCGCCCCGCGGAACTCCTGCCACGCGGCAAGCCAGGTGGCTCCAGCCTCGCGATACGCTGCTTCGGCGCCCTCGAAGTCCGGCCGCCCAACGGGGGCTGGAAGCACCTGGAGGTCCTGGGGCCGAGCGTCGGCAAGGGCGGCCAGTCCATCGAGTAACTTGAGTTCAAAGTCGGTGGCCTTGCCCCCTTTGACGAACCGGGCCTGCAGCCGTTGAGCCGCGGGCACGGACTCCTTGTCGAGGCGGGCCTGAAACCAGTGACGCAGCCATTGCCGACGAGTCCCATCGTTTTCGTCGGTTAAGACGGAGGCGTAATCCGTCGCCGTCCCAAAGGCCAGATCGCCCAATACGCGCTGACAAAAACCATGAATCGTTTCAATCCGGGCCCGGTCGAAACCCGATAAAGCCGCCCGCAACAACGATCGATTTTCCCGCCGAAGTTCCTCGCCAGTGTAATGATTCAGCATGGCCTCAAGGAGGCTCTCGTCGGTCACACCGGTCACCGCAATGGGTCGCCCAGCCCTGAACGTGGCCTCCGCATCGCTGAGGACCGCACGAATCCGTCGCCGAAGTTCCGCAGCCGACGCGTTCGTGAAGGTGACCGCGAGAATCTTGTCCGGCATCAAGGCGCGCTCAAGAACCTGGCGCAAATAGAGCACCATCAAAGTCCATGTCTTGCCGGTCCCCGCACTGGCTTCGAGCAAGTGCAGCCCCCGCAGCGGCATCTGGAATGGATCGCTCATGGGCCCTCCATATCCAAGTAAGCGGGCAAAAATGCCTCCGTGACCAAACGCTCGAACCAGTCCTGGCGCTCGCCAGGAAAAGCTGCGTCTGGGCCAAGACAACGGCGCAGATGGGGTCGATTCCGGTAGTTCCACCATACCTGGCGCGCTTGATGCCAAGCCTCGGTGTCGCCGGGCGTCGTCGCCTGGGCCCGGACCGCCGCGAACGCGCTGGCCACCTCACCGACAAAGACCCAACCCTGTTTCATGCCTTCACAGTAGAGCTTCACAAGGGCCTCCAGGCGATCTCTGGCGTCGTCGGCCGCGGCGGCGGGCAGCGTTAACTCCTTCCAGGGACTTTTGCCGCTGGCGTTAAAAAGAACCCGTGTTTCGGTCGGCCCAACCATCACCTGGCGAACCAAGTGTTGCAGCCAGGCCCCAAAGGCTGGGCCCTTCGCCTGGGGCTCAATCCACATAGCCTCTGCCGGGAGTCTTCCAACCAGTTGACGACCCGCGAGCGAGAGATCCACGACCAGTGGTGGGCCGGGTCGGATGGGTGGCACGGGACAAGCTTCGACCAGCTTGAGTACCTCACCGGCCTGGAACAGGCCTAAATGGCCGGGGGTCAGTTGGCCGCTGGCTTCGAGCCAGGCTTGGTTCTTGTCTGGGTCCTCGAGCAAACGAAGCACGAGTTGGTGGCGAGTCCGGGCCGGCAATGCCTGCTGGGTTGGCTCTGGATTGGCCCGCAGCCATGGGCGCAACCGTAAACCCAAGTCGGTGTCTAAGGCCTCGGACAAAGAATCATAGAACCAGGAGGCCAATCGGGTGAGGTCGATCTCCTCGGGGGCTGAACAGCCGGCCCAGCCAAAAGGCTTCTGGCGAGCTTCGTGACGATAGATCTGGGCAAAGCTGCCGCCGGTTTCCTGTCGGGAGAAAGCCCGGGGGTCGAAGGGCTGTAACGGGTGGTCGATCACCCAATGGCGCCATAACTCGTCCCGCGATGCCTGGACGTCGATGCCCGCATCGGGCGCGCAAGCGTCGGCAACCACCAAATCGAGCAGTTGATCGACGACCACGCTGACCGGCGCCTCGCTCCCATCGTCGACGGAAACCGAACTCACAAACAAGCCCAGCTCCCGGCGGGCACTGAGAAGAAGTTGCAGGAAGAGGTCCAAATCCTCCTGCCGACGGTCTCGGTCACCGGGGCGCGAGGGGCCAAGGATCCGCTGCTTTAAGTCGCCGCCAAGGGCCGGGCGGGGAAAAGGTTGTTCGGAGGCTCCAAGACCGAGGACATAGATGGCTTGAAACGGCACGGCCCGAAGAGGCTGCAGGCCGCTAACGGTCACCCCGCCGGCAAGAAATTGACCACCCTCTGCCTCTTGGTCCAGCAGCTCTTGGAGCCCCTGGGCCAATAAATGGACGGGCAAAGACACTTCACCGGCCCATTGGGCTGATTGGGTGAGTTGGTCGAAGCTCGAACCTAACTCTCGCTCGACCCTTGGGCCCAGGAGTCCGACCAGGGCCGCTTCCAGAGCCCCCATCCCTGCGACCACCGTCCCTTCCGTTTGCAGGCATCGCTGCAGTTCGAAGAGGGCGTCGAGAATGCCGACCACCTGCTCCAGAGCTTCAGGCCCCCCAGGGTCGACGGGGAGTCGGTCCTGGACGACCTGATCAAAGCCCGAGGGCATTGCCAGACCCAAGGCCAAGCGCTCCAGTCCTTCCTTCCAGGTTCTCGCATCGCCACCAGCCTGACTCATCTGGGCCCGATGCAGTCCGTCCCGAGCCCCTTCGATCCCAGCCCGCTGGAGCAATTGGGCGAGATCTCCAACACGCCCACCCTGCAAGCGCCAATGTCGCTGCAAGACCTCGAGGTTCAGTAAATCCACAACCGAATCGAGTTCCAAGCCTCCCTGGGCCACCTCAAGGGCCTGGCCCACGGCCTGGGCCAGATCGTCTCCATCGGCCTGGCTGAGATCGGCCGTAGACACGAAGAGTTCTGGGGCAAAAACCGCCTGGATGAGTGGGCCATAGGTCTTCGGGTCCGTGGACAGCACCGCGATATCCTGAGGCTCAAGGTCGGCCTGCCGTTCAAGGAGGTCGAGGATCTGATCCTTGAGGACCTCAACCTCCCGTAGCGCACCGTGACAACGGTGGATCCGAAGACTATGGTCCCCGGCCCTTGGCGGCTGGCCCCTCGGCCTTTCAAATCGGTCGACGAGATCACAAAGGTCCCGCTGCAAACGAGGCAGCGTGCCTTCACCCTCGGCCGGATAATACAACGGCCGCTCATCATCGAAGGACAGTGCGATCTGTTGGCGCTGCTGGGCCCGGGCAAGTCCGCCCCAACTGGCCAACAAGGGATGCACTGTGGTGAGGTGCGCCTCCGCTTCGAGTAAACCCTCGCCGTGGAGCAGATGGTGCTGCTGACGGGCCGTCGTCGCATCGACAAAGAGCCCCGAACTTGGGTTCAACTGAAATTGGTAAACGAAGCAGCCTTGGCGCCGGGCTGCCTCGTGGATGAGGCCGATGAAGGCCGGCGGGAGACAGCCTAGACCAAACAACGATAAACGCTGGGGCAAGCGGGCCTCATACCCACCGTTGAGATAGTGTTGAATGCGGGCAGCGAGGTGCGCTTCTGGCCCCAGTTGCCGGGCCAGGGCGCCAAAGAGATCCTCGGGCCAATCCTGGGGGGCTTGTCCCCATTTCACGACGTTCTGCGGCCGATAGATGATGGCTAGATCGTAGATGCGAGCCAGCTCCCGACACAGGGCGAAGCGACTCGCCGGGGAAGGGTTAGCCTGCCAGTAATCGGCCAACTCATCCCCACGCCCCTGGGCCAACCAGCGGGGAATCAGCCCGTAGAGGGCCCAGGCCATCGCCTCCGGCTGATAGGCATCCTGGGCCCGGTCTGGCACCAGCGCACTGTCGAGGATCTGGCAGATCAAGCGACGGGGGAAGGCCAGACGAGTCTGGGCACAGATCCCTTGGTCCGCGGCCAGGCCCATCTCCAACCAACGCCCAAGACCACGATTCGGCACGATGACGAGCTCGTGATCCAGTGGCCCCCCCACGGGCTCCCGGAGCAGTTCCACCAGCGTCTGCCGCAGAACATCCATCCGGTTACTGGAAATCAGGTGGATCACAACCGCCCCCGTCTGACCTCATCCGGTCTAATGGGGGGGTCTGACAAGGGGGTCGCTGCTGACCATTTGACGGGCGGGACAAGACAGCCTATTCAACCGAATGATTGATTAGTGAATTCGGAGCGATGAGCGAAAAGCGAGCATTTCGGGATGGCCTCTACGAGCAGTTTGCTCGCATCGGGAAGAGCCTCGCCAGCCCAAAGCGTTTGGAACTCCTCGATGTTTTGTCCCAAGGGCCGCGAACGGTTGAGGGTTTAGCGGGCCTGATCGACTGCAGCATCGCAAACACCTCCCGCCATCTTCAGGTGCTTCGACAAGCTCGACTGGTCGAATCCGACAAACGGGGCCTCTACGTCTATTACCGCCTCTCCGATGCCGCTGTCTCCCATTTGATGGTGAGTCTTCATCGACTCGCTGAGAAGCGCTTCAGTGAACTGACCCCGGCTCGAGAGCGCATGGCCCACATGCGCTCCGAGGCCTGGCGGCGCAACAGACAGCGCTTCGTTCACGGCGTGGTCAGGGGTGAATTTGTTCTTCTCGATGTCCGGAGTCGGGATGAATTTTCGGCCGGGCACCTCCCGGGGGCCATCTCGATTCCCCTGCGGGAGCTCGACCAGCGTTTCGTCGAGTTGCCCAGGGACCGGCAGGTGGTCGCCTACTGTCGTGGCCCCTACTGCCTCAGCGCCTTGGAGGCGGTGGATCTCTTGATCAACCAGGGACTCGACGTCAGACACCTGGGGGCCGGCATCGCCGAGTGGCGGGCCGAGGGCGGGCAAGTCGTGATCATCGAAGGATCCGGGCCCTAGCGACTCAGTAGCCGCTCCATGCGAAGCAGTCCTTCATCGATCACCGACAGCTCGGGTCCAAAAGAGAAACGAACCTGATTCCGAAACCGAGAGTGCCGCCCAGGCCGTCGCTTGCCTGGGTTCACGTCAAAGAACTCCCCCGGAACCACGATCACTTTTTCGTCGAGACAGGCTTGAAAGAAGGCCATGCCCTCTCGCAGCCCTTCGGGCATCTCGCTCAAATCGCCCCAGACGTAAAAGGTCCCCTCCGGCTCGAGTCCCACCTTCACCCCGAGTCGCCGCAAGCCGTCGATCATGCGTTGTCGTTTCCCCAAAAAGCAGCTTCGGATCCGTTCCCGCTCCCCCTCAGCCCGGGCCGGCTCCAGTAGGCTTAGGGCGGCCCGTTGCAAGGGACGGTTCGCACCGCCATCGAGGAAACTCCCGGCACTGGTAATCGCCTCGATCACCGACTGGGGCCCCACGGTCCAACTGATGCGCCAGCCAGGATATCGCCAGTTCTTCGTCAAGCCATCCACCAAGATCACCGGATCTTCGTTCACATCGTCGACAAAGGCAGCGGCACTCACAGGCCCTTCGCAGGCCCAGGTGTAGTTGGAGTAGAACTCGTCGACCAACAAAGCGCAGTCTAAGGTCCGGGCCGTCTCCACCCAAGCCGCGAGTTCATCGCCATGGATCATCTTTCCCGTAGGGTTACAGGGGTTGGACAGCAACAAGCCACCGAGGCCGCGCCCCAAAATCTCTCGCCGCAGCGCGGGAATACCAAAATCGTAATTCTGTTCCGCTTCGAGGAGGATGGGAATGGAGCTAAATCGACCGAAGATCTCCAGCAACTCCTCATAAGCTGTGTAATCGGGGAGAAAATGACCCAAATTGATCCGGCCCAGCGCCGCGGCTGCCCGCGTCAGCCCGGCCCGACCGCCACCGGAAATCGCGACGTTCTCCGGTCCGTACTGGCTCTTCTTCCCCCGCCGATACCGGTGGTTATAGAGATTTGCCACAGCGGCACGCAGGGCCTGCAGGCCGGCAACCGGTGCATACTCGTGATCGGCTTCATCGATGGCGATGGAGTCGATCCGGACATCGCCAACACCCAACGGGCCGGTCTCGGGTTGCCCTTGGCCCAGATTGCACCAATCGGGTGCCCCACGGTAGAAGCCTCGTTTCGAGGCCTCGGAACTCACAAAGATGACACCTGTGCGCGGCACAGCACGAAAGCTACCCGACATCCCTTCGCTCCCGTGAGCGCATTGCCCGAAAATGGGCCGTTGACCAAGGGACAGTCGCCACGGTGGTTTGCCTTTGCCCCGTATGGGCATAGAGTCTCGGTGTTCAACGGTGCCTGGAGACCTCGATGAAACGCACGCTCGCCCTGACCCTTGCCGTCATGCTCGTCGCTTGCACTCAAAGTAAATCGACAGACACACAGCCGAAAGACGAAGGTGAGCGCCCAGCGCCAAACACAAACTTTCATGTGATCTTCGATTTATCGAAGGAACAAATTTACAGCCCCTTTGACGCTTACTTCGCCGGTATGAGCCAGTTAACCGATGCACTACGTGACGAGGGTGCCCTGGTCTCCGTCAACTTCCGCGACCTCACATCCCTTACTCGGAATGTGTCAGGACCCGGTAACATCCTCGTCTTAGGGCCAGCGCTCGAGCGTAAATACGAGCCAGAGGACCTAGAGGCGATCCGCGGCTTTCGTAAATCAGGCGGTGGTGTCTTGGTGATCGCCGAGCATGATAATTTCTTCCGCCATGCCGATATGCACAACGCGCTGACCGAGGCCTGGGGCATTAAAATCCGAGCCACCACCGCCGACGGCAAAGGTCGTCGCCTCGACGAGATTCAGTGGCCTTTCTCTCACAGCAATCGCTTGGGGGTGCAGAATGTCCGCCCAATGACGGCCGCCCCCCTTAAGCTCTCAAAAGACGCCCAACCCCTGCTCAAGGTCGACCAACCCTTCCGCGCATCGACTGATGTGGTTGCCGCCTTGTCCGAGACCGCAGGCCTAGGCCCGGTTGCCGTGGTGGCCGATGCGGAGATGTTTTGGAACATGAGTCGTCCAACGGGCATGAGCCTGGGAAACAATAAGGACTTTGTCCTCAAACTCTTCCGATTGCTCGCGGGGCGCCAGATCGATCAAGCCGGTCAACCGCGCCCTTTAAAGAGCGTCATTCACGAGACGGGTGCTCAAGGGACCGTCTTCATCGAAACAGGCAGCGGTGGGCTGCGGGCTGATGGAAGCCTCAGCGGTCTCGATCGCTTGGCCGACGTTCTAAATGAAGTGGGTTATGGGGTGGAACAGGGTGTCTTGAGCGGAGACCCCACTCGATACAAAGCCGTCGTGGTCGCCGCACCATTGAGAAATGCGAAGAACCTGGAACTTCTCAAAAAGGTACCTCGTCTCGTCTTATTGGCTGAGGGTAGTTCGGATCCGATGACGGACATGATGAAGGACTTCGATATGATGCTCCAAGTCATGCCCAAAGAGGTGGTTGCCCAGATTCGCAAGACCCTGGACG
Organism: Myxococcales bacterium; assembly: GCA_002722845.1. Taxonomy (GTDB): domain Bacteria; phylum Myxococcota; class UBA4151; order UBA4151; family UBA4151; genus UBA4151. Next base: position 116,804 of record PBND01000043.1, on the reverse strand, counting down.
AAAAGGTCAAGTACGACCCCAAAGACTACCCTTCGACCTTGAACGATCTCGGACTCGACCGAGGGATCGCCTTTGGACAGACCATGGTGGCTGCAGAGGGGGGGAATCGCCAGATCGGCTTGGCCAACATTCCCAACAACTCGTACTCGTACTATCGGGCGGCCCCCATTCAACTGCTCAGTGAGCAAAAGAAACTCACCGTCGTCGGCTCAACCTATCCGGGTGCGTGGGTTTGCTTAAACCCGACACCACCGACCGGAACACCGGGCAAGAAAGCCTTCGGCCAGGGCAACCAAGTGGTCAAACTGCGAACGCCTTTCCCCAAGACGGAAGGTTTGCCCCAGGGCGAGATTCCAATTCTGGTCACCGGGCCAGGGGTTTTTGCCAGTGGTGATGCGGATCTGCTCGGCAACGCCCACGCCGACCGGGAAGGAAAGCCCGTTGTCGACCGACTGATCACCTGGCTCGGACAGCAGGGCTGACCGGAGCCGATGACAGCGAAGGTTTTTATCTCCCGGCGCCTTAGCATTGAACCGGAAGGCGTGTTGGGCCCGCATAGCTATCGAATCAACAGTCTGGACCGCCCCCTTCGGCCTCGCGAGCTCATCGACGAATTGCAGGGATGCCGGGGGCTGTTATCCATGCTCACCGACCCGATCGATGAGGAACTCTTATCCCATTGCCCCGATCTTGAGATCGTGGCTCAGCATGCGGTGGGGACCGACAACATCGATTTAGCCGCCTGCCGAGAACGGTCGATTCACGTGACCCACACCCCTGGGGTCCTGACGGACGCGACGGCGGATCTAACGCTGGCGCTCATCCTCGGTCTCAGTCGACGCCTCGTCGAAGGGGACCGGTTGGTCCGACGCGGAGGCTTCCAGGGTTGGTCTCCAACCTTGCTGGTGGGCCGGGAACTGCAGGGGCGGGTTTTGGGGATTATTGGCTATGGTCGGATCGGCCGAGCAGTGGCTCAACGGGCCCGGGCCTTCGGCCTGAAGGTCCTGTTCCACACCCGCTCACCGGTGCTGGATCCCCCCGATGAGGCTGTCGGCTTAGATGAACTTCTCGAGCGCAGCGATATACTCAGTCTTCACTGCCCGCTCACGGAGGTCACCAGGGGCCTGATCGATGGCGACGCGCTGGCACGCCTGCGCCCGGGGGCCCTCGTCATCAACACGGCCCGGGGGCCGATCATCGATGAGGCCGCGTTGGCCCAGGCCCTCGAACGAGGTCACCTTGGCGGTGCTGGCTTGGACGTCTACGCTCGGGAACCGGAAGTCCACCCCGCATTGATCCATCGAGACGACGTGGTCTTGCTGCCCCATCTAGGCAGCGCGGACCAAGCAACCCGCAGGCAGATGGCCGAGATGTGTCTGGGCGACCTTCGCCGTGTTCTTGAAGGTGAGTTGCCTCGCTATTCGCTCAGGGTGCCGATGCCGTAAACCAGCGGGGAATCCAGCGGGAGCCCAGGCGCAACATCAGGCGTTGCTCTTCAGCCACAAACTGGGTCTGCCAAAGGCACCAGCCCTCCTCCACATCGCAGGCACCAAGCCCCAGATCGGCCTGGCGGCGGTCCCCGGGATCAAGTTCTGGCGCAAAGACCACCAAGAGCCGCTCTCCAGCAACCTGGTCGGCGGCAATCTTGATGCTGACTTCCCCGTCTTGGAGGGTCACCAATTGGATCCACTCGGATTCGGTCACTTCAAAGGGGCCAGGTCGCCCCTGGCAATCGAAAGCCGCTCGATACCCACTGGGAAACCGGAGCGTACCCCGCCCCTCCGGGTTGAGAATATGGGGACTTGAGCCCAGGCGAGACTGGCCCTGCACGTCCCGGCGCCGCCAAACGGTCCCGCCCTGGGCCTGGAGGGCGTAACCCGTGCCATAGGCAGGAACGTAGCGAGGGCGGGGAATCAGCGTGCAGCGGGGCGTGAGCCCGTCTGCCTGAGGCACCTCGGCGTGAAAACGAACCTTACCTTCCAGGGCAAAGGTAACCACGTCGAGATAACCATCACCATCCAAGTCCGCGCGGGCCATGGCCCGGCTGGCATAACTTCGATCTTCGTTTTGACTGTCGAGGTGATCGGAGGCCGAAAGCCCCACTTCCTCACTCAGCACCTCAAAGCCCCCTCCATGCTGCAATAGAGCCGCATCGTAGTGGAGAGGAAAACGCTCTAAATGGGGATCTGGCACCATCCCTTGACTCACGAGGAGGTCGTCTCGACCGTCCCGGTTCAAATCGTCGACCAAAACCCCCCAGGCGAAAAGCAGGACGTCTTCGGCATGGGAGAGGCCTCCCCCCAAGGAGCCAATGATTTCACTGAAGGTACCGTCTGGCCCGAAGCGCATCAGGCGATTGAAGCCCCAATCGCTGATGTAGAAGTGCTCTCCCTCCCCTTCGATGTGAATCGCCCCAAGCCCCATGAAACTGCCGTAGGCGCGGTCCCCCTCACCGAAGGACCATGGCTCGTAGTCGCAGGCTTCAAGGGGGGAACAGCGGCGGTATAGCAGCGGTACCGGGAGCATGTGCTGAATGGTGGGTTGAAGCCCTTCTTCTCGAGACCCCGGCACTCCATGGGTCGAGAAGGTGTCGTTGAGGACGACCAAGTCTTCCATGCCGTCCCAGTCCACATCGATTCCAGCCAGGCCGAGGGTCGAGCCCGGATCGGCCCAGGCCGCCACCGCTTCGCGCTCCACCAACTCCAAGCGCCCCTCTGGGTTCTGGAGAAAGGTCATGTTCACCATACGCACCAAGTCCCCCATGTTGGCGCCGATCTGACAGCCCAGCATCAAATCGATGCGCCCATCCATGTTGAGATCCTGGGGCAAGCCGGCCCCCACCACACAGCGGCGGCGAGGATCATCCTCATCCAGTTGGGTGATCAAGTCCGTGACCGCTGGCTCAGGGAAAAATCGCAGCAGCCTGGCCCGGTAGTTACCAAGGACGACCAGTTCGTCGAAACCATCGCCTTCGAGATCCAATGCGACCCCGGCATGGAGAAATGAATCCTCCATCGGGCAGCCCCCCGGCCATGGTCGGAAGTCCAGTCGGCTCGGCACCGACACATTTTCGTAAATACAGGCCGGTGAAGCGTCTCCTCCTGCACGGATGCGACTCCCCATAAAGAGGTCGAGATCACCGTCGCCATCGACATCGAGCAGGGCTCCTCCGAAGCCGTATCCAGTGGTTTCACCGAAGGGTAGCCTGCTGTTATGGGAGGCTGCATAAGCCGGAAAGCGGCGCTCGAAGAGAATCCCCTCTTCCGTCCGTGGGCGCCGAACACATGCGCCCTCGACACAACGCTCTGCAGCCTCGCAGTCATCGTGAACAAGGCATTCGCCCGTAAAACACAGCCCGTGGGACGAGCAGGTCCAATCGAGACCGCAATCCCCATCGGCCTCGCAGCGGTCTTGCCCGACTTGCTCGCAGCGTCCTGACCGGCAGCCTTCGCCGGTTTCACAATCCGTCCGGAGTGTACAAAAAGGCGCTCTACATGCTTCTTCGTGACAGATCTGTGGTGCAGGACAACGGGCATCCTCTCGACAGCCCGGTTCGCACAGCCCAGCGGAGCAGCGCTGGGTAAGAGGGCAGTCCTCATCCCCCTGGCAGCCTTCTCGGCAAATGCTCGCCGTCTCGTCACAAAACTGTCCTTCCTCGCAAGGGCAGGGCGACCAACAATTGGCCTCATGACAAACCTGGGCTTGATCGCAGCGCCCCGAACAAGGGCCCGCATCGATCGTCACCGCTGCGTCATCGGGCAGCGATGGGCCGCCGTCGGGGATGACGGTGGGCTCCGGGCAGGCCAAAGCAAGGGCAGCAACAACTGTAATGAGGAGAACTCTCATGGCTATGGGATTGTTAGTGGACGGGACCGCTAGCAGCAAGTTCGGAAGCCTTGAGCCCGTTTTTGAGAACTGAAATAGGCGGGTGGCGAGATTCGGGCTAAGCTGCCGCCAAGAAAAGGAATCGAGACGTGACGAGCATGCGAATCCACGGGATCTGGCTTGCCCTGCCACTGCTACTGGCCTGTCCGGCGCCGGGGGACCTCCAGCCGGATACGGGGGTCCAAGATGCCGCTCTAGATCCCTGCTCACTCTGCCAAGATACCGAGCGCTGCGATGACGGTGTGTGCGTCGTGAAATGCGACTGTGCGGCGAACGAACGCTGTGACCCCTCCGGAACCTGTCAGCTCGTCTGCACAGCGGACGATCAGTGCGACTTGGGCTCCCTTTGTCGGGATGGCGCCTGCGCAAGTGGTTGCGCCGGCGACGACCGTTGCCCAGAGGGACAAATCTGCGAGGAGGGCCAATGCGGCCCAAGTCAATGTGCGAGCATCTCAGACTGCGCGAGCGGCGAAGCATGCCAAGAACAACGGTGTATCCTTCTCGGCGAAGCCGCCTGCGAGGCCGATGGGGATTGCGGCCTCGATTGGACCTGCTCGTCCCACGGGCTGTGTTTTACGGGCGAATGCCTTGTTCACGATGATTGCAGCCCCACCCAACGGTGCAGCCAGGGACGGTGCCTTGGTCGGATCGACCCGGCCCTCGGGATCCAGTTCGAACGTCGTTTTGCAGCCCCACTTACCGACCACATGGCCCGGGAGCCATTCGGGGCCTTTCGCGGCTATGGGCTGGGTGGAGCCCTCCTCGACTTCGATGGAGATAACGATCTGGATGTCTTTTTGGGCTATCGACAAAAGCTACTTGAGCGAGAAGATGAAACCGCCGCGTGCGTCTACGAGAACGTGTCGATACCAGGCGACCTCCGCTTTCGAGCAACCGAGACTTTTTGCGGCTTTGAATTGGGTAAAATCAGCTCCGGTTGGGGGCTTGATGTGGAGGGCGATGGCTACTCGGAGTTGTTAGCGCTCGGCGAGGGCGTGCTCCAACTTTGGCGCTTTCATCCCGAAGTGGAAATCGTCGACCTCAACGCTCAGTTGGCCGATGATGATGAGCGCAAGGGCTGCAACGCCGGTGCGGTCTCCACCATGGACCTCAACTTGGATGGCCGATCCGATTTGATCATCGGCTGTCAAATGCAGAGCCTATCCATGAACAACATGCCCGACCGGGAACAAATCATGCACATTCCCGTGCTGCTCAATCAGGTCTTTCTTCAAGACGAGTCCGGGCAATTCATACTTAGCGATGACGAGGCTTTGATCGACCGCCAAGGGGATCGCTATGGCCTTGAAGATGATGGTTCTGGGCTCGGGCTGGGCCAGATCGATGTGGATCGGGACGGCCTCCTCGATCTGGTGGTGGCGAATGACACGTTCTCCGACGTCAACTCCGGGGACGAGCACACGCCGATGCCGCCGGGCGGCGTCTATTTTCGTTGTGCGCCGGCCGAAGATTGCACTTGGACCTGGCGGGGCCTGGGGCCGGGGACTGAAGCCTGGGGCAGCTTTATGGGCCTTGGTAACGTCCATATCGAGGGCTCGGGAGATCACATCTATGTGAGCGATGCCGCCCCCAACCGATGCACTCGCTACGAGAATCGTAACCCCATCGATGTGGGTAGGCTGCTCGACATCGATATGGGCTACAATGGCGAATTCGATTTATTCGCCTGGGGAGTTGTCGTCGAAGACTTTGATCGGGATGGGCGGGACGACATCTACGTCAGTACGGGCTCCGTGCCCTCGCCACGGGTGGGCGTCTTCGAGGCCCATTATGATGGGCTCTTTCTCCAAGAGGCTGATGGACAGTTTCTCGCCCTCGGACCGGAAGAGGTTGGGCTCAGTATCCACGATCAGATCGATGCCCCCGGCAGTGACTGGGTTTATTCGAGCCGGGGGGCCGTCAAGGCCGACCTCGATAATGATGGCTTTGTCGAAATCCTCACCCTGCCCATGGAGGGTCACCTGCGGATCCAGTCAGAGGTTCCCACTCGGGCCGAGGTCTTGCCTCGCTGCACCCTGGTGCCTCGACCTCGATACGTACCTGCATACGGCTTTGGTTACGAAGTGGCCGGTCGCAGCGGGGATGCATGGCGGCGGCGGGATATGCAGGGGCAGCTACGTTTCGGGGCAAGCCCCTACATCCTCAGCACCATAAACGAGGGGAGACTCCGGTTTCCCAGCGGTGCGATCATCGAGTTCGATTGCCAGGATGGCCCCGGCCCGGTCATCGTCGAGGAACCGGAGTGGATCCGAATCCTCTACCAAGAGAATGTCACGAAACTTCGGCTCAATACCCAATGGACGGGACGGGGGATTCCCCAGTTCCGTGTCTTGTTTCAATCCCCCTCGGGCGTTCGCGAAGTGGGCACATTCCACGATGGGGTCGGCTGGGACCTCACGCCGCGACCGGACGAGGATCAAATGATGTTTAAAATCGACGGACGCTGGTTGCCCCGATGGTTCCCGACCCGCCAGGAGCCATGACGCCACGCCGAGGGCACAGCCTCCTCCTTCTGGCCCTTGGGTCCATGGCTTGCGCCCAACAACAGGCTCCCCCAGCCGACGTTGGTGCGCCTGTCCAGGCCCGCCAGGACAGCGGCTGGAATATGGCCCCAGATGGGGGATCGCAAAGGGACGTATCCCAAAGGCCGCCCGATGGGGGTACAGTTCCGTGCTCAGATGACCGGCCCTGCGAAGACGGGCGTGCCTGCTCGGTGACCGGGGCCTGCCATGATGGCGAGTGTCTTACGCACGGGGATTGCGGCGAGACTGCCTACTGTGTGGAGGGTCTGTGCGGACAGCGACGGCAACGGCGAAGTTTGCCCAGGTTTCAACGGCGCCTCGCCGGCGAACTGACGAGCCACCGGAGCGGCGATCGTTATGGCCGTCAGTCAGGGGGCTACGGATTTGGCTTCGCACTGCTCGATTTCGATGGGGATCAGGATCTGGATGTCTATGTGACGACGCCCTACCAGCGACAGGACAGGACCCCTAATTGCCTCTACGAAAACCTCAGTCGGCCAGGCTTCCTGCATTTCGAGCCGGTCACCGCCTATTGTGATGCCACCGACGGTGAATCCGTCGGCGCCGCGGCCATGGATCTCGATGGCGATGGCCATCACGAACTCGTACGGTTCGGCTTGGGGCTGACGGAGTTGATCGACTTTCGGCGCCAGCGCCGAATCGATCTCCTCGCCGGTCTCCCCGAAGACCATCCGGCCCGACGTTGCCTTGGGGGGAGCTTTTCTTCCCTCGATCTCGACATGGACGGTCGTGTCGACCTGGTCGTCGGTTGCCAGTTCGGCGCCCATGTAATCCAGGAAGCCATGGCCCTGCTCGAGGGGACGCCAGAACTCCAATATCACCCCTTGCTAGGCGGTGCATATCGACGCTGCCTCCCCGGCGAGCCCTGTGCATATGAAGACCTGGGCCTCGGCCTGCCAGCCTGTGACACGGGTCTTTCCCGTGTCCTCACCGGCTTCAATGAACGTTGCGTTCTTGAGGAGCGACCGGCCAACGCCCTTCGTTTTGTGGCCATGGAGAACCGGTTTTGGCGCCAAGACGAGGAAGGAGCTCTCGGCTTGGTGGACGATCACGGTGACCTGGGCTTCCTGCGCGACGATGGTAGTGCCTTGGGGGTCAGCGCCACCGATCTCGATGACGACGGCCTGCTGGATCTCATCGTCGCGAACGACAGCTTAATGGGGGTCGCCCGGCTCCATGTCGATGAACGGGATCTCATCCTGTTAAGCGATGAGGGGCCGAACCGGCTCCTTGATTTCGGTCGCCAGCCTGCTGAGGACAACGCCCGGTCACTGGGCATGGCCGACCCCGGCGCACCGGAAAATCCCAACTTTGCCTGGGGCATCGTCGTCGATGACTTTGACCGAGACGGTCAAGATGATGTCTTCCTGGCTCAAGGCCCGCTGCCCGGTCTGATGAATGGCCAGCCCAATTCGAGTTGGCAGGCGCACCAAGACCGTATCTTCCTCCAGCGCGATGGGCGATTCGAGCCTTACGATACAGAACTCGGCTTCGACGAGGCCAGTACGCTGGACTCCACCGAACCGAACCGCCCCTTCTCAAGCCGGGGGGCTGCCAGAACGGACCTCGATGGCGATGGCTGGCTCGAGATCTTGGTGGCCGGTCTCGAAGGTCATCTTCTCATCCACTCAGAACAGCCCGTCATCGACCAAGATCCTCGCTGTCACTTGATTCCCGTGGACCGAGTCGTCCCTGGCTTTGGACTGGGTCACGCCGTCGCCGAACCCAACCGGCAACGCTGGCGCCAATGGGATCTCCAAGGGCAACACCGAGTCAGCACCTCGCCATGGATTTTGGCGCCTATGAACCGGGGCTGGCTCCGGTTCCCTTCGGGGGCCCAAGTCCCCTTTGATTGCGAGGGCGGCGCCGGTCCTCTCGTGGTGGAGGAGCCCGACTGGATTCAACTTGAAGGCGATGCGCTCACGATCGAGCCCCCCTGGCTAGGCGCCCCGCCTGCCTTTGTTTATCTTCAGCAGAGGGATGGTGATCGAGTTCAAGTTCACCCCTTCGAGCCCGGCCGGTTCCGGCTCACAGACAACGATGTTCCGAGAGGCGTCCCCTTCCTGTTACGGATCGAAGGACGATGGTTGGCCCGATGGTTCGTACGCTAAGATTTTTCGTTATCGGCCTGGCCCTCGGCTGCCCAGAGCCCGTCGAGCTTGAAGATGCCGGCGTCCCGCCCATCGATGCAGGCCAAACCACTGACGGCGGCGCCGCCTCCGACGCTGGACCGCCGCCGATCCCAGGGGCCTGTGAGGCCGATGGGGACTGTGCTGTAGACGAGCAGTGTTCGACGCTGGGTCGGTGCTATCGGGGCGAGTGCTACGGACACCCGGACTGCGGGGCTGAAGAACGTTGCTCTGAGAACCGCTGCCTGATGCGCCCAAGCAGTGAGTTCGGTGTGATCTTTGAGCGTCGATTCCCCGAACCGGGCCTCAACCACTTCAGCCGCCTACCCACGACCTTCAGTGATGGCTTTGGCGGGGCTCTGTTGGATGCCGATGGGGACGGGGACCTCGACCTCTACTTGGCGAGTCACTACCCGCTGCCACTGGGCCCTGGGGATCGACCGGCCTGTCTCTACGCCAACGAGAGTACCCCGAGCGAACTCATTTTGACGCCCGTTCCCGAGCATTGTGAGCCTGGCTCAGGCTTCCGCGAGGGCGGCCAGGGCGTGGATCTCGACGGGGACGGCCGCCATGAGTTGCTCATGACGGGGAATCGTACGCTCTTGCTGCAGCGCTTCTTTCCAGAGGTGGAGTTAATCGACCTCTTAGCCATGGTACCCGATGAGGACCGTCGCTCTGGTTGCAATGTGGCCACGGCACTGCCGGTCGATCTGGATCTAGACGGCCTCCTCGATCTCTACGTCGCCTGTCAAACCACCCCCCGAGCCTCTGGTCCCCAAGGCCACCTTTGGATGGAGAACATTCCGCTGCGCCAAGGTCCAGACGGGCAGTTTACCGTGATGCAGGGCTATCCCTGGGATGACCTCGTCAACGGCGGCAACACCTTGGCCATAGGTGCCATCGACATCGACCATAATGGTATCATTGACTTGGTCCTGGCGAACGACAGTTTCACGACCCTGGCCATGCCGGAGTTGGTCTCGGATTCAGCTCCCGGCCTCGTGATCTTGCGATCAGGCCCCGGCGCCGAACTTCCCTACCCTTTGCGGTTCTTCGGCCAGGGCAATGGGCAAAGCGGCTCCTACATGGGCGTGGCCAACCTCTTTCTGGAAGGCCTGGGGGAGCATCTCTTCCTCAGCGATTTTGGTCCCAACCGCTTGGTGAGTTGGGATGAAGACCTGCAACCCGTGGACCGACGGATCGAGTGGGGTGTGGACCTACCCGGGGACGTGGACGAGCAATTACTCTTCGCCTGGGGAGCCCTCGCCGATGACTTTGATCGAGATGGCAAGGACGACCTCTTTCTCGCTCAGGGCCTAGAAGAAGCGCCGGGCTCGGCATCCACCGGCGAGGAGCATTACGACGTCATCTTTTTACAGCGAGCGGGTCGTTTCGAGGCCTACACCGACGAGGTGGGGATTTCCCGTCACGACCGACTCGACAGTGGCGATGACCAGCGTTTTTACTCCAGTCGAGGTGCGGTGAAGGCCGATCTCGATAGTGACGGTTATTTGGAGATCATCAGTGCGGCCTTTGAGGGTCGGCCCCGCTTCCACAGCGAAGTCCCATTACCTTCCCAAACGCCTCGATGTACGATCAAGCCGGTGGACCGTTATGTACCGACCTTCGGTTTGGGCCACGCCTATCGAGATCAGGAAAGCGCCTCCTGGCGACGATGGGATGTCGCCGGTCAGATTTACTTCGGCACCAGTCCCTGGCCCGTCGTTCCCTGGCAACGAGGGCGCTTCCGCTTCGCCAGTGGCTTTGAAATGGACTACGACTGCCAGGACGAGGCTGGCCCATTGCAACTGGTGGAACCGGAGTGGTTGCGCTTCCAGGATGGTCAGTTGGTCCTGGATCTCCAATGGACCACTGAGCCGGTGCAGCGGGTCACGCTTGCCTATCGCTCCCCCGGTGGGGTTCGCCTCGAAGAGCAGCCCGCCGCCCCCCGTCTTGCCCTGGCAAGCCAACCGGGCGACGATGGGCTCATGGTCGCCTTGGACAATCGCTGGATCGCTCGATGGTTCGAACTGCCTTAATCGCCGCGCTGGTCTGCGCCTGCCCCGGGGCATCTCCGCCACCGGACGGGGGGCCACCACCGTCCTCAGACGGGGGTATTGCTCCTGTTTCGGACGCTGGTCTCACCGGCCAAGACGGCGGGGTTTCACGGCCTGATTACTTTCCGAGTTGCGAAGCCTGCGAACCCACTCCGTGCACAAGCCAAAGCGACTGTCCGGAGGGAGCGTCCTGTCTCGAAACAGGACATTGCGCTGAGGGTACCTGTTGGCACCACCCGGACTGCCCCCCAACTCAGCGCTGCTTTCAACAGCGTTGCGTCGACCGGCCTGAGGCCGAGCACGGCGTTCTCCTCGAGCGCCGTATGGCCGAGCCCTTCGCAAGTCATCATGGCTACGAGACCAATGGTTACGGTATTGGTCTTGCCCTGCTCGACTACGATGGGGATGGGGATCTCGATCTCTACCTGGCCAGCAACCCGAAGGACGGCGACGGTAGCCCGGCCTGCCTGTACCAGAACCGGTCGACTCCGGGTCGCACGGACTTTGTTGCCGTGGCACGATTCTGCCAACCCCACGACACCTTCGCAGAAGAACGCAGCAATGCCAGCGCCATCGACCTAGAGGGCGACGGCTTCCACGAACTCCTCATCATGGGACAAGGCACGCTCCTGCTGCAGCGGTTTTACCCGGAAGAAGAACGGATCAACCTACTGGCTAAGATCCCCCGTAATGATCGGCGCGGGTACTGTTTTGCTGGCGCTGCCCTCGCCCATGATTTCAACTACGATGGGCTGGTCGATCTCTACATCGGCTGTCAGACGGAGTCTCGTTCTCAGAGCAACCCCGAGATGCGAGAAAACGTGCTCTACCTGCAAACCCCAGAGGGCAGCCTGGAGCCGGAAGAGCGCCATGCTTGGTACCTACTCAACGACGAAGGGTCGAGCCTCGGCATCGGCGCTCTGGACTTCAATGATGATGGGCTGATGGACATTCCGGTGATGAACGACACCTTTACCAGTCCGCTCTCCGTTCAAGTGGCTTATGATCTCAATCCCGGCTCCATCTTCTGGCGGTGCTCACCATTGGATGAGCTCTGTGTTTTTGAGAGCCAGCGCTTTGCTCGGGGTGATGCGGCCTGGGGTAGCTTCATGGGGCTCGGCCACATTTATGTGGAGGGCCTCGGTGCCCACCTCTATATCTCCGAGTGGGGGCCCAACCGTCTGATCGGCTTCGATGGCCGCAGCCCGGTGGATCGAGCCGAAGAAGTACGGGTCGGGATCGGCGTGCGGAATGGAACATGGATCTATAGCTGGGGGGTCGTCGTCGATGATTGGAACCGAGACGGACTGGAGGATCTCTTTGTGAGTCAGGGTATCGTCCCGGTGGCCGGAGACATCGGCGGTCCCGACCACCAAGATACGTTACTTCTCCAAGGTGAGAATGCTCGCTTCGAGGGCTACAGCGAAGAGATCGGTATCTCCTTGCCAAGTCATGTCGACTCCATGAGCGATGAGATCGTTCACAGCAGCCGCGCTGCCGTGAAGCTAGACCTCGATTACGATGGCTACGCTGACTTGATCACCGCTCCGAACCAAGGCCTGTTCCTCCATCATGCGGAGGTGCCTATCCAACGCCAAGATCCTCCGCGCTGTACCCTCGTCCCCAGACCTCGGGTCGTCCCGACCTTTGGCACCGGTTATGGCGTGCTGCCCGAGGGTGAAGAACGGCTGCGCAATTGGGATGTTCAGGGTCAACTCTTCATGAACACTTCGCCATGGATCTTCACGCCCTATGGGCGGGGCCAACTGCGTTTTCCCAGCGGTGCCTTCGTCAACTATGACTGCCAGGGCGGCCCAGGCCCCATCGAAGTGATCGAGCCGGATTGGATCCATGTGGAGTTTTCAGCCACGGAGGCCCGAGTCCAACTGGACGCTCCCTGGCTTGGACCAGACCCCGTATTGATCGCAGCCTATCAAGACGAGGAGAACGGTCCTTCTGAGGGGCAATTCACAGCAGAGGGCTCGGAATGGGTGCTGCCCTTCGCCGAGCAAGACGCCTTCATGATCAACATCAATGGCCGCTGGTTGGCCCGGTGGTTCCGCCCATGAGACCACTCGTTGTCCTCATCTTCATTCTCATCGCCTGCCCGGGCAGCGACCCCGCGCCGGACGGGGGCGCCATTGACGCCGGTGACGCCTGCGGATTGTGCCAAGAATTCGAGCAGTGCCGGCAGGGTGTTTGCGAAGCGCTCACCTGCCGAGACAATCTCCCCTGTCCAGGGGATGCGATCTGCGTCGATGCCCGTTGTCAGCGGCGCTGCGACGAAGACAGTTGCGGCCCAGGGCAACGCTGCCTCCAGGGTCGCTGTACAGAAGATGAGTGCCTCCAAACTGAAGACTGTGACGGAGAATCCGTGTGCAGTGAGGGCCGCTGCTTGCGGCCCCAAGACGTGCCCTGCACCCAGGGGGAGGACTGTCCTACGGACTGGCGCTGTTCAACCTTTGGCCGTTGCTATCAAGGGGAATGCCTCGTCCACGGCGATTGCCCTGAAGAGAGTCGCTGCGTGGCCCACCAATGTATCGAGCGACCTGTAAGCCCGGAGGGGGTGCAGTTCGAGAAGATCGAAGTCTTCCCCATCACGCTCCACACCGGTGCTGATGGCGAGGCACTCGACCAAGGCTATGGCTTTGGGGGCGGCCTACTCGACTTCGATGGCTACGGCGATTTGGACCTTTTTCTAGGTGCCAGCAGTTTGCGCACCGCTGACTACTCGCCCCCCTGTCTCTATCGTAATCAGTCGACCCCGGGCACCCTCCGCTTCGAGGTGGTGGCCGAGGCCTGCCAATGGGAACCGACCACCTGGAACAGTGGCTGGGCCATCGATCTAGAGCACGATGGCAAACACGAACTGCTGATGCTTGGTGAGCAGGGCCTCCAGTTCAAGCGCTTCTATCCGGAGCCTGAGGTCACAAACCTGATGTCGCTGCTAGGCAATCAGGATTATCGAACCTTCTGCAAAGCAGGCGCGATGGAATGGATCGACCTCGACCGAGACGGGCTCGTCGATTTGGTCGTCGGCTGTCAACTGGGTGCGACCCAAGTCAATGGGCGCCCTCTACCCGTGCGAGCGATCCGTTCCAACATCGCATTGAAGCAACTGGTTGATGGCACCTTCACCCTTTTCGATGCGGACTATGACGAACTCCTCGCCGACGACGGATCCACCCTGGGTCTGAGTAGCTTGGACGTGAACGGGGATGGGTTGCTCGATCTCGTCGTCGCCAACGACACCTTTTCGACCCTCGCTGATCCGGGCCATACCGAGATGACACCCGGTGCGGTCTACTTCAGCTGCAGCCCCCTTGAGCCCTGCCTTTTCGACCGGCGCTTGCTCGGCACCGGCGACAGCGCTTGGGGCTCCTTTATGGGCATCGGAAATCTCCATGTAGAAGGCCTCGGCGAACACCTCTACATCTCGGATTGGGGCCCAAACCGGGTCGTTCAATTCGTCGATGGTGAGCCGGTGAATCGAGCCTTCGAGTTAGGCTTGGATCTGACCAGCTCGGAGCAACAACTGCTCTATGCCTGGGGTGTTTCGGTAGAGGATTTTAACCGAGATGGCTTCGATGACGTCTTGATCGGCCAAGGCTCGGTGGGTCCGGAGCCGCACCCACTCCACGACGACATTCTCTTTCTTCAGGACCAAGAGGGGAACTTCCGGGCGGTCACCGAGGAGGTCGGGATCGAAGAGCACGGACCGACAGCAGCGAGCCCCCTCGGCGGCCTTCAAGCCACCCGGGGCCTGACCCGTGTCGATCTGGACCAAGACGGTTATTTAGAGATCCTCATGATGCCCCAAGAAGGCCGGCCTACCCTCTATAGGGAGGTCCCGCAGCGAGGCGCCAGCCCCCGCTGTACGCTGCGAGCAAAGAGTCGATACGTCGCGACCGTCGGCAGTGGCTTTGCTGTCCAGGAAGCGGGCTCCAGCCGATTTGCCCGCCGAGATATTCAAGGGCAACTACGCCTCGGGCTCTCCCCATGGCTCATGAGTGGTAGCAGCACAGGGCGGTTGCGATACCCGAGTGGCGCGATCCAAGACTACGATTGCCAGGGTGGAGCGGGCCCCATCGACCTGGAAGAGCCAGCTTGGATCCAGTGGACTCGCGATGGACTGAGCCTTGAACTCACCTTCGATCATCCCTGGTGGCCCCAAGCTGCTTGGGACTTGGCCATCCGCAGTCCTGAAGGGGTGCGAGCCGTGGATTGCGTCGCAACCGACACCGGCTGTCGCGCCACCCTCGAAGTCGCTGACGAAGCCTTTATGCTCCGCCGGGATGGCCAGTGGTGGATTCATCGCTGGTTCGCCTTACCGTGAGCTCGCAGCCCGCTGACGCTCCAAACATCTGGCTGGTCGGAAAAGGGCCTGACTTGTTGTTGGTCATCGCCACACCGGCTTTGGTCATCCCAGCCCTTTTTGGCTGCCTGGGGCTCGGGCTCAGCACAGCGGCCCAACTCAACGAGTGGATCATGACCTTTGGTGCCCAGGGGCATCATTTACCCGGGATGGTCCGGGCCTATGGTGACCGCCAACTCTTTAAGCGTTTCCGCTTCCGCTTCATCGCGGCGCCAGCCTTTTTGGCCGCTGCCTGCATGGCTTGTGCACTCTACCAACTCCAAAGCCTGATCTTCATGGCCTTCATCTGGGGTATTTGGCACGCCGCCCTCCAGAGCCATGGCTTCGCGAGAATTTACGATGCGAAGTGGGGCTGCGTCGACGGGCGTACCGCGCGGCTGGACCTCGCCTTAGTCCTCGTCGGCTTCGGCCTGGTTGTCCTGCTCTCCCCGGGCCGGCTCCAATTCGTTCTTCAAATGCTGTCCCACGCGGGCTTTGGCCTCCCCACGGCGAGCACCTTGATGTGGGTTCACCAACTAGGCATTGCCACCGGCGTCGTCGTCTTCGTGATGTGGCTTGCAAATGCCATCAGTAGTCACGCCCAGGGCCGCGGGCCAAGCCCGGCCAAAATCCTGCTTCTTTTTTCAAGCATCGGCACGTGGGCCTGGGCCAACCTCGCGGTCAGCAACATCCTTCTGGCCTTGCCGCTCTTCGAGGTCTTTCACGACATCCAGTATTTGACGATCGTCTGGCTCTTCAATCGACGCAGAGCCGAGAGTGGCGCGACCCTCGGCCCCCTGAGTCGCCGGCTCTTCGCCGGCGGGGCCCTGGGTCTAGGGCTCTATGTCCTCCTCTGTCTGGGTTACGGCGCCCTGCCCCCCATCGGCGAGGCCGGCAGCACCGCCTATGGCCTGACCACGGGGCTATTGGCCGCGAGCCAACTGCTCCACTTTTATTACGATGGTTTCATTTGGAAGCTCAATCATGGGGAGACACGCCGGGATCTAGGGATCGAAAGCAAGCATCGCTCCCCTGGCCAACAAACAGGCCAACGTTATGGCCATGGTCTGCGATGGTTACTGCTCTTCGTGATCCCGGCCGCGGTTTTGATTCACGGTGAAACCAGGAACCAAAAACCACTGCATGAACGCCACCAGGAAGTGGTGACCCTGGTGCCCAATAGTGCGCTCGCCCAGGCGCTTTGGGGCAGCAGCCTTGAGGCAACGGGACAGGCTGAAGAAGCCCTCGACGCCCACCTGAAGGCCGCCGTACTCGACCCAGACTTCTCGCCACCGCGAGAGGCGATTTACCACTGGCTGCATCGCTGGCCCAAGGGCACTGCCCATCCCCCAGAAGCCCTTCCCGAGGTCCGTCGATGGTTAGGGGCAGAGGCACCGGAGGTGGCCAGATCGCTCAATAATCAGGGTGTGCGTTTCGCCCAAGACCAACAGCATAGAGAGGCTCTGCGAAGTTGGCGGATGGCGGTGGCGATCGACCCTTCTCTTGCGGAGGCCCATTTCAATCGGGCCGGCGCTTTGGCTCGAGGTGGCCAAGTTGAAGAGGCACTGAAAGCCGTCGATGCGGGCCTCGCCCTCGAGTCGAACCCCAAAGCGCAGTCCTTGCGTCAGATGCTCCGCAAAAGCCTAAGACCAGACCGCCATCACCTCGACGACAAAAACATAAGCCATCCAGACACACAGAGCGAACCGCAGGGCAAAGTTGATCACGGTACCCAGAAAGACACCGATTGAGGCCTTCAAGGAGTCACCGACACTGCGTTTGGTCATGGATTCGAAAGCAAGGGCCCCGATCATCGGGCCAACGATGATGCCGATGGGCATGAACAACAGCCCGATCAGCGTACCGAGGATACCGCCGTAGACCCCTGCACGAGTCGCCCCGAGCTTGCGGCCCACGTAGAGGGGCAGAAAGTACTCGATGGCCGCCACCACGACCGTCAAGACAGCGAAGAGGATCAGGCCATCGACCTCAACCAACTCGGTGCTGTGGAGGGCGAGCAGGCCCAGGTAGGTGAGGAGAGGCCCAGGGATCACCGGGATGAGGGAGCCGATGACACCAGCGAGCACAAAACAGGCGCCGATGATGATAAGAACGCTATCGATCATAGGCCTCCCTAACGTGAAAAAACTCGAAGGGCGACCTCCACATTCCACCGTTCTTGCCTAAGTCGAGCCTTCCCCCAACGAAAGTCATCGTTTATCGAGTCAACTCGGCCCGGGTTGCTGTGTCAGCGCTCACTTTGCATACGACCCAGTGCCTGCTAGGTTAACCTACGGATAAGGTTGATGAATTGGAGTGCAACGATGCGAACTCTAGGACTGTTTCTTCTTCTACCAGCTGCTGGGTTCCTGACAGCTTGCCCCGCACAGCAGGAGTGCGATGGTGGCGGCTTGACGGATTCTTTCCACGCAACGGGCAGCCGAAGCGCGGTGACCTCGGCGGATCAGCGTATCGTTTACGTGGTCAATACGGACCACAATAGCATCACCAGGTTCAACCGAGAATCCGGACTCTTCCAGCGCATCGAAGCAGGCAGCGCGCCGAATCGCATCGCCATCGCTGGCGACCGTGTCTTCGTCACCCTTAAGGGTCAGCGCGGCCTCGCAGTCTTTAAGGAGACTGGCGAAACTCTGGAGCTTCTCAACGTTGTGGATACCGGCGCCGAGCCAGCCGGCTTGGTGGCAAACGAGGCTGGAACCCTCCTTTACCTGACCTCAGGCCAGTCAGGCCGCGTCGAGGAGCGGAGCGTTGCAAGTCTAGAAGTCCAACGCCAATGGGAGATCGGCAACGAGCCTCGCTGGTTAGCTCTTCACCCCTCGGGCAACACGCTCTTTGTCGCCTCGGCCATGAACGGCCGTTTGAACGCCATTGACCTGCTCGACGATGGGGGGGTCACAGAGGTCGGGCTGCCCCAGATCCGAGGCTTCGATGATGATAGCCGCAGTGTTCGCATCACCGGTGATATCGCCATCGATGTGGATGGCGAGCGCCTGCTCGTGCCCACCTTTTACGTGGACAACATGCGCGAAGTTCCCACCAACCCCCACAGCGGCGACATCGACTGCGAAGAGGGCTGCGGCGATGTGGACACGGGGGATGACTATGGGAGCACCATCAATCCCCGCTTCGTGCCAGCCCTCGTTTCGGTTCCCGTCAGTGCCATGGGTAGGCCAGAGCCATCGTCGGCCGTCGTGACCGAACTCAGTGGTCAGGCTCAAGTCATCCAAGGGGAAGACCGCCACGAATTTAGGACCGTCGTTCGAGGTTTCCCCACGGGCGTCACCCCCTCACCCGATGGGCGACTGGCTCTCGTCTCCATGGAGAGTGCGAACGCAGTGCTCGCGGTTCCACTGGCCCGCTTCCCCAACAACCGCTGCGTCTTTGGTACGCCCAAGACCCGCCAGGATGACCAAGGGCGAGTCAGCCTTGAAATGGATGAGGTCTTCATGGGCGAATTCGGTCAGTTCCTGACGATTCCGGTGGGCTCTGGCCCCCAGTCTGTGACCTTTAACTCCGATGGCGAAGCCATGGTGCATACTCGCTTCGATCACGGCCTATCGAAGATCGACATGGACGCGGTCGTCCAGAACCTAGGACGCCGCACCGTGATCTCCGATGGGGCGCTCATCCCCCAAACGATCCGAATGGCACCCCGGGCCCTCTCGGACGAGCACGATCGGGGCCGTCGCCTGTTCTTCAGTTCCGTCGACAGCACGGTCAGTGCCCAGGGCTCAGGTGTCAGCTGCTCCGCCTGCCACTTCGATGGCCGGAACGATGGCCTGACCTGGCAGTTCGATGATGGTCTCGGCCGCAGCACGCCATCCCTCGCCGGTGACGTCAGTCGCACGGAGCCCATCTCGTGGTTCGACAACGTGCCCACCGTTGCTGATGAGATTCTGTCGACGAGCCAAAATCGGATGGGTGGCACCGAAATCGATCAAGGGACGGTCGATGCGATCGCTGCCTTCGTCAACAGTACGCCCGAGGTAGACACTGAGAACCGGGGGCAAGAGTCGGCATTGATTGCGGAGGGCCGGGCCCTCTTCCACAGTGACCGGACCGCATGCTCCACCTGCCACAGCAACGAAGATCATCCCGAGATCTACACCGATAATCAGATCCATCAGGTCTTCGGTCGTTCCGTGCGCACCCGGTCGCTCAATGGCATTGCCGCATCGGCCCCTTACTTCCATGACGGCTCGGCCGCGACCCTCTACGAGGTGCTCGATCGGGCCAAGGACTGCTCCATGGGTTGCACCGGTGACCTCAGTGATCGGGAACGGGATGCCATGGTCGCCTTCCTCAAGAGCCTCTAAGCAGGCCTTTATGAGTGCTTTAGAAGGGGCCCGCATGTCGGGCCCCTTTTCTTTTTTGGTCGGAAACTGAGATGGCAGGGACATGAAGCGCCTGATCTTGGTCCTGAGCCCCATGCTTGGCTGCCCAGCGCCGGTCGTCGTGAGCGACGCGGGATGGCCCCAGGATGCTTTCGTTCAAGCGCTGGACGCCGGACGATCAGATCTGGGATCATTGGAGATCGGGCCTCGAGAGGACACAGGTCCTCCTCCCGTTCTGCCGCCGGCCTTTCAAGAGCGCTGGGTGACCCCCTTAGCCGATGAGAGTTCGGCTTCCCCCTTGGCCACCGACCTTAATGGTGATGGTAACCTCGACTTGGTCCTTGGAACGGGCACCGAAGCAGCCCGCGGATCCATCGAGGCACTCTCCGGGGTCAATGGTGGTAGTCTTTGGCGTAGCACCGAAGCGGGCGAAAGCCTGTTTACCCTAGGCCTCGAAATCGACCTGAACCTGGATGGAACCAACGAGTTGGTCATCGGTGGGCGAGGTGCGGAACTCTTGGCCATCGATGCCTCGACTGGGGGCCTGATTTGGAACTTTGAGCCGAGGGGCAACGCCGCGCGTGAGGCCGGCTACTTTAACTTTTACACACCCCAAGCCTTGCCCGATCTCGATGGCGATGAAATCCCCGAGCTCTTGCTGGCGAATGGGGGTGATGCTCGAGCCGCACCCTTCGCTCCCAGACCACCGGGTCACCTCATGATCCTCAGCGGCGACGACGGGCGCCCGCTTCGGCAAGCAGTCATGCCCGATCAGGCAGAGACCTATCTGTCGCCTTTATGGATCCAAAGAGAGCCATTGGAGGCGAGCGTTATCATCTTTGGTAGCGGCGGCGAAACGCTTCCCGGAAGTCTCTGGAAGGCGACCCTGGGGGATCTCATGCAAGAAGATCTCAGCCGCGCCGTGGAGTTGATGGCACCGGCGAGTCACAAAGGCTTCATCGCCCCGCCGGCCATCGTCGACCTCAATGGCGATGGTCAAGTCGAGGTCGTCGCCGCGAGCTTTGATGGACGGATTGCAGCGATTCAACTGGATCAAGGTGAAGAGCTCTGGAGTCACAGTCTCGCCGATGCCGAAACCCAGGCAAGCCCGGCCATCGGCTACCTCGATGGAGATGAGCACCCCGATGTTCTCGCCCTGTTTTGTCGAGGAACATACCCCCATTGGAATGGCGTGGAGCTCTTAGCGATTAGCGGTCACGATGGTCGTATTCTCTATCAGCATCGCTTCGAAAACACGGCGGTCCCGTCGCCACTGCTCGTCGATCTCAACCGGGATGGCCTCGATGAAGCGATCCTGATTCTGAATCCGGTGATCGACGAAGGGCCTCAACAACAGGTCGACCAGCGCATCCTCCTGCTGGCTGGGGGAACAGGCGAGCGCCATGAACTCGCTGCGCACCCCGGGACCAGCGTCGGCACCCCGCTCGTCCAGGATCTCGATGGCGACGGTCACTATGAAATGGTCTTCACCCGATCGGGCCGTCGCGGCTTAGAGATGGTGCTGTGGGATTTGGATGCGCCCGTTGCCCAACACCGAGGCTGGCCCGGCTATCTCGGTCCCCACGGTACGGGCCGATTCACCCCTTCAGCGCGCTGATGGCCAAACCGGGAATTTTCCAGATCGACTTTGTGTGCTCGAAGGCGGTGAGCTTCCGCCCTACCTGATGGGCCGACCGGTGCCCTGCAGCCCACACGGCCGGGGGACTCTGAACAAAGGGACCTCGGACCACGCTCTTTTCGGGGTGGTCGAAGAGATAGCTGTTATGGACCACACCCCGCCCAGAACGAATGTCCTCCAAGGGGTTACCGGGATATGCGCCCCAGGAAGTGGTCACGAGCCCGTAAATCATCCCGGGCCAAACATTGACGGCGACACCGCCATAACGGAGTTCAGCAACCGCCCACTCGAGGGTCTCCCGGTGCTTCGCTTCCTGACGGGGGTCGATGACGATGGAACAACTCAGGTTGCCCCAGACCGCGTCGTTGCAGAAGGTGACAGCTCGCCGCAAAAAGGCCCCGGCATCTTGCTCGGTGAGCGCCGTCTCACAAAGGACGCCACAAAATGCTTCGTTGGTTAGGGCGTATTCGCCGGCTTCCGCTGGCACATTGGTGATGAAGGTCCACGGCACGATGTCTTCGCCATCGGCGCCTAAGACCTCCGCCTCTGGGTAATGGGCTAGGAAGCCCTCATAACGGTCCTGCGCACCGGGATAGTAGGCTTTGTGGGGGGCCGACGACCGAAAGATCGCCCGCAGTCGATCTAAGAAAGCCTCCCGTTGGGACCAGCCAGCGCTCGTCACCAAGACCTTGGCTGCATTGCAGTTAAAAGAACCATTGTTGAACACTTGTCCCGCGATCTGCCGAGCCTGGTAGTCCAGCTCCTTCGCCGACCAATCACCGGGCACAACGATCACAGGTGTCACACAGCCGAGCTCGGAGCTGATTGGCTTGGCACACTGGGGGCTTCCCGCGGCCTTGTTCGCATCTCGCTCCTCTGAGCCCCCCCAGATGATGGCGTCGTGGGTTTGATCGGACCCAGTGATGTGGAGGGTTTCAACAAGAGGATGGGATGTCAGATACCGGCCGACGTCAGCGCCACCGTAAACGACAGCGAGGAAGCCTTCGTCGATCAAGGGCTTAAACGCTTCTTCGATCACCGGGCCGATGTATTCGTTCACCGGATTCATTTTCAGAATGCAGACTTCGCCCTCGGCATAAAGCTTATAGAGCACGTCCATGGGGCCGATCGAGTTCACATTTCCCGCACCGAGCACCAAGGCAACCTTGCCCTGGGCACCTTCTCGGTAAAATCGGCCCTGACTCGCCGGCGCACCGGCTTGAATCCAAACCTCACCGGTGATCCCTGGCATCAAAATCTTGTCGAGCAGGGTTTGGGGATACACTTGCGCAATCTTTCGCCCCCCGGGACCATCATCGACGCTCGGCGGCTTCGGCTGCCCACCGGCCTTGAGGGTGTCGATGAGGAGACTAATATTCCGCATGGTGGTCACCGGGCCCCCAAGCCAGGGGCCCCCCGCCCCACTACTTTCAACAGATTGCCCCTGGGAGCGGCAGGTAAGCTCCACCCAAGTTTGCGCCTGGGCCAGGGTTCGGTCTTTCAATTGCTCAAGAAGCCGCAGCCGTGCGGAGAGTTCCAAATCAACCCAGCGCTCCTTGTTCGCAGTCAGCTTCTCTAGGGCCTGGTCGATGGCCGCCTCCGTCGTGGGCTCAACAGCGTCGGGTGGTTCGGGAAATTGAGGTGAGGCCATGCTACGTTCTCCTTGCGAGGGGGAGATAATGGGACTTGGTCGCCCCTCGCAATCGGTAAAGTCTCGCCGTGTTGGAGTCTGCGCCATGCGTCAACTGGTACCGGCATTCCTTCTTTGTGCCTGTCCCTTGGGCGAAGCACCACCAGTTGCCGATGCTGCCGTGGATCAAAGTGATGGGGGCTTCGAAGCCCCAGATGCTTCGGCGGGTCGGGACCTGGGCCAATCTGATGGGCCGGCCCAAACCGATGGGGGCCCTTGGGACGGGGGCCGTCCGGTCGATAGTGGTCCAGCAGCAGACAGCGGCCCACCCCTTGCCTACCCCCCGACCGTAGCGCTCCAATGGGCCGCAGACCTGGCCCAACCCTCGGTTTCATCGATCCGAGTCGCTGACTTCAATGGTGATGGTGTTCTCGATGCAGTCGTCGGCTGCGGTATGGAAATTATGCATCAGGGAACGATTCAGGCCATCGACGGTCGGAGTGGCGAAGAACTCTGGCGAGCCTCAGCCGGAGAAGAAGTCTTTGGCACCGCAGCCCTGGCCGACCTCGATGAAGACGGGATCGACGATGTGATCATCGGTGGTCGAAATGCGGAACTTAGAGCGATCTCAGGTCATGATGGACGCCTGATCTGGGCCTTCGAACCCACCGGCCAGGCGGCCCGGGGAGATGGTTGGTTCAACTTCTACTCTCCCCAACTCCTGCCAGACCAAAATGGAGATGGCCGAGCAGAGGTCCTCGTCGCAAACGGTGGCGACTCCACGCTGCAGCCCTTCACCCCGCGCCCCCCTGGGCACCTGATGGTCCTCTCCGGGGCCGATGGCACGATCGTCGCCTCAGCGCCCATGCCTGACCGGGCTGAAACCTATGTCTCCCCCTACCGTTGGCGCCAAAGTCCCGATCTCCCCTGGCAGCTCCTCTTTGGGAGTGGCGGCGAAACCCATCAGGGGGCCCTTTGGACAAGCCCACTCGATGCCCTTCTGCGAGGCGACTTGGACGCCGCTGAGGCGCTCACGGTGCCGACGACCCACAAGGGGATTATTGCTCCCCCCGCCATGACCGATCTCGACGGCGACCAAAATCTCGATGTGGTCGTGGCTACATTCGATGGCCGACTCATCGCCCTGTCGCCCTTGTCTGGAGAGACCCTTTGGTCGCTCACCGTCACCGGTTCAGAGACGCAAGTTTCGCCCGGCCTAGGTCACTTTAACGAAGACGAGGTTCCCGATGTCTTCGCATCGTTCAGTCGAGGCACTTATCCCCAATGGACCGAGACGATCCTGATCGCGGTCGACGGTGCAACGGGGGCCCGGATCTTCGAGGAAACGATCGAACGCACCATCATCTCATCGCCCGTCTTGGTCGATGTGAACGGAGATGGAAAAGATGAAGCGATCCTCTTGACGAACCCTATCCTCGATCACGATGATGGCAACCCATTGGGTCACCCAGAACTCGATGAGCAGATTCTCATGTTTGACCCCAACGCCAGGAGCCTCGTCGAGTTGGAACGTTTTCGAGGCTCAAGCTTTGGCACGCCGTGGGTCGGTGATCTGGATGGAGATGGGCGATTGGAAATGCTGTTGAGTACCTTCCGCCCCAATGGCTTTCGCTTGGAGCGACGGGACCTCTCCAGCCCTGTGCCAGAGGTGATTCGCTGGGGCGGTTATCTGGGGACCCGGGGGGATGGCCACCTTGTTCAGCAGCCCTAGCCCCCTCGGACAATTGGCGGAGACAACCGCTCGGTCCCCGAACCGATACCTCCATCGCTTCTTAGGATGCTCCCAAAGCCATGACTAGTTACGAGATTCATTGCACCATTCCAGGAGGGGGCACGCCCATCCTCCAAGTGCGCTGCGGGTCTCGTCTTGAAACCGCTGATGTCCATCGCCTAGGCGCTGAACTCAAACTCTGCGTCCAGGGCTTTTCTGGACGGGCATTCTCCCTTCTCTTGGATACTCGCAAGCTGAGAGAAACGTCCCGGGAAGCGCTCGCTTTGCTCAAGCGGCTGCAGAAATGGGCCTTGAACCGAGGTATGGTGCGCTTGGCCCATGTGGTTCGGTTTCCAGCCATGGCCGGCAAACTGCAGGAGAGCTACCGTCACCGGGGCTTGACCAGTATCATCGATGCCTTCACAGAAATGACTCGAGCGGAGCAGTTCCTCGACACGGGAGCATGGGCATGAGCATTCACCGCACAGGAAATCCGGGCAGTAAACCACCGGTGAAGCCAAGCCCAGCGGGCCCGACCGTTCAGACCCCCCAGCAAAAACCGGTACGAAGCGAGGATCGTTTCGAGGGCATGACCCGCCCCGAGGGTATGCACCGCTTGCAAGCTGGCGAACGGACCGGGCTCACCCAAGCGCTGGAATCCAGCTCGCCGACCCACGAAGTCCTCAACGAGCCAAGCCCGGAAGGGTTTGACGAGGCCCTCGACGAATTCAACCTGCTGCTCTTGCAGCACCTCCGTCACTGAGCTCGGAATCGTTGCAACAGCTTTTGTAGCTCGGCTCCTTCTTTACGAAGGAGGCGGCCCGCTGCCGTGACTTCATCGAGCACATCGAAGGCCACCATCCCTGGGCCCACAAGCAGCTTTGACCGCTTACGCCGTTCAATCTCGAATCGTTCGGCTAGCCCCTCAATCTTGGCCACTTGCACCTCGATATTCGCAAGCTTGATCCGCATCTGACTGAGCAGTTTTTGACGACTAGCCCGGGTGTCTTTCGACATGCGCCCCCCGGCCTGACGCATCATGCCTCTGGCTTTTTTGAGCGAGCCATTAAATCGAGTCATCTCAGCCCGGGTCTTACGCGTCTGCTTTTTGAGTTGGGCACTGAGCTTCGTCGCGTCGACCTCTTTGATGCGACTTTTCTTCGCCAGACGATCAAACTGCTTGGCTTGAGCTCTTGCTTGGTTGCTCAGGCCTTGGAGCGTCTTCAATTCCCCTTTTACCTTGTCGATCAAAGCGTGGGCCTGCGTGTATCGGTGCCCGTCGCTACGCAGTCGCTTCCGTCCCTTCGTAAGCGCTAGGAAGTCCTGCCGGTGGCGCTGAATCTTGTCATGGGAACCTTTTACCGTCCGCGTGACTTTGGCCAACTCAGAGAGATGGGCCTGTAAGCCTCGATAGGGCTCTTCTTGGCGGTTTGCCCCTTCTGCGTAGAGGCGCGTCAGCACGCGTTGTCGTTGCAGTCGCCCCTCTTGAACCCCCCGGAACAATTTGTTGGCTTGCCCGGCGCTCTTCGCCAGTTGCTTGCGCACCGGCGGCACGGTCATCACACGGTGAATCGTCACGCACGCGCTCAAGCCCAAGAGCACCACGACCAGCAATCGGTAGATCAAAGCACCCCCCTGCCCCATTATCGCAGAATCAGTCCTCTGCGCCTAGACACCAGCATCATCGGGTCCGATAGAGTTCATCCGTTGGTCCCCGATGGCCCGGCTCCAGGGGGATGATTTGGAGGGATCCCTCACGGTGGTCGTGGACTTCGACCCCTGAGCCAAGAATCTCGTAGCTTCCGGCCTGAAGTGCCACTGCAGAACCATCAGCACACACGAGCCATCGTTCGCAGCGCTGGGCCAAATGGGTCTGGAGCGCCTTGCTGCGCCCCGGGTTGCTGCCGTGGGGGGCGAAGCCACCTGGGAGGATGCCTAGACCAGGCACGGGGCGTTGCCCCGCGGCCGCAGACCAGCCTTGTTCGTGGAGGCAATTGGCACCCGCTGAAAAGCCCAGCAGCCATTTAGACCCCTGGGCAAAACCTTGCAGCAAGGGAGCGAGGTGGGCAGCATCTAGAGCCTCCATGAGCCAAGCGCTGTTGCCCCCATCAAGGAAGACCAGATCAGCCCACTCAAGGCTTGCTAGCACCTCGACTCTAGGAGGGCGGCGACGATGGAGTTCCAGGGTTTCGACATGGCAAGCCAAGGCTCCCTCGTAAGCCAAACGAAATTCTGCCTGACGGCTCGGCGCATCATGGCGTGCTGCGGGAATATGGAGAATATTCTTCGCATCATCGGCCCGCTTTAGAAGGCCCCGATGAAAGGCCAATCCCGCTTCTCCAGAGGGCTCGAGTCCCCCCACAAGGATGATGGACACAAGCCCTCCTCGGTTCGGTCTCCCTATTTTTGGCCCTCCAGACAAGCCTACGTCGTTCGCCGGAGCACCCGGTTTGCATCTGAACCGAGAACACGTGCACGATAGGAAGAGGAGAGTTGGCTTGCCTCGGATACCGAGCACAGGTGGTACACCCCGCACGGATGCCCCCCATGGTCCGGGCGACGTGACGTCACCGTCACCATCGCCCAACTCGGAGGGAGACCGCTTCGAAGCTCGTGCTCCAGGCGCGCGCTTCGAAGCCTACTTCACCCCCGAAGACCCCGCGGCCAAAGCCGAACTTAGACTCATCGAGAACGTCATCGTCGGGGCTCGAGCGGATCAGCAAACTTATGCAGCAGGGGAAAATCCCCATCAGATCCATTACGCTGTCTACAATCTTCGCAGTTCCAAAGTCATCAACAAGCTCATCGAGGCTCATCAAGCTGGCGTCGAAGTGCGGGTCCTCATCGAAGCCGATCAAATCAGTCCAGAGCGGGAGTGGAACACGGTCGACGAACAATTCGAGGCAGCCGGACTCAAGGTCATCCGAAGCGACCGAGACATTCCGCAGGAGGAGCGAGAGCGGGCCCATCTGGTCGGCATCGACTCCAACCATCTGATGCATCTAAAGAGTCGAATCTTTCGCAGTCTGGACCCCACAACGGGCCAGCCGGTCGAAGTCGTTCTTTCAGGCTCGATGAACCCGGGAGACGGCGCCAGTCGAAATGACGAGAACCTCAACCTGATCCGTGATCCGGGCCTTGTCTCCCTCTATGAAAAGAAATTTCAGGACGTTCGTCGCCATAAGCGAACGGAAAATGTCTGGGATGGGGAGCGGGGTATCAATGTCCTGTTTACCCCCGCTAAGAGTGGCCCCCGTCCGCTGGAGAAGCTGTTCGAGTGGATTGATGCGGAAGATGAGTTCATCGGCCTCTCCGTCTTCGATCTCAAGGACTTAGAGAGTCCAAAGGATAAGAAGAAACTGACTGAAAAACTCATTGAGGCCAAAGCTCGTGGCGTTGAAGTCCTCGTCATCACCGACCGAAAGAAGAGTGACGGACGGGATCTCGCCGGCAACCGGATCGAAATGTATGGACACTTCGCCTCCAACAGTTGGGTGGATGAAGACCTGGAGCGGGCCGGGATTCCGGTCCATGAGTTCATCAACACAACAGGCCCTTACAACGCAGTGCACTCGAAAGCCGCGGTCTTCGGGCTCAACGACATGAAGGTCATCACGGGGGCCGGCAATTGGACTCGCAGTGGCATGGGGAGCGGACGGAAACGGGCTCGTAACGAAGAGAGTTTCCTCTTCATCGAGAGCGGGCGAGTCGATGACGGACGTACCGGCCGACGCTATCTTTCGAACATGCTGGGCTTGTTGCGAAAGTATGATGGCCAGGATCCTGAGCATGGCCCGGCCCAAGGGACGATCGAGAAGCTACAAGCCCTCGAGTCTTGGCCCAAGGTGGACGTCAGCGCTCGATCACTCGTCGGTGACAGAGAGGGCAACTATTACCTCGTTGGTGACCACCCCGCCCTCCAACCCACAGACGGGGCCCCGGGCCTCCCCATCGATTCCCAAGGGCCTGGGCTCCAACTCCCGTTCGGCAGTCTCCTCGAATACCGCATTGAAGATGCCTCGGGCCAAGTCCTCGAAAGCAACCGGCGGCTCCTGGCTCGACCTGAGGACGACGCAACCGTCCTCCCGGAGGCGCCATGAGCGGCCGTCCCATCGACGGCGCCCCCGGGCCCCGCCAACCCATTCTGGTCCCGACAGAGACCGATACCCTCCTCCCACCAACTCCGCCCGAGACAGCGGTGGCTCCCGACCGCTTCGAGGAAACCCAGCCGGTCGATCTACTGGGCTCGAGACACCGGAATGCGACGGACCTCCCCCAACTCAAAGAGCGCCTTTTGGCTCAGTCTGAAGCGACGGCAAGCCTGTTTCCCGAAGCCAGCCACGAGGGCTTTCGGAAGGCTCTTGAGACCAGCACCGAACGGGTGCTCACCGCTCTCGATGCGGGTCGGATCACTCCCTTAGAAGCGGCAGACGCACTGGAAATGATGCGGGAAATGATGGAGGCCACCGCCGATTTAAAGGCCGGACGGGTGGAGGTGATCACCTCGAAGCAACACGGCGAGGGTGTACGGCACTGGGAACTGGAGAGTTCCGATGGGGACCGGTTTGCGGTCACCACCCGCACCTTCCGCGAGACGGAGGGTGACCCACGCATCGGCCTGCGCATGTTGGCCGATGATGGCGAACGCCTGCCGGGCCGGCACCGGATGAGTATGCGCTTAGATCTTGAGCGCTGGGGCCAGGCTTCTGTCGATGTGCAATTTGGCAGTGCAGGACTGGACCGACGCATCCATGGCCTGATGAAAAATGAAGATGGTAGCGACTTTTTAACGGCCTCTGGAAAGAAATTAGCGGACCATCACTTCAAAAAAAATCTCCCAGACCGCATGGAGGACCCGGAAGTCTTCGCAGGCCTGGTGCGAGATTTCGTCGCCGGTCGGATGTCAGGCTTTGATGTGAGGCAAGTAGAACGATGAGCTTCCACCCCCTGGTCCTCCGGATTCACGAGTCTGGTGAGCTAGAGCGCCCCTTCCGTTTCGGCCATGATTTGGCCGGCCCCGTCGAGGACTTCCTCTACGAGGCGCTGGCCGATGCGATGCCAGACTGTGGGCTTTATCGCTGCCAACTGCGCCGTGATGAGAGTGGCAAGTTACAGCTCGACCTGATTCACCTCGGCCCAGCAGACCGCCCCGTCGCCCAGGCCCGACTTCAGGCCGACGGCACCCTTGGTGATTTGCTTATGGATGGTGCAGGTGCGCCCTTGTCGCTGCCGGAACAAATGGCTTTGGCCAAGGCCATGGCTCAAGAACTTGGCGATGACCCCGAGACGGGAATGGTCGTGATCGCAACCCTAGATTCGACGGGGTAGACGACCGGCAAGCCGAGCTTCTAGCTCACGGGTATTGGGCTTCACGACCGGATCATGACCGGGCAGGTACTGCTTCGTGCTGTAGCCGAAGAGTTCATAGAGGGTTGAGAACTGGCCGGGGCCGCTGGACATCTCGATGTCATGGCCCGTGAACTGACCGGGGTGGCGATAACCGGCGGCCCGAGTCACCATCGCAACTTCTTTTCGAAAGGTCTCAATGTAGGCCTGGAAACGCTTAGCGTTGATCTCCGGATCCAGACCACGCTGCAGCCAAGCGTGATGGGTTGCCACCCCCGCTGGGCAGCCACCCGTGTGGCACTTTTGCGCCTGAATACAGCCGATCGATAACATCGCTTCCCGGGCGACGTTGATGAGGTCGGCGCCCAGCGCCATCGCGACAATACCCCGGTCGGGAAAGCCGAGTTTACCGCTGCCGATAAAGACGATGTCGTCGGTTAACTCGGCTTCGAGGAAGATCTTATAGACCCGCATGAAGCCCAACTTGTAGGGCAGCGCGACGTGGTCGGCGAAAGTCAGAGGCGCAGCTCCCGTCCCCCCCTCGCCGCCATCGATGGTGATAAAATCGGGACCTTCATTGCGAGTCTTCATGCGCTCAGCCAACTCGTAGAAGAAGTCGAGATGGCCCACAGCCGCCTTGATGCCCACGGGGCGCCCCGTCGCATCGGCAAGCATTTCGATAAAGTCGATCATCGAATCCACGTCCGAAAAGGCCGTGTGGTTGGCCGGACTCAAGCAGTCCTTGTCCTCTGGGATCCCACGAATCGCGGCGATCTCCGGCGTGATTTTCTCCTTGGGAAGGACGCCACCTTTGCCGGGCTTCGCCCCCTGGGAGAGCTTGATCTCAAAGAGACGTATCTGGGGAACTTCCTCGACCAATGCCTGGGCCTTTTCCAAAGAGAAATTGCCCTCAAGGTCCCGAACGCCGAAGTAGCCCGTACCGATCTGGTAGCAGACGTCGGCCCCTTGCCGGTGGTACGGGGAGCAGCCCCCCTCACCGGTGTTGTGAAAACAGCCCGCAAGGGTCGCGCCCCGGTTTAAAGCGCTGATGGCGTTCTTGCCCAAAGAGCCGAAACTCATGGCCGAAATATTGATGATCGAGGGCGGCCGGTACGGCTTTGTGCGGCGATGGGCGGCACCAATTATTTTGGCACTGGGAATCTCGATGGCCCCATGGTGCTCAAGGTGGGAATCGGCGGCATCCTGGGGCAGCGTTGCGTGCTTAATGATCGGGTAACCAATGCCGTAAATCTGGTCGTCGGTGCCAAAGCCGAAGTAGTTATTTTTCCGATCTGCACTGTGATAAATCCACTCGCGCTCGAGGCGATTGAAGGGCGCCTCTTCCCGGTTATGAGCAACGATGTACTGACGGATCTCCGGGCCGATCTCGATCAACAGGTAACGGAAGTGACCGATCAGGGGGAAGTTATGAAGGATCGCACTTTTGCGCTGTAGGAGGTCGTAGGCCAACACCAGAACCAGGATCCCCCCGACAACGAGAGCAACGATCGTCCAGTTCACATTCAATCCTTCCCGAGCGATAGGCCGGCTTGCCAAAGGCTAGTGGGGGAGCAGATAAAAGCCAAGAAGGCGGGCATCTATGCGAATAATCCTCTCCACCCATCCGACGGAAAACGCACACAGTTTCGCCGAGCAGTTGGTGAACGAAGGCCTTGCAGGCTGCATCCAGGTTCAGGAGCGCGCGACCAGTATCTATCGATGGCAGGGCGCAACGCATCGGGAGGTCGAGTCATTACTCACCATCAAAACACCGACAGAAATGGTCAGCAAGCTGAGAACCCGATTTCTCGAACTCCACCCCTACGAAGTCCCCGAGTTTTTGCCCCTCTCCGTTGATGAAACGCTGGCAAACCAGACCTATCTCGACTGGCTGCGCGGGCTCGATTCGAACACAGGTTAAAGCTGGCCTGACTGGCCAGCATCCGCCCCCTGACCAATGGTCAATGAGAGCATAGATAGAGCATGCTTTTTCAAGGGCTTATAGCAGTGCACAAAAAGTAGGCAAAAGGCCAAAAACCGCCACATAGAGCCTTCATATGACCTAGAATATCAGGCCCCATCCATAGGTTTTCCACAATTGGAGGGGATTCACCTGTAACATGCTTAAGATGTTGATTAAACTTATCTTTAGGCCGGCAAGAAATTCTTTTGATGATTTCTAGAGGCCAATTGCCTGCGCGGAATCAACAAACCCGGCGGAAAATGTCGGTCATACGAAGAAAAGAGCGGCTCGGCAGACCCAAGTCATTGATTCCCCAGCCCCCTCTTCACTCTGTACTGGGCTCGGTGGTGCCGGCGTGACATCTGTGAGCCTTCCCAACTATAGATCCGCTCACCATGAGGTACGCCCTTCTCATCGGGTTCGCGGTTCTGTGGACAGCCTGCGCAGACCCGCCACTCCCGCCTCCCCCCCTCTGGACAAGCGCCCCCGTCCAAACGGGGACCTTTACTATCGAACGGTTCTCCCTTGGCCAAGAGGCTTGCGATGATGCCCGGGCGACTTGGACGCCCGATCACGGGCGACTCCTCGCAGGCCCCGGTGGATTGGTAGCACTGGATGGCGATGAAACACGTCATAGTCCGGACCCTATAAGTGATCTGGTCAGTCTCCCGAACGGCGGTGTCCTCTTGGCCACGCCACAAGGGTTCAAGGTCTACGACAATGACCTGGCCGACTCCCCATTGGAGGCTGCATTGGCCGGGGCGGGAATCCAAAGGT
The DNA here is from genome assembly GCA_002722845.1 of Myxococcales bacterium. Lineage (GTDB taxonomy): Bacteria > Myxococcota > UBA4151 > UBA4151 > UBA4151 > UBA4151. The sequence goes on along the minus strand of PBND01000043.1, from coordinate 84,373 downwards.
TCCGCCAGGGTCCTGAAGCCCTCTGGCTGACCGGTGAATCCGGTCTTTATCGGTGGCAGGAAGAACAACTGGAGCGAATCTCCGACCTTCCGGGCGAAGCGGTCGATCTGGCCGGTCCCCACCAAGTCCTGGTGCATCGGGCATCGGGCGCCCCCCTGCTTATCGACCGAAGCCAGCCCGAGTTGGTCAGCGCTGAAATTCCGCTACCCGGGGCGAGCGATCGAATCCAGCCAGGCCCAGGGGGACGCCTGCATGCTCGTCACCGGGACGGATGGTGGCTAAGCCTCGATCCTTTTAGTGATGAAAAGGCCTGGCACCGAGTTGCACTCGGCCCGGGAGATGCCGGCGCCGAGGCAGAACTTTGGGCCTTGGCCCGAGACGGTGTGGGCGATGGACTCTGGGCCGTCACCGCCCAACAGGTCGTCTACCTCACTGGGACAGAGGCGACCGTGATGACGACACCGGAAAGCTTTCTCCCCAGCCTCCGAGCCGATGTGGATGCTTATGGTTCCCTTTGGCTGTTTTGCGCCGAGCCGGGAAAAGTGCTCCGGGTGGGTGGCCCTGTAGATGCCGAAGTGACCTGGAGTGGTCGGGTTGCTGCCTTCAACAACGCCAACTGCCATCGTTGCCACAATGGTGAAGGCGGTGCCCGGGACCTCAGCGGCATCGACCAATGGCGCGATGAGATCGATTTGATCATCGATGCCGTCGTCTCGCAACGGATGCCACAAGATGGTAGACCCTTGGTGGGCGGAAGTGCTGCCTTGCTCTTCGCTTGGAAAGAAAGAGGCATGTTGGAATGAGATTTCTCCTCCTGATCGGTCTGCTGTATACGCCCCCTGCCTTGGCGGCTCAGTGCCTCGAAACGGACGTGAACAAGAGCCTCCAATACCTGCGTCGCTTAAGTCTGGACTTACGGGGCTTTCCCCCCAGCACTGCGGAGTACGAGCAGGTGATCTCCAGTGGTGAGGTGCCCGGTGAGCTGCTGCAAGGCATGCTCGAAAGCGAAGGCTTCCTCGCCCAGTTGCGGGACCATCATCAGGGGCTCCTCTGGACCAACGTCACCAGTCAGCGACTGACCGTGAACACCTTTCTCATCAATGAGCCCCGCCGCAATGTCGACGCAGCCTATTATGTGCGGGCCTTCGGGCGGGCTTCGAGACTGCGGGGTGCAGTCATCGGTTGTCTCGATGAACCGGTCCAATACGACGAAAATGGGCAGATCATGACCACCTGTGATGAGAATGGGGTCTGCCGAGAAGGTTGGCGCTGGGTCACGCCCTATTGGGACCCCAGCAGTCGCATCAAGGTCTGTGCCTTCGATGCCCAGGAAAACCTGACGGGGGCGAATCTCGACAACCCGGATCGCCAAGTCGATTGCAGTTCAGGTATCAACAGTCGGGAATGCGGCTGCGGCCCGAACCTACAATTCTGTGAATATCGAACGGCGGGAACGCACCGTGCGATCACCAACGCATTCGCCGAACAACTGCTTCGATTCATGGATCGGGTGGTCGCCGAAAACCGCCCCTACACCGATGTGCTTTTGGGTACGGATATCGAAGTCAATGGCCCCATCGCCCACTTCCACCGTTACCAGTCCCGTCATGGTGGAAACTTTTTGAGATCCTCGACTGATCCTGGCTACCCCATCCCCGAAGATCTGCACTTCACCGACAAAGACCGCTGGGTGTCCGTTGAACGAACGGGACTTCATTCCGGTGTCATGACGCTCTTTGGCTATCTGCTGAAGTTCCAGTCGAACCGTGGGCGGGCGAACCGCTTCCATAACGCCTTTTTGTGCCACAGCTTTCAAGCGCCGAAGGGCGGCCTGCCCGCCTCCGATGACGCTTGCCATCTCGAACCCAACCTCACGAAGCGTTGTGGCTGCAAATACTGCCATGTCGGCGTCGAGCCAGACGCAGCCTACTGGGGCCGGTGGTCCGAAGCCGGGACGATCAATCTGGACGAAGCGACCTACCCCATGGTGCGGGACGACTGCCGCAATGGGTCTCGCAGCGGTATCTGCCGCAATTACTACTTCATCGACCCGCGGCACGAGGATGAAGAGCCCTACAAGGGTTATCTCATGGCCTATGTCTTCGCCGATGCCCTGGGCGCGCAAGAGACGGGCTCGGGTGACGGGGACTATTCCAGCAATATTACCGATGGCCCCCGGGCCCTGGCCCAAAAGTCCATCGACAACGGAAGCTTTGCCCAGTGTACCGTCTCGAAGCTTTGGACCCGGTTCATGGCGAGGGCGCCGCGAGCTGGTGAAGCCGAAGCGCTGCAAGAGCTGACCCAGGCCTTCATCGAGTCAAACTATGACTTAAGAGGGCTCGCTCGGGAGATTGTGAGTTCGGAGATCTATCGCGGTGGTGCCGGACACGGAGAGCGGCGATGAGAAGCTTTCTACTGCCAGCCTTATTGGTCGCGGGCTGCTACGAGGCGCCCACGTTTCAGCCCACCCAGATGATGGATCACCATTGGAGTCCAGGGGGCGAGCGCCAAGCGGAAGGGCCAGCGCTCTTGCATCCTGATGATGTTGTCTTTGGCAAGATGCCCCGTCGCCTCCGCGTCGACCAACTCCGTCGAAGCATCCCCATGCTTTTTGATGGCATCACGTGGACTGATGCCGAGGGCAATGACCGCTTCAAGACCATGGTCGCGACCCTTGGGGAAGCCGATTACGAGGAACGCTACGAGGATGAAACGGCCCCCTCCCCCTTGTTCTCGAAGTTCATGGACGACATGGCGGGTCAAGTCTGCGGCAAAGCCGTCACTCGAGACGGTCAACAAGCGGATCCAAGCCAACGCATCCTCGCTCCCTATCCCGATGACGTTCTGCGTAACCTGCGCTTCCTTCGACTCAAGTTTCACGGAATCCACGTACCAGAGGACAGCACGGTGGGCCTGCTTGAACTTCGACAACTCTATCGATCGGTCCAGGCTGAAACAGGAGCCCTTGATGGTTGGAATGCGGTCTGCATCGCCATGATCACGGCCCCCGAGTTCATGACGTACTGAGGATGGCATCATGATCGATCGACGCAGTTTTCTTTCTCGACTCGGCCTCGCTGGCTCCGGCCTGCTGGTCGCCCCCCTCATCCCATTTCACCGGGCCCTGGCCCAAGGCAAAGACCTGCCGCACCGGAACTTCATCTTCGCATACTTTGATGGGGGATGGGATACGCTACTAAGTGTCGACCCCCGGGACCCAGGGCGCTTCGACGACAGTGAAGAAGCCCTCGGACTCTATGGAATCGAACTGGGCTGGCAAGCCATTGAAGCGGCCAACCCAGGGGTCTACACCCTTGACCGCCTCATCCGCCCGGAAGGCTCTCAGATCGATTTCGGGCCGGCGATGGCCGACTTCGCACCCCACTTCGATGTCAGTTGCGTCGTCCGGGGTTTGAGCATGGATACGGTCACCCACGAAGTCGGACGTCGATACTTCCTCACTGGGATGATGCCAGTAGGCACCCGGGCCAAGGGCAGTTCGGTGTCGACCCAAGTCGCTGCGCAGCAGGGGGACCGGGCCCCGATCCCCAATCTGATCTCCCGGGCCGAAGGCTATAACGAGGGGGATCCGGCCTACGCCAGCCCCATGAAGATCGCCAATGTGGACGATTTGGTGGCCGTGCTCAACGACGGCCCATTCGCCCCCATGAACAATGTCCGCCGGCACCTTGAGCTGTACCGCAGCCAACGGGTTCGCTGCGATACGGACCGGCTCGATCGATGGGGGCTCATGACCCTCCTTGAGGATTCTCAGAAGAAGGCCCGGGAGTTGGTGGATGGGGGCCTCGGCGACCGCTTTCGCCTGGGCAACAACCGTGACCCTGAAATGGCGCAGTTGCGGGAGCGCTACGGCTATGTGCCCTGGGATCTCACCTCGGGAGAAGCCCAGGCTGCCATGGCCCTCCAGGCCTTGAAGTACAACACCTCCCAATGCGTCACCATCCAGATCGCTCGCGGTCTCGATAGCCACGCCGACGACTGGGAAGATGACCACCCCGAGCGGCAGGCTGATGGCTGGCGGGCGCTGGCTCAGTTGGTCAGCGACCTCAAGACGGAGGACGACCCGGTCGCGCCTGGAAAGAAACTGATCGATACCACCACGGTCCTCGTCTTCTCCGAGTTCGGCCGGACCTCACTCATCAACAACCGGGGCGGGCGTGACCACTCCCTGACCTCGGCCTGCATGCTCATCGGGGCGGGCGTGCCCCATAATCAAGTCGTTGGCGCCTCCAAAGACACCGGCATGATCCCCCTACCCATCGACCCGCTGAGCGGTGCCGTGGTCGAAGAAGGCGGGGTCACCCTAACACCCTCAACAGTGGTGGCCAGCCTGCTGCAAGGGGCCGGACTGGACACGGACCACCTCCGTACCAACGGCCTGCCCTGCCTCATGCCAGACCAATAACCGAACTAGACGGCCCAGGCTTTGTTCATTAGACGGCGAGCTGAACCACTGGATGCTCGCCAGTATGCCCCCCCTTGGCCCCTTCCGACTCAATAATCTCCTTGTCGACGGTGCCGAGGCCTGGGTCTGGCAGGTGGAGCACGTCGAGCATGCAACGCCAGCGATTCTGCGAGTCTACAAACCCCGTCCCGATCGAAAACCGGTCGATTGGTACTTTAAGCTCGTTTCGACATGGCGCCCCCTCGCCCTTCTAGATCATCCAAATCTACTCGCCGTCTTTGATTATGGCCTCCTGTCTGAGGCTGATTCGGCTGCCCTCGGTGGGCAACTTCAGGCCGGCTGCTCATGGTTTGCGGAAGAGGACGCGCCGGGGGGCAACCTCCTCAATCATCCCCCTGAGAACTGGGCCCAATGCCGAAACAGCTTGGCCTCGGTCCTCAAAGGACTCATGCATCTTCACGGGCACAACCTACTTCATGGTGCCATCCGCCCCGATCAGGTCCGCCTCGGTCAAGGACCTAACCCCCAGTTGAAACTGGGTGGCTTCGCCATCGGCCCCGAGCATCGCCTGCGGGTCCTGCAAGGCCCACCGCCCGGTTTGGACGCAGCGTTCGCTGCCCCAGAACTCAAAGCAGGCCAATGGCGCCGAGTTCGGCCCTATACCGACCTCTACGGCGTCGGTGCCTTGGCCCATTGGATGGTCTATGGCCAGGCGCCTAGCCCTGACGAAGCATTCCGCCAGGAAGCAGCGATGGCCCTGCCCCGCAGTTTCGGCTTCTGGTTGCGCAGTTTGCTCCATCCAGAACCAAGCCAACGCCCCTGGTCCGCATATCAGGCTCTGGCGGCCTTAGAGCAACTCGATCAACGCCCCCGCGTCTTACTCTCTGCGATGCCATCGCCGCGAATGTCCGAGGAGGCACCGAGCCAAGCCCTACCCCCGCGAGACCCATCCTGGCAGACCATGGGGCTGCGACTCCATGGCCTACGGGAGCTCCCGATTTACGGCCGAAAAAAAGAACAACATCAGCTGTGGTCGAGCCTCCAACAGGTGATCCAGAATGCGAGGCCACGGTACCTAAGACTGACGGGTCCCCGGGGTGTCGGCAAATCGGTCCTCACAGACTGGCTGATCCAACAAACTCGCAAGGCCGGCTTAGCCCAAGTGATCGTGATCAAGCATGGGGACGACGGTGGTCCCCATACCGGCATCGCGGGTGCGCTTTACCGATACCTCCGCTGTCACAACCTTGGGCCCTCGGACATTCTCAAGCGCTGCAAGAACTTACTCCAGTCTCTTGGGGCTGAAGATCCCTATGAATGGCAGGCCCTTTGTCAGCTCCTTGCACCGGATCACGACGTCACTCGGGTCGTCTTCGAATCCACTCGCCAGCGCTTTCAGGTCATCGAGAACTTGTTGCGACGTCTCGCCAAACGCCGTCCCCTACTCATCGTCGTCGAGGATGCCCACCTCGGTGCGGAGAGCCTGGCTATGATTCGCCACCTGATGGGTCTTCATCGCATGGACAGCTTCCCCCTCTGCATCCTGAGCCGCGAGGATAGTTCCCGGCTCTCCGAGCGTCCTGCGGAAGCCAAGCTCTTGGGTGACCTCGTGACCACGGGCTTGGTGAACTCGCTGCCCGTCTTGTCCTTGAAGCCCGAGGAGTTTTCCGAACTGCTGGTGGATGGCCTGCGCTTGACGCCCGACACGCTGGAGGCGCTGAAATGGCGTTGTGAAGGTGACCTATCCTTTGCTCTTGAGCTGATTAGGGAAAGTGCCGAACAGCGCCTTCTCGTGGCCGAGGGTGACCTTGTCGCCCTGCCCCTCGAGGCCAAGACCAAGCTACCAAAACACCTACACGAACTCTGGCAAGCTCGAGTGGACCGGGCCTTGAATCTGCTTGCGGATGCGGGAACCGATGGCAACGCTCGCCAATGCTTTGAACTGGCCGCGCTGCTCGGGCGACAAGTCCACCGGGAGGAATGGGAAGATGCATGCCGGCGGGCAGGCCTAGACACCAGCCAAGACTTAATGAACGCGCTGCTGGCGATGGGGCTCGGCGTTGGCACTGAAGAAGGCTTTCAGTTCGAGCATGCCCTCGTCACCGAAAGCATCATCCAGTCCTGTGAGGAGCAGGGCCGGCGGGAACGCCTCGCCGAACACAGCCTCGCGGTCCTCCAGGAGGCTGCAGCCCGGGGGCGTGGGGATGTTCGCTTGGTCCGGCATCTAGAGCGTACCGGTCGGTCGGGAGAGGCCTTGGCCCCCTTGGCGCGGGCAGCCGATGAGTCCATGGCCAACGGTCACTTGAATCAAGCTGAAGCCATGCTCAACCGCCGACGAAGCCTGTTGAAGCAGACGAACGAGGCAAGGGCCGAGGACGACGGCATCCAACTCGCTGGCGAGATCCGCCTCGCCCTGCTTCGTCGGCAGATGAAGGTGGCCTGGAGCCAAATCGAAGCCCTTGAGGAGCTGGCCGATGGGGATGAACTCATGGCCCGTTGGGCCGAACTCAGTGCCCAAATTTTGGAGCACCGGGGGGATCGAGACCTGGTTCCCGATCGGCTCAAGCAAGCCATCGAAAGCTTCGAGCGACACGGCAACGGAGATGGGGCGCTGCGCTGCCGGCTTGCCCTTGCTCGCCACCATCGAGTCAGCGGCAACCTGCGCGACGCGAGCCTCGAACTCGATCGCCTCAGCAAGGTCATCGAGAGCCCGGCCCCTTCTCAGTTAGCGATCGCCCACGAATACCATTTTGAGCGGGGTGCGATGGCCGAGGGAAGTAAGCAATTGGCCGAAGCGACTCAGGCCTATGCCGTGAGTCTGCGCCACGCAGAACAGTTGGGGCATCAAGGCCGAATCGGACAGTCTGTCATGAGTCTCGCCGACGTCGCTCGACGGGCGCAAAATGTCGAACGAGCGGAAGCCTGGTACCGGCGGGCTTTAGAAGCCTTCGGACGGCTGGGTTCAGAGCAGGTGATACAAGTCCAAATCCAGTTAGGTTTTCTGTTGTTTGCCCAGGCCAGGCTCAACGACCTGCGCAAACTCATCGACGTGCTCGAAGCCAGCCTCTTCCATCTAGGCGATGAGAATCTGATGGGCCAACTAGAGGCCTTGAAATTAGGCCTGGCGAGTCGAGATCAAGACTGGACTGAGTTCGACCGTGCTCTACACGAGTTGTACCGACTTCGTCTTGACCGAGGACTGGTAAGCATCGAGACCGCCGAACTCCTAGAAGCCACTGCTGCCTTGGTTCAACGAGCCAATCAACACCAGCGAGCCGAGGACGTGCTGCGCGCAGCCCTAGGTCAGTGGGAGCCACTGAACCGTCTTGCGGAAGTGAACCGCATCCAGGCCCAACTCGCCGAACTATCGGCTATCAACAAAGAATAGAAAGGGCGATCGGCCTAAGCTCTGGCCTGTCCGCCGGTGTTGCTGGCTGCCCCACCGGGAGCGAGCGGGCCCGACGCCAGCAGCGCCAGCGACTGCGGGGCCCCACACCTTCTGCCAGGACCACCCATGAGGGCGGCAGGCTCAACTGAATCTGACGAATCCTGCGAAACACCTCGCCTTCATCGAGCCAATAAGGCCCTGCTTCCTCGACGGTCTCCCGCTGACCATTCCGCACGGCGAACCGCACGTGAAATCGCTCCTGAGCTTCCGGCTCCAATCGGTTCTCCTTCGCCACCTCCATGGGCATTCCTCCTTCGCCCTTCGAGCTTAAGGGGGGGGACCGACAACGGGGTGAGGGGCCCCTTGTTCCGCACCGGTCAAAAGGCTAGCCGAAGGCATGCGCGTCGCCGTCGATACAGGAGGCACTTTCACCGACTTCGTCGCTCGGACCAGCCAAGGTGAAGACCGATTCCTCAAACGTCCGTCCACCCCCGAGGATCCGGCCCAAGCGATCCTCTCGGGGCTGGCCGAACTCGAAACCCTCACCGGTGAAACCGCCACCCGGCTGGACCATGGCACCACCGTCGCAACCAACGCGCTTCTCGAAGGGACCACCTCGACGACCCTGCTCGTCGTCAATAAAGGCTTTGAAGACCTCTTGCTCCTTGGACGACAGAACCGAGATGAACTCTTCGCTTTGGAGCCCAGCCCCCGACCGCTGCTCCTGCCGAGACATCAAGTCCTCGGGATCGGTGGACGCCTGGGTCCTTCGGGTGAGGAACTGGAAGCCCTGGAAGCCTTGGACCTCTGGATCGAGACCCATCGCTCCGCTCTGATCGCAACCGATGCGGTGGCGATCTGTCTCCTTCACAGTTGTTCCGATGCTCGGCACGAAGAGGCCATCGCCGAGGCCCTGAAACAGGAGATGCCCGAACTCTTCATCTCCTGCTCCCACCGAATCGCAAGCATTCCGCGGGAATACGAGCGGGCTCAAGCGACGGTGGCGAACGCACTGGTCCAGCCCCTGATGGCTCGATACCTCGGTCTCTTACGGGCCGCCCGGCCTGACCTCACGATTCGCATTATGGCCTCCGATGGTGGTCTGATGGATTTGGCGCAAGCACAGACCTTTCCCGGTCGAACCTTACTCAGTGGGCCAGCCGGCGGACTCGTCGGTGCCTGGGCTGCCGCTGAGGGCATCGACCGGCGAGCCTTGCTCAGCCTCGACATGGGTGGAACCTCAACCGACGTCGCCGCAGGCCTTGGCCTCCCCGCCTGTGCGCAACAGGGTGGCATCGGCCCCCATCGCATCGCCCAAGACATGCTGCCCGTCGAAACCGTGGGTGCAGGGGGGGGGTCCATCGCTTGGATCGATGCCGATGGCTTGCTTCAAGTCGGGCCTCAGTCCGCTGGCGCAGACCCCGGACCGGTGGCCTATGGCCGAGGGGGCAGGCAAGCCACGGTCACCGATGCGAATGTCGTGTTGGGCCGGCTGCCCAGCCTCCTCGATGGCGGCATGATGATGGACGAGGAAGGCGCCCGCAAAGCCATTGCAAACCTCGCTCAAGCCTTGGGTCAATCCACCCAGAGCACCGCCCGAGCGATCCTCGCCCAAGCCGAAGCCCGTATGGCCCGGGCCTGCCGAAGGGTCACCGTCTCCCGGGGCATTGATCCGGGCGACCTTTGTTTGGTGGCTTTTGGTGGTGCCGGCGGCCTGCACGCAGCGTCTATCTGTGAAGAAATTGGCTGTCAGGAGTTCATGGTTCCGGCCGGGGCTGGGCTCCTTTCTGCCCGAGGGATTCTTCACGCCAGCCCCCAAATTCGCCGAAAGAAGCCTTGGCTCGGCCCCATCGACAACGACAGCCTCCAGCAGATGGAAGCGATCCTTGAGGGACTTCAAGAGCAAGCCGAGTCCGAACTGATGCCTCCAATAACGGGCCGGCTGTGGTGCCTGCGCCTGCGCTATCGAGGCCAGGGCTCGAGTCTCCAAATTCCATGGCAACCAGGGGAGACAAAGAGGAGCCTACAAGCCCGTTTTGCTGCGGCCCACGAGGAGGGCTTTGGCTTTCGCCAGGACGACGGCGAGATCGAGGTTGTCCAACTCGAAGCAGTCGCGACGGGCGCGTCCCTGGCGATGGACGGAAGCGGAGCACCGATCCAGCGCATCGAGGGTCCCCAAGTCCTGGCCGGCATGGACCGAACCGTTTGGCTCCCTGAGGGTTGGAGCGCCGAGATCTATGGGGACCAGACGCTACGGTGCTTCCGGCCAGCGACGGTGGATCGGCCAAGCACCGAGGCAAGCCTACCCTTGGCCCTTGAGATCCACCACCAAAGGCTATCAGCCATCGCCGAAGAGATGGGGGAGCGGCTTCGTCGTTCGGCCCGTTCCACCAACATCAAGGAGCGGCGCGACTATTCCTGTGCTGTCTTTGACCGCCAGGGGCAGATGTTGGCCCATGCAGCCCACATTCCGGTCCACCTCGGCGCAACGCCGGCCTCCGTGCACGCCGCCTTTGATTCGGGAACGTTGCAGCCCGGCGCAGAAGTCCTCGTCAATGACCCCTACGCTGGAGGCAGTCATCTACCGGACCTCTGCCTGGTCTCTTCGGCCCCAGAACCTGCGGCGATTCTGGTCGCCAACCGGGCCCACCATGCCGACGTGGGTGGCATCACGCCCGGCAGTCTGCCCAGTTCGGTGACGCCCGAGGGCTACCGAGTTCTCCGCATCGATGACGAAGGGCTCCGGCTCCCCCCGACTCGCTTCGATACGGCCTGTGTCGAACGGGTGGCGACGGCTTCGAGAAGCCCTTGGGAGCGACGGGGCGACCTCCAAGCCCAACAGGCTGCAAATGCAGCAGGCTTAGCCGGAATGCTCCGACTCCACGACGGCCTCGGTACCGACCGATTCGATGAACTCAGTGGGGCTTTGCTCGATCTGGGAGAGGCCCGCATGGCCCGGTGTATTCAGGGGATTCCCGACGGGATCTACTGCTTTGAGGACTTTCTCGACGACGACGGCCTCGGCGGTGGTCCCTTGGCCATACCGGTGCGCATCGAGGTCGAGGGCAGCCGGGCGGTCGTAGATTTCCGCACCGCTCCAGACCAAGTCGGCAGCCCGATCAACGCAGCCCGGGCGGTCACGGAATCCGCGGTGCTCTACGTCTTTTGCTGCTTAGCCGAAGGGACCATGCCGGCCAATGCCGGGATGCTTCGGCCGATCCGGATTCTGACCCGGCCGGGCAGTATCTTACACCCCACGGAACCGGCCCCGGTTTCAGCGGGTAATGTGGAGACCAGCCAACGGATCGTCGACAGCCTGTTTGGAGCCTTAGCCCAGGCCCTTCCTAGGCAGATTCCAGCGGCATCCGGCGGCAGTATGAGCAATCTCCTCTTCGGTGCTCCCGATGGAAGCTTTGTCCACTACGAAACCTTGGCCTGCGGCGCCGGTGCGGGCCCATCAGGCCCCGGCGCCGATGGGATTCAGACCCACATGACCAACACCCTCAACACCCCTATTGAGCGTTTGGAGCAGTCCTTCCCGGTCCGCGTGGAAGCCTACAAAGTCGCCCCGGCCGGTACGGGAAATGGGGGCCGAGGCGTGATTCGAGTCCTGCGCTTTCTGGAGCCGGTGGTCCTCAGCTTGAGTGGGGAGCGCCGACACCTTGAGCCCTGGGGCCTTCATGGGGGGCCAGCGGGGCGGCGAGGGCGACAAACCCTCATCCTTCCCGATGGTTCCGAAACCTCCTTGCCAGGCAAGATCAGTCTCCCATTGGCAGCGGGCAGTATCTTAGAGCTGGAAAGCCCTGGGGGCGGTGCGTGGCAGGACTGGTCCTCCTCCCAGGTCTTGGCTATGAGCACTGCGCCGGAGAACATCGATGACCGAGGGACTGATCGAGCCTGAAAAAGGCCAACTCACATACAACAACTACTTGAAGGTCGACGAACTGATCGGTCTCCAAAACCTTCAGAGCGACCCACCCCAACACGACGAGACCCTCTTCATCATCATCCACCAGGCCTATGAGCTTTGGTTTAAGCAGATCCTCCATGAAGTCAGTGCGATTATAGACTTTCTGAAGAATGATGATCTGCTCGCAGTCTTCAAAAGCTGCCGGCGCGTCATTCGAATCCAGGATCTTCTCATCAAGCAGGTGGATATCCTAGAGACGATGACGCCCAACGACTTTAATCATTTCCGTGCGCTCCTCAATCCAGCCTCAGGTTTCCAGTCGGCCCAGTTCCGGGTCTTTGAGTTCCAACTCGGCCTGAAGCGAAGGAGCTATCTTCGCTATCATTCCAATGACCCCGTCGCGACCGTAGCCCTCAACGAGGCACTGGATGCCCCCACCCTCTATGACCACGTTCTCGCTTGTCTAGACCGTCTCGGACTCGACATCCCTCGAGAGATCCTCGAGCGGGATATCAGTAAGCCCCATGCCCCCTCTGATGATCTTGCTCGGGTCTTCGGTTCAATCTACCGAAACTCCGAGGACAACTATCACGTCTATCTGCTCCTCGAGCTCCTCTTGGATATCGACCAGAAGTTGATCTCCTGGCGCTGGCGTCATGTCAGCATGGTGGAGCGGATCATCGGGCATACCATCGGCACCGGTGGCAGCATGGGGGTGGACTACCTCACCTCGACCCTGAAAAAAAGGTGCTTCCCCGAAATCTGGTCGGCCCGGAAATATGTCATCACGGACCTCAGTGAGCGCCCCGGGTCCATGGGCTATTCAGGTAGTACGGATTCAGAGCTCCCCCGCCCCAGCGAGCCCGACTCGTGACCACCGCCCGTCATTATGCCCTCTTCATCGATGGCGCATTTTGTGAGGGCGTAGAAGCGCGTCGCTTTGACGACATCAATCCGGCCACGGGCAAACTGGTCGCAACGGTCTCTGAAGCCAGCGCGGCAGATGTTCACCGGGCGGTCACCGCTGCGAAACGGGCTTTCGAAGGACCGTGGGGCAACATGACCACGAACGCCCGCCTCGACCTCTTGGCGAAAGCCAGTCAGCGCATCATGGAGAGCTTCGATCAGTTTCTTGGACACGAGATGGATGACACGGGAAAACCCGTCTCTTTCGCCTCAAAGGTCGACATCCCAAGAGGGGCTGCTAATCTCCAACTCTTCGCTGACCTCGCCCGGAATCTTGGTACGGAGAGTTACGCGACAGACACCCCCGACGGCGGTCGGGCCCTCAACTATGCCCAGCGCCATCCCTTAGGGGTGATCGGGGTGATCTGTCCCTGGAACCTTCCCCTCCTGCTCATGACCTGGAAGGTGGGCCCGGCCCTGGCCGCCGGCAACACGGTCGTCGTCAAACCAAGCGAAGAGACACCGGCCAGCGCCACGCTCCTCGCCGAAGTCTTTCAAGAGGTCGGCTTGCCCCCCGGTGTCTTCAATGTTGTCCACGGCTTCGGCCCCGGAAGTGCCGGCGAGGCCCTGACCCAACACCCCGATGTGGCGGCCATCACCTTTACGGGCGAGTCGGCCACCGGCAAAGCCATCATGAAGACGGCGGCCGAGGGGCTCAAGCCAATCTCCTTCGAACTCGGTGGTAAGAATGCGGCCATCGTTTTCGCAGATTGCGATCTCGACAAAGCCGTCGAGGGCACGCTGCGCTCGGTCTTTTCCAACTGTGGTCAGGTCTGCCTCTGCAGCGAGCGTGTCTACGTTCACCGGAGCATCTTCGATACCTTTGTCGCCCGTCTCAAAGCGGGCGCTGAAGCGATTCGTATCGGCGATCCCTACGATGAAACCACCGAAATGGGGCCCCTCATCAGCGCGGTGCACAAAGAGAAGGTCCTCGGCTACTTCCGCTTGGCGAGAGAAGAGGGGGCCGAGGTCATCACAGGGGGTGGTGAACCGACCCTTGAGCCACCGTTCCAAGGGGGGCACTTTGTCGAACCGACGCTCTGGACCGGACTCGACGAGAATGCTCGTTGCGTGCGCGAGGAAGTCTTTGGCCCGGTCGCACACCTGCAACCTTTCGACGACGAAGCGGCAGTGATCGCCATGGCCAACGACAGCCCCTACGGCCTATGTGCGGCCGTTTGGACCCAGGACCTCAGCCGGGCCCACCGGGTGGCTGCCCAACTCGACGTGGGCATGGTGTGGGTCAACAGTTGGTTTCTTCGGGACCTTAGGACCCCCTTCGGTGGCACGGGCGCCAGCGGGATCGGTCGTGAAGGGGGTAAGCATTCGATCGATTTCTACACCGACCTCAAAAATATATGCATCAAACTCTAGTCGCATTGCTCCTGTTCAGCGCAACGCCTCAAAGCGCCCCCCGGGCTGCGACGAAGGCCCAGTCGAGCGAGACGGATCCAATGGCGCCAGCACTTGCTGGGCGCGAAGCCCTCCCCACGACGCCCGGCGTCACAAGAGCTGTGGAGCAAAGGATCTTTGGTCGTAGCTTATTGCTGGGGGGCCTCCTTGGTGGCCTTGGGGGCTACGTTGGCTTCCAACTGGGTCAACGACGGGCCCAATCGAGTTGCTCATCCCCTGAGGGCTGCACTTCCGATTGGCTTCTGCCCTTGTCAGGAACCATCATCGGGGCCGGGGCCGGCTTCATCTTTGCCCCGGGCTATGTGGCTGGCGAGGCCGGTTATCGCTGTGATATGGACCGTCGAGTTGCTGCCTATGCCGGCGGGGCCTTGGGCGGGGGGCTCATCGCCACCCTTGGGATTTTTGGGCAGGATGCGCAGGCACTGGTCCAAGGACTCGCCCTGCCCTGGGTTCTTCCCATTTGGGCCTGTATCGGAAGCTTGGAGCCCATCGAGGCGGAGGAGACTGCACCATGACCGAGTGGCTCTGGCTGGTGATCCCAAGCATCATCATTCTCATCTGTCACAAGTTCGCCTCCCGGGCCTTTCGCCTGCGCCGCTTGATGGCTGCGCTCCCCACCTCCAAAGTCCAGGGCGTCTTCATCGGCCTGGTCGAGTTAAAGGGTCAGGCCCGGGGCATCAGCCATACCACCCATCTTGAAGAGGCGGAGGCGCTGTGCAGCCTATGGAGCGTTGAGGAACATTGGCAAAAGACGGAGGTCGATTCAGATGGAAAGACCAGATCCTCATCGGGCTGGAAAACCGTGGCGAGCGGGGGGCTCATCCCACCCTTCTTCCTCCAAGACGACACCGGCGCCTTACGGGTCGATCCAGAAGGCGCTGAGCTCACCCAGCACCTGACCTTTAGCTATACCTGCCGGCGCAGCGATGACTTCTATTATGCCAAGGGGCCGTCGGGCAGCATCGCCCACAGCACCGGTGAGCGCCGATTTCGGGAGCACACCATCCGAGACGGTGATGATCTCTATCTCCTGGGTCAGGCCCGCCTGCGGGAGGATGTTGTGGCCCCCGAAATCGCCGCCGACAACGAAGCCGGGCACCGCTACATCATCACCGTGCAAAGCGAAGAACAGGTGGCTCGAGGGGCCTTTTGGCAGGGGGCGATCTTAGGGGTCCTGGCCATTGGCCTGTTGCCGCTCATGACCTGGATCGACAGCACGCCCAGCTACTTCCATGCGGTCTGGTTCCCGTGGCTGACCGGGTTCATCAACGTTTTCATTCTCTTTTCTTTGTGGGCCTGGCGAATCTACGACGATTTGGTTCAAGTGAGAAACCGGGTCGATCAGGGCCGAAAAAATATCGATGTCCAACTCAAGCGCCGCTTCGATCTCATCCCCAACCTCGTGGATGTGGCCAAGCAAGCGGCGGAAGCCGAGACCAAGCTCCACGAGACCCTTGCCCAAATCCGCACGCAAACCGCCCCGGATGCTCCGGCTCAGGCCGTCGGGGGTCAACTTCTCGCGGTCAGCGAGAAATACCCCTCCCTGCAACAAAGCGAAGCCTTTCTCACGCTGCAAAGAACCCTCATCGACACAGAGGACCGCATCGCCCTTGCGAGGGACTATTTTAATGAAATAGCGACCCACGCAAACACCCTGTCGGAGGTCATCCCAGATAAGTTTTTTGTTGGCGTGGCGGGAATTCATCGAACCGACCTGTTCGAAGCGGAAGCCTTCGAGCGTAAAGCTTTGGTGGTGGACTTTGGCGACCTAAACAGCGGGATGGACTGATGTTCGCACAACCGGCGCTCCTGCTTCTGATTTCTTTGCCAACGCCAGCCTCGCCAACGACGGCAGTTTCGGCTCCGCACGACCAGGCCAAGAAACTTCCGAGCATCGCGGAAGTCCGGCGGGACAACCGCTTTATCACTGAAGGGATCTGGAGCGGCACGCCCCTCATGCTCGGCGGTGGCCTTGCCGGCGGCTTGATCGGCGCTGGTTTGGCGAGCGGCCTGGGAAACATGGGCATGCTGGGGCGCAGTCAGCGATCGGAACGGGAATTAGCGCTGGTCTTGATGAGCGCGATCGCGGGCAGCATCTCCGGGGTTCTGTATGGGGCGGGGGTGCCGGCCCGCCGTCGAGGCGGTGAATGCAGCCTCCTCGCTCGCTGGCTGGGCATGCTGCCTGGCCTCCTGACCCTGGGCGTTCCAGTGCTCGGCCTAGCCGGCCCCTCCGCCGGTGCGACCTGGGCCTGTCGCCGTGAATTTGTCCGGCACGAAGGCCCCTATCATTTGGTCCCACTCGATGCTGAAAGGGCCCGCTGACCTCAGTGCTTGTCCCACTCGGCCCGGCCGGTTAGGGCTTAGATCGGGGGGGTGCATGGACCAAGCGGGGACCACGACGGAAGCCTACATCTTCCCCGATCGCCCCGGCGCGCTGGCCCATTACCCCCACGCCCGACGGGTCGGGAACCTGCTCTTCTTGTCCGGTCTATCGAGTCGCCGCCCGGACAACAGTCATGCCGGGGTGACGATCCACGCCGATGGCCGTATCGATACGGATATCGAGGTGCAGACAGCTGCTGTCATCGACAACATGCGCATCCTCCTGGAGCGTTGCGGCAGCAGCCTCGGGCAGGTCGTCGACTTAACCTCGTTTCTCGTCGATATGGCTGACTTCCCCGGCTACAACCGAGTCTACAACGCGCACTTTGACGCAAAGACGGGTCCCACCCGCACCACGGTCGCTGTGCACCAACTTCCCCACCCGAACCTTCGGATCGAAATGAAGGCCGTGGCTTTTCTCGATGGAGCACCCCCGTGACCCTGGACTTAGCCTCCCTAGCCCAGACCGTTGACCAAGCAGCCCTTGAAGGCTGCCCGATCCCCATGCTCACCGCCGATCACCCCAGCCTCGACATCGAGACCGCCTACACCGTGCAACGGCTGAGCATGGACCGTCGCTACGCCCGCGGCGAGTCCCTCGTCGGCATGAAAATGGGCCTGACCTCGAAGGCTAAAATGGAACAAATGGGAGTCCATGAACCGATTTATGGTCACCTGACGGGGGCGATGACCCTTGCGGATGGTGCTGCGTTCCAACTGGCCGGCAGCTGCCATCCACGGGTTGAACCTGAAATCGCTTTCACCCTCGGGACGGACATCTCAGGCCATGTTGACCGCAACCAGGCGCTCGCAGCGATCGCGACCGTGCATCCAGCGATGGAGATCATCGACTCCCGCTTTACCGACTTCAAGTTCACCCTCATCGACGTGGTCGCCGACAACACCAGCGCCTGCGCTTACGTCCTCGGCCCTGGACAAGCGGTGGCCGGGCTGGACCTGGCCGCCCTCGAACTGAGCTTAGATGTGGGGGGGCGAGAGCAACTCAAAGGCATGAGTTCAGCGATCTATGGGCACCCCCTCGACAGCCTCCGGCAACTCTGTGCCATGCTCGACAGGCGGGGTGAGGGGCTTCAGGCCGGACAAACCGTCTTGGCCGGGGCGGCAACGGCCGCTGTCTTTCTCCAGGCCGGCGACAAGGTTCAACTCGATATCCCGGGGCTGGCCTCGGTTGGTTTCTCGGTGGAGGCATAGGATCATGGGACTGTCAGCGATCAACTTCATGGGCTGGATTGATGCCAATCGGGACAAACTCAAACCGCCCGTTGGAAACTGTGAAGTCTACCCTGATCACGAATTCATCATCATGGTGATCGGCGGCCCAAACACTCGCACCGACTATCACATCAACGCAGGGGAAGAATTTTTCTACCAACTCGAGGGCGACATGGTCCTCAAAGTGATCGAAGACGGCGAGTTCCGGGACATCTCGATCCGAGAGGGTGAAATCCTTCTCCTTCCAGCCGGAGTCCCCCACAGCCCTCGCCGGCCCGCCAACACCGTTGGCTTGGTGGTTGAACGTCAGCGCCGGGACAACGAGATCGATCAACTGCTCTGGTTTTGCGAAGCCTGCAATACGAAGCTCCACCGCGAAGCCTTTCACCTCCAAGACATCGCAGCGGATCTCCTTCCTGCCATCCAAAACTATTACGCCAGCACGGAAAAGCATCGCTGCTCCCAATGCGGGACGGTCGCTCAGGTTCCCGGATGAGCCCATGAAGATCGACCTCCATACCCACATTCTCCCCGAGCGCTGGCCTGACCTTGAAGATCGCTACGGCTACGCTGGCTTCATTCGCTTGGATCACCATAAGCCCTGCTGCGCTCGAATGATGATGGGCGACCAATTCTTTCGCGAGATCGATCACAACTGCTGGAGTCCTGGCCGTCGCATGGAAGAATGCGATGATTATCGGGTGGATGTTCAAGTCCTCTCCACAGTCCCAGTCATGTTTTCCTACTGGGCAGAACCGGAGGACACCCATGATCTAAGTCAGATCCTGAATGATCACCTGGCCGGGATCTGTCGGGACCATCCCAAGCGCTTCGTTGGCCTGGGCACACTGCCGATGCAGGCCCCAGACCTGGCCATCAAGGAGTTGGAACGGTGCATGAAGGATCTGGGGCTCGCGGGCGTTGAGATCGGCACCCATATCAATCAATGGAATCTGGACGAGCCGGAGCTGGACGAGTTCTGGGCGGCCGCTGAAGCGCTGAATGCCAGCGTCTTCGTGCACCCCTGGGACATGATGGGCAAAGACCGAATGCCCCGCCACTGGCTGCCCTGGCTGGTGAGCATGCCCGCCGAGACCAGCCTCGCAATGTGCTCCATGATCATGGGCGGCGTCTACGACCGCTACCCCAAGTTGAAGGTTTGCTTCGCCCATGGCGGTGGCAGCTTTCCCGTGACGATCGGGCGCATCGACCATGGCTTCGAAGTCCGGCCTGATCTGTGTCAAACCCAAACGCAAAACAAACCCAGCACCTATCTGGACAAAGTCTATCTGGATAGTCTGGTCCATCACCCGAAGGCCCTCGAATTTCTGCTCAGCACCTTTGGTGCCCAGCGCATCGGCCTTGGTACGGATTACCCCTTTCCACTGGGGGAGTTGAGCCCCGGACAACTCATCGAAACCACAATCAAAGACTACGATACCGCAGAACGCCTCCTCTCAGGGACCGCACTGGAGTTTCTCGGCTTGGCACGAGAAGCCTTCGAAACGGACGCAAGTCGGGCCCATAGCGCCTGGCTCAAGGAGTCGTGCCGCAGTTGATCGAAGCTCGAGTCACACTGGAGGGCTCGACCTATCGAGCCGACTTGGCGGCCGGTATCGATCTGGCGCTGCCCGTGGACTTCAACGGGCGCAACCCCAGCTTCTACGACCTCCCCCAACCCCGTCTCACAGCCGTGGAGGGCGGCGGCTTCGTCGGTGATACGGCCCGGGGAGGGAGTTGCAACTGCAGCACCCTGGAACTCACCCCCCACGGATCGATGACCCACACCGAGAGCGCCGCCCATCTCGACCGCAACGAGGCGACGATTGCCGAAGCAGCGCCGAACCAACTGCTCGTTTGCCAATTGGTGTCAGTGCAGACCGAATTGTTTAGCGATGGGAACGAGTCATACAACGGTTTTGAAGCCGCCGAGGACTGGATCGTCAGCGCAGCGGCGCTCCAGGCCAACTGGCCCACGCTCCCAGGGGTACAAAGCCTGGTGATACGGACACTGCCCGACAAGGGTAAAGCCCGCCGAGACTATGGCCAACAACCGGCCCCCTACCTGAGCCACGAGGCCATTGAATTGATCGTTGCCCGGGGCGTCGATCACTTGGTGCTCGATCTGCCCAGCCTCGATCGCCATGAGGATGGTGGCACCCTGCCGAACCACCGTATTTTCTGGCAACTTCCCAAGGGGGGGCGAGCGGCAGCCCATCAACGCACGCTCACCGAATTAGCCCTCGTTCCTCAGGGGATTCCCGATGGGCTTTATCTGCTGGACCTTCAGGTGCCTCGAATGCTTTGTGACGCCGCCCCTTCCAGGCCCCTTCTCTTTTCTTTGGAGCTTGAGCGATGAGCGAATCTCAAGCGCTGGACTTAGACCGTCTCGACCCCCTCGCCTCTTTCCGGAGTCGCTTCCTTTTGCCCCGGACCAAAACCGGCGAGGAAGCCATTTACCTCTGCGGTA
The DNA here is from genome assembly GCA_002722845.1 of Myxococcales bacterium. Lineage (GTDB taxonomy): Bacteria > Myxococcota > UBA4151 > UBA4151 > UBA4151 > UBA4151. The sequence continues at coordinate 64,185 of PBND01000043.1, read as the reverse complement.
ACTCCTTGGGTCTTCAGCCCCGAACCACCCGAGCTGCCCTCGAACAGGAGCTCGACGATTGGGCCCGCCTCGCGGTGGAGGGGCACTTTGAGGCCAAGTACCCCTGGTACAGTTATCACGAAGATCTCTGCGAGCCCCTTGGGCGACTCGTTGGCGCCAAGCCCCACGAAGTGGTCTCGATGGGCTCGCTGACCAATAACCTGCATTTGGCCATGGTCTCGTTTTACCGCCCGACGGCCGAACGGTTCCAGATTCTCACCGAAGCTGGCGCCTTTCCTTCCGATCGCTACGCTGTCGATAGCCAGGCCCGCTTCCATGGCTTTGACCCCGACGACGCCATCGTTAGCTTGGGCGGTGAGAGCGACCTCGTCGATGAGGCGGAGATCGAAGCCTACCTAGAAACCAATGGCCACCGGGTGGCCTTGGTCATGATCGGTGGCGTCCATTATTACACCGGCCAACTCTTCGACATGGCCCGGATTGCGAAAGCAGCCCACAAAGCCGGCGCAATGGTTGGCTTTGACCTCGCCCATGCGGCCGGCAACGTGCCCTTGCAACTCCACGACTGGGGCGTGGATTTCGCCGCCTGGTGCTCCTACAAATACCTCAACTCGGGTCCGGGCGGTGTGGCCGGTCTTTTCGTCCACGACCGCCACAAAAATGCCGACCTTCCCCGCTTTCACGGTTGGTGGGGCACCCATCCGGAGACGCGCTTTAAAATGGGCGCCTTCGAGGCCCAGGCCGGTGCCGGCGCATGGCAGCTTTCAAACGCCCCCGTCATGAGCATGGCCTGCCACCGAGCAGCCTTGGCCATCCACGACGAAGCGGGGATGGATGCGCTACGACAAAAGAGCCTCTCGCTGACCGACTTCTTTCTTTCCCAACTGGACCGATTACCAACCGGCCGAGTGGAGATCATCAGCCCAACAGAAGCCCATCGGCGAGGATCGCAGATCAGCCTACGCATCCACGGCGACGGACCAGGCCTCCATCAGGCCCTCGCAGGGGCTGGCGTCTACTGTGATTTCCGCCATCCCGACGTGATCCGAATGGCTCCTGCTCCCCTCTACAACCGCTATCATGAGTTGTGGCGAGTGGCCGAGATTCTCCGGGAACGGCTCTCGTGACCCCCTCGCCGCCCGTTCACATCGTCGGTGCCGGCCTGGCCGGATCATTAATGGCCCTCTACTTGGCCCGTCGAGGCCAGCGGGTCGAGGTTTGGGAGCGGCGCCCGGATCTACGGCGAGTGGATATTCCAGCCGGACGATCCATCAATCTGGCTATTTCAACCCGCGGGCTGACGGCTCTTGAGAAAGTGGGTCTGCAAGAGACCGTCTTGGAGCAAAGCCTGCCGATGCCCGGCCGAATTCTCCATGACCGTGGGGGCGCGCTCAACTTCCAAGCCTACGGTCAAGCGCACCAAGCGATACGCAGCGTTAGCCGTCGAGATCTCAACGCACTCCTCATGAACGAAGCGGAGGCTGCGGGCGTTCCATTTCACTTCGATCAAGCCTGCGTTGCCCTCGAAGCAGAGACGGGAAGGGTGACCTTTCAAGACCCTTCTGGTGACCGGAAGAGCCATGATTCCAGTTTGGTGATTGGCGCCGATGGCGCCTTTTCTGCGGTTCGCGACCAGGTGATGAAACAGAGTCAATTGAACTACGACCAAACGTGGATCGACTCAGGTTACGTGGAACTGTCCATCCCGCCGGCCGCGGATGGCAACTTCGCCATCGACCCCAAAGGGCTCCACATCTGGCCCCGCCAAGACTACATGCTCATCGCCCTGCCCAATCTGGACAAGAGCTTCACTGTGACCCTGTTTTTACCGTTCAAGTCCGAGACCGACTGGTGTTTCGAGCGGCTCAAAGAGCCCGCTGATGTGCAGCGATTTTTCGATGAGCAGTTCGCCGATGCCGTCCCCCTCATGCCAACGCTGATCGACGACTTTTTCAGCAACCCCCATAGCGGTCTCGCCACGATCAAATGCAGCCCTTACCACTATGGTGAACGGGTGGTTCTCATCGGCGATGCGGCCCACGCAGTGGTGCCTTTTTATGGCCAAGGCATGAACGCAGCCTTTGAGAGCGCCAACCTCCTGGACGATTTGTTGACCCAACATCCCCAAGCTGAGGCCTTGAGTCGTTTCAGTGCCGAGCGCTGTCCCCATGGCTTTGCCATCCGGCAGCTCGCCCTCGACCACTACCACGAAATGCGGGCGGCAGTGGCCTCGCCCCTGTTCCTGATGCAAAAGAAGATCGAGCAGGCCCTGGAACGTATCCTGCCAGGCTTTCACCCCCTCTATGGCATGGTGAGCTTCTCCAATATCCCCTATCAACAGGCCGTGGACCGAGCGCAGCGGCAGACGGCGACGCTGCGGAGTCTCATCGGCCTTCTCGGGCTTGCGGGCCTTGTCACACTGGGTTGGTGGCTGAAATGATCTCGATGCCGGTGAAGGGCCCCGCTCTAGACCGTTGGTTTGTACAGAGGAGATCCCGTTGACCGAACTCGATATGACCCAATTCTCGGTATTGATTGTCGACGATAACCCGAACAACCTGTTCACCCTGGAAGCCTTGCTTGATGAGCACCTCGGCGTCGAAGTCGTTCAGGCCTCCAGTGGCATGGCCGGCCTCGCTGTCCTACTCGAGCGGCCGGTCGATGTGATCATTCTCGATGTTCAAATGCCGGGCCTAGACGGCTTTGAAACCGCCAACATGATCAAACAGCGCAAACGAGACGCCAATGTACCGATCATCTTTCTCACCGCCGCAGCAAAGCGAGAAGAAGATGTGGCGGAAGGTTTCGGTCTCGGTGCGGTCGATTACCTCTTCAAGCCGGTGGACGAGCGCCAACTCATCAACAAACTCAAAGGCTACTTCCGGGCCATTGACCAGGAGCGGCAAAAGCAACGAGCCCTCGAAGCCAACCTGTCTGCGACCTCCGATGAGCTCGCCGACTCGGAGGCTTTGAACCAACGCATCCTCAGTGCGGTTCCCCAAGGACTCGTCGTGGTCCAAGCGGATCGGATCGTCCTCGTCAATGATGGCTTCCGTCGCATGTTCGAGGGGCTGTTCGAGACGGAGCGGGGGCGCCCGGTGAGTGAGATTCTTGAGCGCCTCTCCCTCCCGACCACCCTCCAGGAGAAGATCCGCCGGCGTGAAGCCTTCTCTCGCCACGAGTTGGAGGTGGAGCAGGTTGGCTCGGGCTCCCTCAAGTTGATCATCCAAGTGGACGGCATCCCCTTCGACGATAAAATCTTGATCGTGATCAGCAACGTCACCGAGCAAAAGCTCATCGAACAACAACTGGCGAAGTCGATGACAGAGGCCCAGGCGGCGAATCGAGCCAAGAGTCAATTCTTGGCCAACATGAGCCATGAGTTTAGGACACCTCTCAATGGTATTCTTGGCCTCGCTGAGTTGATCGGCAATCATCACCTGTTGCCAAGCCAGATGGAGCACCTTCAACTCCTCAGCCGCTCTGGCGAGCGACTCCTGCGTCTGGTGGACGATGTTCTCGACATCAGTCAGGTGGAAGCGGGCGCGGTTCGCCTGCGGCAAGAACGTTTCGATCTCAGCGAACTCCTCAGCGATCTCATGGACCTCTATGGACATACGGCCCGCAGCAAAGGGCTCGAGTTCTCATTGGACTCAAATCTCAGGGGGGCCACCTGGCTACGGGCCGACGCCGACCGGGTTCGTCAGATTCTCGTCAATCTCCTGGGCAATGCCATCAAGTTTACGGAAGCGGGCCGAATCGTCCTACGCTGCCAAGCCCATGAACGCTCCGGAGCCACACGGACGATTCGCTTTGAAGTGGAGGACACAGGCATCGGCATTGGGCCGGAAAGGGCTCATCATCTCTTCGAGCGATTTTCCCAGGTCGACGACTCCAACACTCGAGCCTTCGGCGGCACAGGGCTGGGCCTTGCGATCTCGAAGGAGATCTGTGAACTCATGGGCGGTACGATCGGCCTGGACAGCCCAGAGACGAGGGGCTCGCTCTTCTGGGTCGAACTTCCCTTTCAAGTCAGCGATCTCGAAAGCTCACCACCGACGTCGCAAACGGTCCCTCCCGAGGCTGACTCTGCACCGTTGGGCATCCATGTTCTTGTGGTCGAAGACGACCCGGTCAATCAGGTGGTCGTCCAAGCCATGATCGAGAACCTTGGCGAGCGTTGCAGCGTTCTTTCCGACGGGGAACAAGCGGTCCGCGCGCTGAAGTCGGAAACCTACGACCTCGTCCTGATGGATCTCCATATGCCCATCTTGGACGGCCTCCACGCCACCGAAGAGATTCGCCAATGGGAACGGGACAGCGGGCGGGGCGCCTGCCCAATCATTGCCCTGACGGCCAACGTCATGCCCGGCACAAAGTCCGACTGCCTCGCAGCCGGAATGGATGACTACCTCGCCAAGCCTGTGAGACAAGCTGACCTGCACCAAATCATCCAAGGGATCACCGGCAAAGCGCCCCTTGGAGATCCCAGCTCACCGGCCGTTCCAAATGCGCTGGAAAGTGAGCTCGACGAGGAGCAACTGGCTTACCAACGGGACACGCTAGGCCATGTCTTCTCCACCCTCATCGAAACCTATCTGGCCCAAACACCAGGTCTCCTTGCGGAACTTGACGAAGCGGTTTCAGAAGAAGACGCAGAGCAACTCTGGGGCCTGGCCCACCGCCTCAAGAGCTCTTCTGCCCAGGTCGGCGCCCTTCGATTCTCGGAACTTGCGAAACTCCTTGAGCAAGCGGGGAGAGCGGGCCGAGTCGATGTGCACGGGGAAATCCACCAGATCCATCAAGTCTACGCCCAGCTGGAACCGAAACTCAAAGTGTTAACCCAAACAACGCAGAATCTGGTCTAGAGCGGCGACCTGAGGCAGAATCAAGCGGGCTGGCCATGAAACTGCGTTCACACCTGCAACTGGGCTTTACCTTTCTCGTGGTCTTGGTCCTCGCCGCCGGGGGTTTCTCTCTCTACGCCTTTCATAAGACCCAAAACATTCACAAAGGCGAAGCGCCAGAAGACTGGGACCAAGCGCTGCAGATCCTTAAATGTGAGCGCCGACTTGTGGATTGGGACCACTCCCTTCGGCGCCTGGTCGTCCCCCTGGAACCCAAGCAGTTCGCCAGTCGCTTGGAAGGCATGCAAAGCCAACGAACTGGCTTGCTAGAATGTCTAAAGACCCTGGCGGAATCCGAAGCGCACAAACTCCATCTGCAAGCCGCAGAGACCCATTTTGGCGCCCTTGAAAAGGCGAGCTACGCCATCGTGGAACTGGCCAGAGAGCAGCAGTTCGACCGGGCTCGATCGGACCTAACGAAGCGCTGGGAGCCAACCCAAATCTTGCTGTACCAAGATCTGCTCGGATTGATCCAAAGCTACCGTAGTGACACGCAAAAGCGGCATCAACTCACCGCCGATCAAATTGAAATGTATCGGGACCGAGTCGCCCTGGTTGTGGGCATCTGTGTCCTGCTGACCCTGTTCATCGCCTGGCGGACAGGACGGAAGGTAGGCGGACGCCTGCTCTGGGTTTCAGATGGTCTTTCCACCCTTCTTGGTGAGGACGCGGAAGCGACGGATTCACTCCAGCAGGCCAGCCGCACCCTCGCCGGCGGCGCCCACCGCCTCCCGATCGTCCAAAGCCTTCTAGAGAGCCTGGGGGAAGGCTGCATCCTTCTTGAGCGCAACTACATCGTCGCCACCAATCCGGAGGCGACACGGTTGCTCGGCCCGATGGAGAGCGGTCAATCCCTGCACGAAGTCTTAGACCAGCGAGGTCTTGGCGCCGAGGTCGTCGATGGCTTCCTCGAAGGTGCCGAGCCTCTGCAGTGGGAGCATGATGGTCACCATCTCATCCTCAGCCGGCAGAGCATCAACGATGAGATCAGCCTGATCAACTGCATTGATGCCAGCGGTTTCACCACCCTGAAAGAGCGGCAGAAGGCGGTCGTTCGAGCCCTTCCTTCCGCCATTGTCGACGACCAACTTCAAATTCTCATCACCGGCACACCACTGGCCGAACTCGTAGGTAGAGCGTCGCCCGATGCCTTGGTCGGTGTGCCCCTGAGCGAGGTCGTAGAGGCCAAAGACCATGAACTGCCAGGGCCGTCGGCAGCGGGGAAGTCGCTCAACTGGACGGGACTGCTCCACTGCGACGGCGAACGGACACTGCAAGCGACACTCATCTCCCTCGGCGATGGTCAGGGGGCCATCTTTATCGCCCATGACGTTACGTCGACGGTCCAGGCCAAAGACAGCCTCAACAGCGAACTGAAGACCATCGAAGACCAGTTGTTAGCCACCGAAGCTCAACTGACAGCATCTCGGGCACGAAATGATGACCTGCGCCGGCAGGCCGAGGCCCGCAACCAACTCATGGTCGGACTTAACCAAGAGGTTCGAGGCCCTCTTCATTCGGTGATCGGCTTGAGTCAATTGGTGGCTGACCAGGGAGGCCAGCCCATCCAATTGAGGGCCTCGGCCCAGCAGTTGCAGAGCCAAGCCCAACGCATCATGGAGACCATCTACGATGTTCAGGACTTGGTTCATCTAGAGGCGGACGCACTGGAGTTTAACCAGCGCACGGTGCGCCTTGCCGAACTCCTTTCTGCGGTGGTCGAACTCCATCACAACGAGGCCAAGACCAAAGGGCTCGATCTCGCTCTCGATCTCATGATCCCACACGAACTGCAGGGGATCGTTGACGACCTGCGGCTGCGCCAGATGATCAACTGTCTCCTTCGTCGCAGTCTCCATTACACCGAGACCGGGACCATTGCGGTCCGGGGAGAGGCCCACAGGGCGGGTGGTCAGTGGACTGTCCGGATCGAGGTATCAGACGCGGGTCCAGCCATCCCCCCCGATCAACAAGAGAACGTCTTTGGTGTGCTGGGGTCTCGTTCCGATCCCGGGGCTGCCCGCTGGTGCGGCATTGACCTGTTGGCCCTCAAACTCTTGGCGGAGCGTATGGGTGGAGAGGCTTTCTTCTCCGATCAAGGTGCAGGTATTACTCGCTTTGGCTTCTCCGTCGTCGTGGACGAGGCCGGCATTGAAACGGAAGCACCGCCTGTCCTCAGCGACGAAGAGGCCGACCCACAAGCGGCACTCTCGGCCCTCGTCTTGGTGGTTGAAGACGACCCTGTGAATCAGCTGGTCGCCCAAGCCATGTTGGAAAAACTTGGCCTCACGGTGGAGTTGGTCGCCACCGGTGCCGAGGTTAACGACCGTCTGGGGGCCCTGCAAAAGGGCGAGGGCACCGACGTGAACTTGGTGCTTATGGACGTCATGTTGGCCCGTGAGAGCGGCCTGGACCTCAGCCGTGACATCCGCCGCTGGGAAGCGGAGGCCGGCGCTACACGACGCCTGCCGATTCTAGCCGTCACCGCAAGGACAGAAGCGGAGGACCGAGAAGCCTGCTTAAATGCAGGCATGGATGGCTATATTTCAAAGCCCTACCGGGCGGAAGAACTCAGCGCCGCCATCGAATCGCTCCTCGCAGCAACGGAGGAGGTGTAATCGATGGCTCGTATCTCTCTGATTTTGGGTTTCATCGCCATGGGCTGTGAGGTGGCTCCCGCCGTCCTCGACCCCGACCCCGTCTGTGGTGATGGACTGCTGGATTCCGGCGAAGAATGTGACGACGACAACACGGTGGCCGACGATGCTTGCACGGACCAGTGCCAGCGGGCTCGCTGTGGCGATGGGATTCGCCGAGGCGACCTTCTCGAGGGCGATGAAGGCTTTGAAGCCTGCGACGATGGCAACAGCAACGACGCGGACGACTGCCTGAACAGTTGCCACATCGCCCGTTGCGGGGATGGTGTCCTGCGGCTGGACCGGGTTGAAGGCGAGCCAGATTACGAGGCCTGCGACGATGGCAATGCGGAGGCCCACGACGCCTGCACCCATCGATGCCTTGTGGCCCGCTGCGGCGACGGGATCCAGCGACTGGATTTGGACGAGGGCAGCCCGGGCAGCGAACAATGCGATGACGGAAATCTCATCGAGGAAGACCTTTGCAACGGTCAGTGCCAGCGGGCCCGCTGCGGCAATGGCACGGTGCAACCCGGTGAAGGATGTGACGGGGGCGAGGACTGCAATGAGGCCTGTCAATTGCCCCCCTGCGGTGACGGGGTGATCGACGAAGGTGAACGCTGTGATGATGGCAACTTAACCAATGTGGATGGCTGCTTGAACGATTGCAGCCCGGCCCGATGTGGCGATGGCTTTCTACGGACGGACATCGAGGCCGGTGAACGGGGCTTCGAGGAATGCGACGACGGCAACACCTTTAGCGGCGATGGCTGCTCATTCACCTGCCGACTCGAGGCCTGTGGCGACGGTCTACGAGGACCAGGGGAAGAATGCGATGATGGCAACGATGACCCCTTCGACGGCTGCCTCAACAACTGCATCTCTGCCCGCTGTGGCGATGGGCTCGTGCGGCAGGACCTGAACGACAACGAGATCGGCTACGAAGCCTGTGATGATGGCAATCGAGTCAACACCGATGACTGCACCAACCAGTGTGCAGAAGCCGAATGTGGCGATGGAATTCTCCACCCGGGCCGGGAGTTCTGCGATGACGGCAACCGGGAAGGCGGCGATGAATGTACGCCTCGCTGCGAGTTGCCCCGCTGCGGCGACGGCCATGTCCGGGCCGGCGTCGAAGAATGCGACGATGGCAACGGCGTCGACGGCGATGGCTGCACCACTGACTGCGTCGCCGCCCGCTGCGGCGACAACATCGTGCGGGCCGGGATCGAAGAATGCGATGATGGCAATGACGAAGATGGCGATGACTGCACCCGAGACTGTCGACGGGCCCGGTGTGGCGATGGAATTCTTCGCACCAATCGGGGCGCTGGTGAACTCGGCTACGAGGGCTGTGACGATGGCAATGACGTGGACAGCGATGGCTGTCGCAACTCCTGTCAGTTAGCAGCCTGTGGCAATGGTCGCGTCGATCACGATGAAGAATGCGATGATGGTAACGAAGATCCTACAGACGGCTGTCGTCCCGATTGCCGACGCCCGGCGTGTGGCGATGGCGTCGTCGACCACGACGAAGCCTGCGACGATGGCAACCTAGAAGGTCGAGATGCCTGCCGCCGAGACTGCAGCGAGCCGGTCTGTGGCGACAATATCCTCGATGATTTCGCCGGCGAGGAATGTGATGACGGCCAGGACGGCGACGAAGACGCCTGCACCGATGCTTGTCTAAGGGCGACCTGTGGCGATGGGATCATCTGGTTCGGTGTTGAGGACTGCGATGATGGTAACGACGAGGACAATGACTTTTGTTCGAACACCTGCCGTTCAGGGGCCGCCTGTCTCGGCAGCATGGCCTGCTATCCCATGGACGGTGATATTCTCGATTCCTCTGGCAATGAGCACCACGGCATCAACCAGGGTGCGGCCATGGTGGCGGATCGGCGCCAAGTGCCTGCCGGCGCCTTGGCTTTCCAAGATGGAGCTTATGTGGAGATCGCCGATCATGACCGACTCGATGGCTTTGATACCTTCTCCCTTTGCGCTTGGGTGCGCCCCTTGGCCCAGCAGGAGCGAGAGCGCTTTATCGTGGTCGAGAAGGGGGGCTCCTATCGCCTGGCCATCGAACCCAGTAATCAACGCCCCTGGGTGAGCATCGCCACCCTTGAAGGTCAGGTCCGTGTCGATGGCACCATGCCGGTCTCCTTCGGCCAGTGGAATCAACTCTGCACGGTCTATGACGGCCAGGGTCTCAGCTTGTTTGTGCGGGGCCAGAATGCGGGCTTTGCCCCAGCAACAGGCACCCTCAGGAACAATGTAGCACCTCTACGCATGGGTGGCTGTGGCGCCGATGAAGCCTGCTTAGAGCGAGCCTTTACCGGCGATCTCGACGCGGTGCTTCTTTGGGATCATGCGATTAGCGCTGAGACCCGTTCGGCCCATGGCGAATGAGCCTCGATGAAGGGTTAAGGCCGCCGTTGCAAGCCAACCGGCGCTAGGGCTTGGGGGCCGGATCCAAGGACAGGTCGGTGGCGATGGCCTCGGCCACCCGCTGAGAGAGCCGGCGGGCGGATTCCGGATCCAAATGACTCCCATCGTAGGTGCTCAGATCCTTCGTCTCGAGCCCCAGCCAATGGCCACCGGCCCGGGCTAAATCCATTCGCAGCTGCCGCTCATCAAAGCCACCTAAGCCCCGCTCAAGGTCATCCATCGCCGCGGGCACCGGCAAACGCAGAATATAGACGCTCACCCCCGCTTTATGCCAACGGGCCACCCGGTCGATAAGGACTCGAACCACCCCTGGATCCACAGGGTGCTCCCGAAGGGTTTTGCCGTAGCTCTTCAAAGCACGCTGCGGATCCACAGGCTCGGTGATTGAGGCGACAAAGCCCCGCTCGTCAAAGCGCTGGTGATAGCGAACCCGGCCTTCCCCCTGCCGGGCCATTTGCAGCGCGACGGTAGGGTCGGCGACCAGCGGTCTAAAAACGTGCTGGGTGAGCGGTCGGGCCCATAAGTCGAGGCGCTGCTCCCAATCACCCAGATCAAGATAGCGAGCCAACTGGGGGTTTTCCGGCCCCTGCTTCGCCTTCGATAATGCATGGGCACTGAGCCCCAGGACGATGAATGGTGGCTGCGCCTCCGGATTCAACAAGCCCTCAGCATGGTCGAAGAGATCCCGGGAAAGGCGCCCCGAGGAATAGCCCAAGTTATGCACGCGCCGGCCCGATAAAAAGGGCTCCATGACCGTCGGTGACAAGCCCCGGTAGGTCCTCGAATCCCCCACCAGCAGGCCATCAAACTGCTGCCCCGGGTGGGTTTTTAATCGCCAAAAAGTCCTGCTATCCACCGTTCGACTGTCGCCCATAGCGCCGGTGAGTGTCCGCAGCCCACCGGCCACAACCAAGCTCAACACCACCGGCCATACCAAGCGCTTCATCAACTCCCCCTGCCTAGAACTGAAAGTAGATAAACTGGGCGGACGGCCCACGAAGAAAGACGGCCATCAAGGCGAAGACAGCCAGGGTCCAGGGCAGGAGCCGGTCGCGAAACAGCGGGCGATGCCACTGTCGGGCCACGGCTACTTCCCAGGCGACAAAAACCAAGAGGACGCTGAGGGGAAAGAGACCAAAAATCGGATGACCCCAAGGCGTCTGCTCCGCCCCCAAGCCGAGCATGCGGGCGCAGATGCCTTGAGCCTGGGCCATCGACTCGGCTCGAAACATCACCCAAGCGAACAGCACCGCGAGCAGGGTGTAGCTGCGAACGAGCACCGGCGGCAGTCGCCGTTCGAGGGCACCGAGGCGCTCCACCGCGAGCACCAGCGCATGAATCGCTCCCCAAGCCACGAAGGTCCAAGCGGCCCCGTGCCAAAGACCGCTGACCACCATGGTGATCGCCATGGCACCAATCCCCCAAAGGACGCCCCGCCGGGATCCCCCCAATGGAATGTAGACGTAGTCTCTAAACCAGGTGGAAAGGCTGATGTGCCAGCGGCGCCAGAAGTCCCTCAAGCTACGGGCCAGATAGGGGTGGTTGAAGTTCACATCAAAGTCGAAACCCATCCATTTGCCCAGGCCTCGAGCGATGTCTGTATAGCCACTGAAATCACCGTAAATCTGCACGGCAAACATCATAGTGACCAGCCACCAATATAAGGGGGACCCGGTGGTTGAACCGCCGGCAAATGCCGTCTCCACATAAGGGGCAAGTTGGTCTGCTAGAACGACCTTTTTAACGAAGCCCGACAGGACCAAAATGAAGCCCTCACGCACTTGTTCCGGTCGGGGGCTTGGCAGCAACAGGACTTGTGGCAGGAGGTTGCTAGCCCGAACGATGGGCCCGGCCACGAGCTGGGGGAAAAGGCTAAGATAAGCAAAGAAACCAACGATATTTCTCGTGGGTTCTAAGCGACCACGGTAAACATCAATGGTGTAACTCATGGACTGAAAGGTATAAAAGCTAATGCCGACCGGCAGGGTGTCCAGCAAACTGGGCAAGGCCCCTTGAACCCCCCAGTCCTGGCCGATGCTTTTGCCCAACAGATCGAGATTCTCAGCCAGGAAGCCCGCGTATTTGAAGGCTGCAAGAATGCCCAGGTTGCCCAGAATCGAGGCGAAAAGGGCCCAGCGCCGGCTAGCCGGCCAGCGTTTCATCGCCAGGGCCGCAGTGTAATCGATAAGCCCACTGGCCAGAATCAAGCCGATGTAGGCCCATTTCCACCAGCCGTAAAAAACCAGAGAAAAGACCACCAAGACGCCCTGACGAAACAGGGGCGAACGGTGGCGAAATGGACCGAGCCAGAGGGCGTAAAATACCGCCGCAAAGAGAAGAAAGATAAGCGAGTTGAAGAGCACGGCAGTGGTGGCCTAGGGACGACCCACCTGAATCTGTGGACGCTCCCCATCGACGGCGATCAACAGGTGGTTATCGCCCCGAGCGATGCAGGGCGCGACGCAGTCCAAAAAGTCGTCTTCCGCCACCTCGGGAACCGTCGCCCCCGCCGCGGTCACCTGGGCCCCGGCATCAGGTCCGGTGTCTGGACGCAGTCGCAGTTCGACGACGGTCCGTCCCCGCTGGGATCGATTCACGCTGATGCTTGTCTGAGCCCCTGTCGTGACCTGGCTGGCAGTCACGCTGCCCTGCCCAGCGCTGGCTCCCCAGGCTCCATCGAAGCGCCAACTTTTGTTGCCGGCGAGGCCGGGGACCACCCGTAACCACAGGGTCTTCCCATAACGGTCTAGATCTTCGTCAGCATAGGGCAGAACGGTGCGGAGACGGGGATCGGTCATCGCCAGCAGGCTGCCTCCCCGCTGATAGATCGGCATCGTCTCCAGAGGTGTTGCCACCACATAGGCCCGACCGCCCTCAATCACGCTGTCATCCCACCAACTGAACCATTGCCCACTGGGCGCAAACAGCCGGCGCTCGGTGCTTGCTTCCACCACCGGTGCCACCAGAAGGTCCGGCCCAAAGAGATAACTCTCTTGGTCCGCCCAAGCAGCCTCCACTTCTCCGGCGGCAACACCCACTGGCACCAGCGGTGGGCTTCCATCGGTGACCGCCCGGTCGATCAGGCCTTCGATGGTGGGCATCAGTCGCATGTGCAGTTGAGAATAGGTCCGGTAGATCGGCACGGCGATCTCGGTATCATAGAGATTCTCATCCCAAGGATTATGGGTCGTGTCGCCCCGGCCGCCGCCGCCCAACTGCATCACTGTAGAGAGGGCGCCGAACTGAGACCATCGCAGGAGAACCTCTGTGTTGGAGGGCCCCCCTCGGTAACCACCGATGTCGCTGCCATAGAGGGGATAGCCACTCATGGAGGCGCTCAAATGAGCACTGACTGCAGCCGGCAGTCCGCCGACGCTCAAGCGTCCATCCTCTTCCACCTCACCGGCTCGCCGGAAGTCATTGTCTAAGTCACCAGGCCAGAGCGTAATTCCATTCTTTGTGTCGTAAATCCCCCCGGTCCGAGTGATTACATACCAATCGTCCGGGTGAACCTCTTTCAAAACCCCGATCATCGCCTCATGAAAGAGTCGACTGTACCGAGTGTGGTGAATCTCTGAGCCCGCCCCATCGTGAAAGGTGACAGCTCGGTTGTCCATGCCGAGCAGGTCCGCCCGCATGGTCTCGCCATAATCCAACTTAAATCCTCGAATCCCCTGCTCAAGCACAGGGCGAACAAGGTCCTGATAAGCAGCCACCGCATCGGGATTGGAGAAGTCTACATGACCACCAAAGCCCCGACCCCATTGAAAGCGAAATGGCTGGCCATCCGGTGCCTCGACCAACCAGCCCTCCTCAGCAAAGCGGTCGTAAAGTTCCCGGCTTCCCTCGATGGGCATACCAACCTGCTGGTCCGAATCGTCAGAGGTATTAATATGCTCTGTAGCCCAGACGATGGCGTTGAAACCCAATGCTTCCAGTTCGGCCAACATGGCATCGGGATCGGGGAACTGAACCCGATTCCACTCAAAGGTATTGTGACCCGTCGACCAAGGCGCATCGATCCAAATGAGGCTGCCGGGAATCTCCAACTCCCGAAGCTTACGGGCATCGGCCAAAACCCGATCCTGACCGGTGGAGACGACCTCACCGTTACGCACCGTCACCGCATGTTCGTTACGCCACTGTTGGGGAGCAAGGACCCAGCGGGGTGGTTTGGGGGGCAGGCCCATCCGTCGAGCATGGGCCGCGGCATTATCGAGGATGTGACCGGCCCGGATGCGCAAGGGCAACTGGTCGCCATGGAAGAGGGCCCGCAGGTGATCGGCATCGGTGGCGCCCACATCATAGGCGCCCACCCGCTCGGTCTCCGTCAGCACGGCCATTCCCCCCGTGGTGGCGAAGAACGGGACCGGTGCATGGGACTCGTTGGTGGAGGACGCGTAGTTTCGAGGTGCGGCAAAATATAAGGGCACCACTCGGCCCAAGAGATCCACACCGTCGAAGCGTTCACCGGCACCGACCACGTGCTCGCCCTCCCGTAACTGCCAGCAGATTCGATTCATGGCGATTTGTTCGGGAGGCGCTGTGAATTGAATGTCGATGTCGACAAAGCCCTCTGGGCCCGGGGCGAGGCTGAGTCGGGCGCTCTCCCCTTCGAGTTCGCCCTTGAGTGGGATGAGGAGACTGCCGTCTTCTTGTCGCTCCGCATCGACGCTCTCAAGCCAAGTCAGGTCATCCGTTGGCTCTTCCGGGGCATGGAAACGTTCGGCAGAAGTCCCCTCTTTCAAGGCCAAGCTAAGGGCTGGACAACCGCGCTCGGCGGTCCGCCCCACCAAGCGATCGCCCTCGAAAACCTGGAGCGAAAAGGGTGAGAATGTCGCCACCACTCGTGTTGAGCCCTGGCTCAACTCAATCGAATTTTGAACCGGCTCTTCTTCACAGGCAGCGCACGCACCACACAGGAGCCAGGCGATCAGCGTCCAGCGAGCCATCAGTAGGTCGTAATCATGGGCCGCATCCAGTCGACCCGACCCCGAACACCCTCGGCATAGAGAGACTGCAAGGCCTCGGTGATCGGGCCCCGCTGCCCCGCACCGACCGGGCGCCGGTCCACTTCCCGCACCGGCGTGATCTCAGCAGCGGTCCCGGTCATGAAGACCTCATCGGCCACATAAAGGGCGTCCCGACCAAACAAGGTCTCTTGCACCGTGTAACCGAGGTGCTCCAACATCTGGATCGCGGTCCGGCGGGTGATCCCGGCGAGAATATTGGTAACGGATGGGGTCTTCACCACACCGTTTTTGATGGCGAAGATGTTTTCGCCGGTGCCCTCGGCCACCAGGCCGGTGGCGTCGAGCATCACCGCCTCGTCGAAGCCATTATCGTTGGCTTCATAGCGAGCGAGGATCGAGTTCACGTAGTGGCCGACGACCTTGGCTCGCTGCAGGGTCGAACCCACCGCGTGGCGAGCAAAGGAGGAGGTCCCCACGCTGATCCCTTTTTCTAGACCTTCGGCGCCGAGATAGGCCCCCCACTCCCAAGTGGCCACGCTCACGTGGACGGGATTGCTACGAGCTCCAAGGCCCATGGCCCCGTGGCCTAAGTGGATGAGGGGTCGAATATAGGCTTCATCGAAGTCGTTGGCCCGCAGGGTCTCCAGACAGGCTTGGCGCAACGCCTCTTTGGCAACCGGCACTTGGATGTGGCACATCTTGGCACTGTCGTAGAGGCGATCCAAGTGGGCATCCAAATGAAAGACGCCGCCGCCACCACCCTCTTGGGCATAACTGCGAATTCCTTCAAACAAGCCCAAGCCATAATGCAGGGTGTGGGAGAGGATATGAACGTTGGCTTCGTCGTAAGGAACGAGTTCCCCGTTCATCCAGATCACTTTGCTTCGTATGGACATGATGATCTCCTGAGCGCAGGCCTTGACCATGACTAGGCCCTGGCCTCAACGGTAAGTCGACCCAGGGGGCAACGAAAGCGTGATGGAGCGACACTACGACGCGGCACTGATGGCCCATCTGAGCGGCCAGTGGCTCAGCGAGCACAAAGTGACTCGCTTCCGAGACGTTCTCGATCAACGCACTCGCCACCTGACCGTGGTCCTCGAAAACATCTTCCAACCCCATAACGCCAGCGCTGTGATTCGCTCCTGCGATGCCTTTGGGCTCCAGGATCTTCACCTCATCGAGTTGAACAACCGCTTTCAGCCCAATAAAGACATCGCCATGGGAAGTCAGCGTTGGGTGAGTACCTTTCGCTACCCGAACGCTGTGGACTGCTTTGAGGCCCTGGGAGCCAAAGGCTATCAACTGGTCGCCACCACACCGCACACCGATCAAACCCTGGCCGATCTGCCCATCGACCGACCGCTGGCCCTTTGCTTCGGCGAAGAAAAGCCAGGCTTAAGCCAGACGGTTTTGGAGATGGCAGATCACGTGGTCCGGCTGCCCATGTATGGCTTTGCGGAGAGCTTTAATCTCTCGGTCAGCGTGGCCCTCGGTCTCTATGACCTACGCACTCGACTCCAGGTCAGCGGCCTCGACTGGGGGCTCAGCGAGGAAGAAAAAATAGATATTTTTCTCCATTGGTGCCGCGGGGTCATTCCCAATGTGGCAGAAATCGAGCAACGCTTTCGGAGCCAGTGGTCGGTATGATCCGAGTCATTCTGAAGTTCCTCGGCCTGGGTCTGGTTCTCCTGGGGCTCACGACCGCTTTGGTGGGCTGGCATTTAAGTGCGGAGGGCCACAACGGCCCGACGCAGCGTAACTTCGACGGCAAAAAGTTCATCAATCAAGTACCCCGCCTGCGGGATCCCCTCCGGGAGATGAAGACGGCCTGGGAGACGAAGAACAGCACCTGGTCGCCCCGAGCGATCGAGACAAAGGCGAAGCCCCAAGACCGAGTCGACGGCGCCGAGATGGTGGCCACCTTTGTGGGCCACTCGACGGTGCTCATTCAAACCGAGGGAATCAATCTGCTCACCGATCCCCATTGGTCTGATCGAGCGAGCCCATTTTCCTTTGCGGGCCCCCATCGGTTTCATCCGCCGGGCATCGACTTTGAGGATTTACCACCCATCGATGCCATCGTGATCAGTCACAACCATTACGACCACACGGATCTACCCACCCTCAAGCGTCTGATGGATGAGCACCCGGCCCGGCTCTTCGTCCCCCTCGGCGTGGAACACCTGGTTCGAGATGCAGGGATTGAACGGGTCGAAGCTTCCGACTGGTGGCAGGTCTTCGATCTCGGCGAGGGACGCATCCTCCATGGCATTCCAGCCCAGCACTTCTCCTCCCGAGGGCTTTTCGACCGAGACCGAACCCTTTGGATGGGCTGGGCCCTGCAGACCCCCAGCGGCCTTATGTATTACGCCGGCGATACCGCCAGCGGCCCTCACTTCCGTCAAGTCCTCGAGCGCCTCGGACCACCCCGTTTAGCCGTCATGCCCATCGGCGCTTATCTCCCCAACGGCATGATGCGCTCGGTCCACGTGAATCCGGATGAGGCCGTCGAAGGCTTTGTGGAGTGTGGCGCAGCCGCAGCGATCCCAGTCCACTATGGAACCTTCAAGCTTGGGATGGAGGGACAAGACCAGCCCCTTGAAGAGGTGGCCGCAGCCCTCAAAATCCGGGGCATCCCAGCGGATCGTTTCGCCCCCCTACCGCCGGGCGCATCCCGCCGGTTTCCGCCCATCATTGAACTCAATGCAAAGCGGTCGGGCCCCGTGGTCGGCAGCGGTCCACCTCAGCCTGAACAGCCCTGATCCTTCGGGGGCAATTCACCCTTATCTGGTCACTTTGGAAGCTGCCTGGTATGGGTAGAAGACGGGAGACCTGTATTTTGCGACGACTCACTTGTCATTTTGCGCTGCTCATCGTGTGGAGTGCCTGTCCCGCCGAGCCGCCGCCTCCCGTGGAGCCTGTCCCTCTCAGCGACGGCAGTCCTTGTGGTGATGCCTGCGCTCGGATGGCGGACTGTGAAACCAGCGGTGACCCCGGCCCCATGTACGAGCAATGTATGAGTCAATGCACCGCGTCCGTGCCTGCAGAGCAGTTGACCTGTCTCAAAGAGAGAACCTGCGACCAAATGGGCAGTTGCTTTCGCCAAAACCAAGCGGACCGCTGCCACGCACTCAGCAACCGTCGTGACAACTGCGGCGATGAAAGTGTCTTTGGAGCAAACTTTCACTGCGATGCCCTTAGCGAAAACGCGCTCGACTGCCTGGAGGCTGCTTCCTGTGAGGACGCTGCGGCATGCCTTGAGGCCGAGCAAACGACCTGCGTAAGCTATTGCGATAAACTCGTGAGTTGCTTGGGGGACGCCGTGACCCGTGAGACCTGCATTTTGGACTGCGCTGATCAGGGGGATTCCGACCTGCGAACGTGCGTGGAGGCCGCCTCATGTGATGCCCTTGAGCCTTGTTTCGATCCCGTCGACCTCTGCGAGCAGTCCTGTGGCATCATGAATGCCTGTGCGGTGATCGACGGTGCCGACATCGGCGACTGTCTTGAGCAGTGCCGAGGGCAATGGACGCCCGAGGTCGTCGCCTGTGTCAGAGGCTCAAGCTGCGTTGATCTGGGCGACTGCGGAGCCTTGCCATGAGGATGCTCATTGTCTTTTCCATCACGCTGACAGGCTGCATTGAGCAGCTGCCTCAGGAGCCCACTGCCCCTGCAGCCTGGGAACGTCGCAGCCAAGGGGCACTTTATGAGACGGCGAGTCAGCTCGATGCTGGCGAGATCATCTCAGCGAAAGAGTACCTTGAACGACAAGGACTCACAGACTTGAGCGAATCGATGATGGCCTCCCTTGCTCAAGGCGATATTTCCATCCTGGGTGAAAGCGTGAGCCGCCCGGTCCGAGTTCATCAACATCTGGTCGTGATGCCGCCGGGTGTGAATGAAAATATCGAGGCCTACGCAGACCAGTTCGAGGAGCAGGGAATGGACCGCCAATTGCGCTGGTTCGAGGCCCTCGTGTATTTTCGCGCCTACGACCCAACGAATCGAGTCCATGCCTTTCTTTACGGTGCCTACCTTAGAGACCGGGAACTTCTGGGAACACAGGCGCTAACCGTCCTCGCCAACGAAGCCACCGTCGGTCGATGCCATCAATGCCTCGTCTCCTGCAGCTTTGTCGTCTCGCCGCAAAGCATCACCGAGGATCGGCCTACGGCAGGTTTTGCCCGCGTCGGTGAGGCATGCACAGGCACGGGATACGCCTATAGCAATGAGCAACGATCGACAGCGGGATGTGGTGGCATGGGCGTCGCGCGAAATGGCTCTGTTTCGGCCATAGCAGGCAACAGTTGTCGCCGGTCGGTCAGCCCAGCCCTTCGCTGCGCTTTCGCCGAAGATGGAGCCGGTGCCTGCGGCCAGGTCTCCGTACAAGTCGGTGGCACATCTCATGCGAATTCCCTTTTGCAAAGTCGTGCTTACAGCACCACCCTGCCCCTCTTAGGCAATCAAAATGCCAATGCACAATCGAAGGTCACCCTTCGACTCCCTGACTTCTCTGGTGGCACGAACTACTCCCAGGAAGATAAAAGCAAGGCGGCGATCGGCGGCAGTGCGATCAGTTGCAGTACCCAAGCCCCCACCGTCAGTTGCAACCTCACCTTCGGCGTCAACATGGGCGGCCTCGAACTCCCAGGCTGCAGTATTGGCCTTGGCCTTGCTTGCGAACTCGACAGTGGCCGCTTCTGGAGTGACGGCGTCGCACATAGCCGCTTTGCGGGTCATTACAACACGGTCGCAACCTTTCAAACCTTCACCATCGGACAACCCCTGCACAACCTAGGGACCCCCGAGGTCAAAACCGAGCACAGCGTCTACACAGAACGAGCAGACAATAACGGTCTCGGCACCGCTCGAACCCGGGCTTTTGGGCAGGTGACACTCGAGTTATCGAGAGCGCATGTGCTCGAAAACCCACAAAATGTACGCATCGTCGGCCCGGAATTGAACCCATCTTCAACGGTCAAAGTGACCTGTGGCTCCCCCATCAATCGCCGGGTGGAATTCCCGGAAGAGGTAGATCCCCCCGTCTTTCCCCAAGACCTCCGTACCGCTTGCAAGAGTGATCTGGATTGCGACGATGGACGAGCCTGTACCATCGACCGCTGCGACATGATGGCTTGTGGCTGTATTTACGACGAGACCAACTGTGACCCTGTGCCCTGCGAAGCCGATGACGATTGCGCGGAGGGTGAAATCTGCATGGCTGGAGCCTGCACACCGCCGACCGAATGTTCTGATGAAAACCCCTGCCAAGATGGCGGAACCTGCATCGACGGCATCTGCGCACCCGGACCTCTTGAGGAATGCGGCGATGGCTTGCCCGAGTGTCCCGACGGCCTCGTCTGCATGACTGGAGCCTGCGCACCGCCGAACGAATGCTCCGAGGAGAACCCCTGCCAAGATGGCGGAACTTGCATCGATGGTGTCTGCACACCTGGCCCCCTTGAGCAATGCGGCGATGGCCTCCCTCCATGCCCCGAAGAGACCCCCTGCTGCATGGCGGGTGGGTGCATGCCCATGCCGCCCGGGATGGGCGTCTGTCCCTAAAGGGTTGGGTCGGGTCGGAGCTTGGTGAGGAGTCAGCCTAGCGCGGCTTGAGAAGGATCACCGCCAGGCCGCCCAAATCGCCTCCAAGGCCTCCACAGCACCGCAGGAAAAGCGCTGCCTGACATGGGGTGACACCGGCGTCTCTCCTGGGTTGATCTCCACCGTCGGCACCCCCTGTGCTGCGGCCATCAGCACGGGCTGGGCGATATAAGAAAAGCCGCTGGTCGTGCCCACGCTAAAGACGAGATCAAAGCCCTGTTGAAGTTGCTGATTAAGGCATCCAACGGCAGCCGGCGGCAGCATCTCCCCAAAAAGCACCACCCGTGGCCGAATGATGGCTCGGCAGCGAGGGCAATGGGGCGGCATGGGGAGCTCTGCATAGTCATGAACCCAATCCTCCCAACCACATGATGGGCAGTAGAGTTCATGGATATCGCCATGAATGGGAATCACGTGATCGCTGCCAGCCTGACCATGAAACCCGTCGACATTCTGGGTGAGGACCCAGGTCTCGACCCGTTCCTGAAAGGCGGCGATCAACTCGTGCGCCCGATTGGGCATCGCACCACGGCAGGCATTCTCGATCTGCGCGATGTATTTCCAACACAGCGCCGGGTCACGGCGCAGCATGCCCCCAGAAAGCGCCTGCTCAATGCTCAGGCCCTCAGGGGTCTCTGCGTCCTCATAGAGACCACCCACCCCCCGATAAGTGGGCAAGCCACTCTCGGCAGACAAACCTGCGCCGGTGATGAAGAGAACTCGATTCGCCTGACGCAGCCAGGCAGCCACGTGCTCCGCTGGGCTCACGCGGACCCGATGGTCTGATCGAGTACGGAGAGACGCTCGGCAATCACCGCCACAAGAACCGCTCGAACGGCCTCTTCTTCGAGGCCTCGTAGACTGGCAAGAATCTGTTCGCTGAGGTCCTGAAAGCCCTGACAAGCAAGCGCATCGGGGCTGAGCGGGCAGGGCAACTGTTCATTGTGAACGGCAGCGAGCAGGGCTTTCAAGGCGTCCAAACGAATACCGACAAGACCCATGGGCTTCCTCACTCCCTTTGGTCTGCGCCTGCCCCGCGGGGACGCGGGGGTCAAGGAGATGTGGAAAAGCCCCCGGCTTGGGGCTACCTTCCCCTCCCCGGGAGTCCCCTATGCTACGCCTGATCCCCCTTTGCTTTCTCCTCCTCACTGCCTGTCCAGCCGAGGAGCCCACACCAGCGCAAGATGCCGGCCCCGTCGTGCCAAAGGGGCCTGAGCTGGCTCCCGAAGAAGAGGTGATTCAGGTCCTGCCCGATGAGTGGATGCTGGGACGTATCGGCAACACGGATAATCAGGCCTTAGAGCGGGATGTGCGCTGGAACCGCCTGGAGTACCCCGAGGTTGGCTCCGATCGCCGCTACGCCGTCGACTGGGAGCGGATTCGGGCGACGGAAGAGGGGGATTTACCCACCTCCCAACGGACTCTCTATTGGGCGGTCGCAAAAATCGACCTAAGCGAAGGAGAACGCCTGTTTGCTCGGGTGGATCGGGGCTACACGGTCTACGTGAACGGCCGGGCCCAACCGGCGGATATTTACGGCAGCGGCAAACACCGAATCCCCCTGGCTGACGAACCGGGCGAACACCTGATCGCCGCTCAACTCACGGGCGGCCGGGGCAACGCCAAGATTCAACTTTTTATCACGGGCCACGAACTGATCTTCAATCCTCGAGACCGCACCTTCAGCGACCTGCGGGAAGGGGATGGCAGCCCCCTCTATCTGGGCATGCCGGTCCTCAACATCACGCCCCAGTTGCTTGGGAATGTTCGCTGCCGAGTTCTTGAAAGTGACCACGTCGAAGCCACCACGACGGTGTTTCCCGGCATGGGCTCCTACACCCTCACGCAACTGGCCTTTGAGATCCGGCCGAAGGCGCCGTGGACCGGGCCAGAGTCGGTCATCCCCATCACCATTGAGGTGGAAGCAGATGGGCTCATCTACCGCTACCAGCACACACAAGATTACACCGTCATTGAGAGCACCAAACATTATCGCCGTAGCTTCATCAGCCCTCAAGATGGCTCGGTGCAGTACTACGGGGTTCAACCGCCTAAAAACTTCGACGCGGAGCGAGACTATGCGCTGGTTCTGAGCCTTCATGGGGCCAGTGTCGAAGCTATCGGTCAGGCCCGCAGTTACTCTCAGCGGGATTGGAACTATGTCGTCGCCGCGACCAACCGCCGTCCCTTCGGCTTCGACTGGGAGGAGTGGGGTCATTTCAACGCCCTTCACTCGCTCGACAACGCCATGGACCGCTTCAACATCGATGACACTCGTGTTTATGTCACCGGTCACTCCATGGGCGGACACGGCACCTGGCACAATGGCGTCATGATGCCGGGCCGCTTTGCGACGCTGGGCCCCAGCGCCGGCTGGGAGAGCTTTTATTCCTATGGTGGCTCCCAGCGGCCCAGCGGGCTTTTTGCTCGCTCCCGGGCCCACTCCGACACCCTGAATTACCTCTCCAACATCGCCCGGCGTGGCGTCTACGTGATCCATGCGGACGCCGATGACAATGTGCCCGTCCGAGAGGGTCGCAACCTCGTGGAGGCGGCTCGCCAGCATACGGATGATGTTGCCTACCATGAGGAGCCCGGCAAAGGGCATTGGTGGAACGGCGATGTCTCCGAAGGCGTCGACTGCGTCGACTGGCAGCCCCTCTTCGACTTCATGGAGGCCCGCAGCCTGGATCCCTTCGAACTCGACTTCGATTTCATCAGCCCGAACGCTGCTTACGCCGAACATCACGCCTACGTTCGCTTGCGCTCAGCGCTAAGCCCCGAGGCAGACCTGGAACTACGTAGCCGACAGGAGGCTGACCGGGTCATCCTCGAGACGGTCAACGTCCGCAGCATGATCCTCGATGGTGATGGCCTCACGGCGAAGGGTATCGCCGAGATTGAGGTGGACGGTGAAGTCATCCCAGTGACCACGGGCGACATCGAATATGGCCCCCAAACCGGCAAGCGCCCTGGGGTCCATGGCCCCTACAACGAAGTCTATCGCCGCCCCTTCTGCTTCATCGTCAGTGATGACGACCGAGGGCCTGCCGCGGCTGTGGCCGCCCACCATGCGGGTCAATGGAATGTGATCGGCAACGGACAAGCATGCACCCTGCCCATGAGTCGGCGCCAAGAGGCCATCGATGCAGGCAGGAACACGATCTACGTGGCGGTCCCCCAGGACCAACTCAACCTCCCCGATGACTTCCCTTTTCGTTGGGATGACGAGGGCATCTACTATCGAGATCAGCGCCAACGGGACGGCGCCTTTTTCTCCCTCTTTGAGGAAGACGGCCGGCTCTCGGCGGTGCTCGCTGCGCCGACCGGCAAAGAAGACCTGCTCTTTGAGATCCTGCCCTACTCCAGTCGCAGCGGCTTCCCCGACTTTCTCGCCTGGAGCGACCGAGGCTTGGTCGCGACGGGATTTTATGATGCTGATTGGCGTTTTGATGCTCGCCTAACAGCGCCGTAAGCGATGCGCGACGGCCCCGGTGAACCAAGACTCAGCCCATTCGCCTAGGCTCCGCTTTCGCACACAAGCTTCAAATCCTTGGCCAAAGACAGGGCACGCAAGCCTTGATCCGACCCCGAGAGTCAAGTACCTGCCCCGCGAAGAGGCTCTGAACGGGATCTGGTGCTTCTCACCTCCTTGACTCAATCTCACCGCTAAAGGCCTAGCTACCCCATGACAAAAGCCCGACCCAAGCTCCTGTTTGTCGGCCACCTGCCGCCCCCAGCGCACGGTGTCAGCGTCTCGAATCAGCGCCTGCTCGACGGCGGCCCGCTACACGAGGCCTTTGATGTCGATATCCTGCCAATTCAAAGCATTGAGTCGATGAAGGAGATCGAAACGACCGGAAAGCTCGCTTTGAACAAAGCCAAAAGAGCAGTCCAGTTGTTCCCCCGCTTAGCGCGCCGCTTAAAGGGGGTCGATCTGGTCTATTATACCCCCGGTCTCTTTGGCCTGGCCGTGTTGCGCGATGCCTTACTGATGCAAGTGTGCCAGGCACGTGGAGTCCCCTATTGCCTCCACATTCACAACGAACGCATCGGCCACAACTACGAGGGGCAGCCCGATCACCCAGTGATCCGCAAACTCCATCGGCGCATGCTCAACAACGCGCGGATGAACATCCTCTTACACGAGTCCTTTCACCCTTTTGGCGGGCTCATCGAAGCCCATGTGCCCTGGAGGGCCGTTTTTAACGGGGTGCCGATCCCCGCGCCGCAGCCCCTCAAACACACGGGGCCGTTTCGCCTGTGCTACATCGGCAACATTCATCATATCAAAGGGTTTACCTATGCCGTCGATGCCATGGCCCAACTGCCCGGCGTTCATTTGGATGTGGTCGGCAACTTTTCATCGGAAACCTATGCACAGGAAATCCACAGGAAGATCGAGAGCCTCGGACTAAAGGACCGGGTTCATTTCCACGGCCGGCGCCCCCCTGAAACCGCATGGGAGCCCCTGGAGGATAGCCAGGTGCTCATCTTCCCTTCCCATATCCAAGAAGGCCTGCCGCTGGTTTGGCTGGAGGCCATGGCCCGAGGCAAAGCGGTGGCCAGCTTCGATGTGGGTTGCGCCCGCGGCGTCCTCGGCTCGGTTGCCAAAGACAGCGTGGTGGAACGGCGGGACGTGGATGCACTGGTCGCCACACTCAAGGACTGGGATCGGAATCGATCCAAACTACAAAGAATTCGCAGGAAAGCGCGCAAGCAAGCCCAGGAAATCTACTCGGTCGCTGCTTGGCAACAACGGGTCACAGATGCCCTCGTCGCGGCCCTCGACTAGACCATTGGCTTGAGGAGATCTCAAATGCGCACCCTCGTTACCGGCGGCGCCGGTTTTATCGGCTCACACCTTGCAGACGGCGCTTGTGCCCGAGGGCATGAGGTCCTCATCATCGACGACTTGAGTCGTGGCAGCAGGGCAAACCTGCCGGAGCAAGCTCGATTTCTTCAACTGGATATCACCCAACCGGAAGCGATCGACGCCCTGCGGGACTTTGCCCCCGATGCGGTCTTTCACTTCGCCGCCCAGATGGACGTGCGCCATAGTGTCGCCGATCCAATTTTCGATGCCCAAGTCAATGTCCTGGGGACCATTGCCCTTGCACGGGCTGCCGCCGAGAGCGGCTGCCAACTCTTTGCCATGGCGAGTACCGGGGGGGCCATTTACGGCGAGCAGTCCGAGTATCCTGCCTCCGAGTCCCACCCCTGTCGCAGTGAAAGCCCCTACGGGCTGTCCAAGCTCGCCGGCGAACAGTACCTAGACTACTTCGGGCGAACCAGCGGCATGCGAACCGCTGCCCTTCGCTTGGCGAATGTTTATGGTCCTCGCCAAGATCCCCATGGGGAGGCTGGCGTGGTCGCGATCTTTAGCCAAAAGATGCTCGCTGGCGAGCAGCCCACCATCTTCGGTGATGGGGGACAAACAAGAGACTATGTCTATGTGGGCGACGTGGTGGCCGGCTATCTGAGTTTACTCGACCATCCCGAGGCCTCCGGATCGATGAATATCGGGACGGGCATTGAAACCGATGTGAATGAACTTGCCCGCGTGATCGGCGATGCGGCCAAGTATGACGGCGAGCCCGCCTACGCGCCGGGCAAGCCGGGGGAACAGCGTCGCAGCGTGATCAGTCATCAGTTGGCGACCGAGCGCTTAGGCTGGACACCCCGCATGGACCTCCAAACAGGCCTTCAGCAAACCGTGGCCTGGTTTGCCGAGCGGGTTTAGTCCAGCAACTCGCCCCGATTGCGAAAGTGCTCAAGGGCCTCAGGGTTCGCCAGCGCGGCGCGATTTTTCACCCCTTGCCCATGAATGACCTTTTTCACCGCCAACTCGACGATCTTACCACTCTTCGTGCGTGGGATATCCGGTACCTGAGCGATCACAGCTGGCACATGCCGGGGCGTTGTCTCGGCCCGAATCTGCTGGCGGATCTCGTGGCGTAAGCCGTCGTCGAGGACAAGACCAGCACGGAGCACCACAAAGAGGATGACCCGCTGGTCACCATCTCGATCCTGCCCAACACAGATCGCCTCGACGACCTGATCCATCTGCTCCACCTGCCGATAGATCTCCGCCGTGCCGATACGAACTCCGCCGGGATTCAGTGTGGCATCGCTGCGTCCGTAGACGATGAGCCCACCGGACTCGGTCTCTTCCACCCAGTCCCCATGGGTCCAGATTCCCTCAAAGTCCTCGAAATAAGCGGCCCGGTAGCGCTGATTGTCGTCATCGCGCCAAAATCCGATGGGCATGGAGACGAAGGCCTGGCGGCAAACAAGCTCACCGGGCTGACCCACGATCGCCTGGCCCTCCCCGTCGAAGACCGCCACGTCCATGCCCAAGCCCTTGACCTGTAACTCGCCGCGACGAACGGGCCCGGCCGGATGGCCCAAGGCAAAACATGAGATGATGTCGGTTCCACCGGTGATGCTGCTGACACAGAGATGGTCGCCGATGGCTTCGTAGACAAAATCAAACCTCTCGGGGACCAAGGGCGAGCCCGTGGACAGCAAGGTCTTTACCTTAGATAAATCGAAGTGGTCCTTCGGGACGAGCCCGCTCTTTTTGACCGCATCGATATACTTTGCGCTGGTGCCAAAGGCCGTGATGCCTTGGTCCTGAGCCCAGCGAAAGAGGACCTCGGGCCCCGGATGAAAGGGGTTGCCGTCAAAGAGCATGATGGCGGTCCCGCCAGCCAATGCGCTCACCAACCAGTTCCACATCATCCAGCCGCAGGTGGTGAAATAGAAGAGACGGTCATCGGGCCCCAAGTTGGTGTGGAGGCGGTGTTCCTTGACGTGTTGGAGCAGTGTTCCACCCGCACCGTGAACGATGGCCTTGGGGATCCCCGTCGTGCCCGAGGAGTACATGATGTAGAGGGGATGATCGAAGGGCAGGCGAACGAAGGACAACTCGGGGCTTTCCTCCT
This sequence comes from Myxococcales bacterium, assembly GCA_002722845.1. Lineage (GTDB taxonomy): Bacteria > Myxococcota > UBA4151 > UBA4151 > UBA4151 > UBA4151. Next base: position 36,667 of record PBND01000043.1, on the reverse strand, counting down.
GCTCGAGCCATTGGCTCAACAGTTGGCAATCCCCCAGTCCTTGCAGATCCGGGCGCTCCTCCAAGTAGGGGATCACCAAACAGCGCTCCACGCTGGGGAGGCCAGCCAAGATCTCGCGGAGCTGGGGTCTTCGGTCGAAATGGCGGCCCTTAAACTGATAGCCATCGGCGGCGATGAAGAAGCGGGGCTCGACCTGACCGAAACGATCCAAGACCCCCTGGACCCCGAAATCCGGGGAGCAACTCGTCCACACGCCACCCAGGCTCGTGACTGCGAGCATGGAGATGACCGTCTCGGGAATATTGGGCACGAAGGCGGCCACTCGGTCGCCGGGCTGCAGTCCGAGGCGACGAAAGCCGGCGGCGACTTTGGCCACTTGGTCGTGAAGCTCAGCGAAGCTCAGATTGCGCTCGGTCGACTCCTCACAACGAAAATGGATGGCCAAACCATCGTCCCGACGCTGAAGAAGGTTCTCTGCAAAGTTGAGCCGAAGCTGAGGAAACCACTGGGCTCCCGGCATGTGATCCGCCCCCAAGGGGGGCTCGAGCTCGCCTTCGCCAACACAGCCACCCAGCGCCCAAATCTCCCGCCAGAAACGACCACGGTCGGCGATACTCCAGCGATGAAGGGCCCGGTAGTCGGGCAACTCGAGGTCATATTTCTTCGCCATCGTTTGGCGAAAGTGGGTGATGGCCGCTTGCTGGACCTGCTGGGGATGGGGCTGCCAAAGGATCGGATTCATGGGGGCTGTTCGCGCTGAATGAGCCGAAGGAAAAGGGCTTCGAGACTTTAGCGGGAAAGGGCTGGCACGCAGCCGCTCTGGTCGGCCGCTTCAGGGGTCCAGACCAGGCGCGTTGAGCCCAAATCAAAAGTCGGCATGGCCGCCTTCACAGCCGGATCTAAGCCCTCATGATCGATGAGTTCCTGGAGGATCTCCAGGCCCATGGGTCGCAACCGCACCCGCATCTCCACCCGATCGACGGCGCCCGGAAAGGACAGGTTGTAGTTGCGGTGGTTTTCCCCCGTATCGATCCCGCGAAGGTGGGGGATAGGCGAAGGCATCAAATCGGACTCGGTGCGCACCATATCCCAGAAGTCATGGGTCACATTGCCCTCAGCATCGTATCCCGTGGCGCCAAAGGTGATCATCTGGGGGTCCTCAGCCTTGAGATTCGTCATCGGCTCACCATCGGCGACCTGACCTGTGGAGAAACGCAGGGTATCCCCCTCGTGACCAATGATCTCGATCCATGCCCGCCGATCCTGAACCGCACCGCTGGGCCATGCGTGCCCGGCGCCCATGTTCTCCATCTGCACCAACAAACGGGTGTTTTCCCCATCCCAACCCACACAAAGTCTGGCTGACAGCGTGGTGTCTAAGCTCAACTGGACTGCGGCCCGCTGGCCTTCCCGATCTGGGAACGGGGTCAGGGCCACATCCACACCAGGCATGCGGTGATCATGGTGGCGACGCAAAGACACCCCCTCGTAGTCCGCGATCACATCGGTGCGACCGGGCATATGGCAGCGATTACAAGTGGAGCGGTCCGGGTTGGTCGGATCGCTGAACAGGCTGTCTTTCCACTCTTTGTAGGTCTGTTCGAGGTGAACACCCAGAGGGTTCACGATATCATGGCAACTGCCACAGAGATCGGCACTGGCGAGGTGATCTCGGTCGTGGAGGTTGCTGTAGCTCGAGGCGTGCACCGGATTCTCAGCCGCGTCGGCAAAGCCCCCTCGCATCACACCATCGTCACTAAAGACCAGTGGGTTGTTGTGACTTCCTTCCACCGCAGACACGGCATGACAGGCGTAACAGGTGACCCCTTTCATAGCGGCCGGGAGCTCGGCCAGGTTCAATCCATCCGTCGTGGCCCCCGTGCGAACGGCTACAGGCGCATGGCATTGAACACAGAAAGAACCGAGCTGCCCGCCGGTTTCCCGCTGCCCCTTGGCGTTCATGGCCAAAAATACCGGGTCCTCGCTGGCGTAGGCGTGCATCGAGCCAGCCCATTCGCTGAGGTGAGCCGGATGACACTCCCCACAGGTCTGGGGATCCATGAGGCGGGCCAACTCCTCCGGCGTGGGGGGGAGCGGCTCGGGGTCTTCGCAAGCCATCACGAAGACCATGGCAAGCCCGAAACAGACGACACGAATCATGGCAACAGACTAGACCTCACCGGGCCCTGGCACAAATGTACACTGCCGGGGGAGCCCGCTCCCAAGGTCTTGACCCGGCGGTTCCACTCCCACACTTAACAGAAGTGAAGGGGGTACTGTGGGCGAAGACGCCGAACCGATGGAGCCATGTCACTGGATCCTGGCCCTGATCCTCGCGGTCCTGACCGGCTTTCTCGGTCTGGATCGCTTTTATCTCGGCTACCGTCTCTTGGGTACCTTGAAGCTCCTGACCTTCGGTGGCTGTGGACTTTGGGCCCTCTACGACATCGTCCTGATCGCGACCAATCAGCTGCCCGATGTTCTGGGTCGCCCTTTGGTGAAGTGAGGCGGCCATCGAATCGACGACGACCCATGACGCCCCCCCTGCCCCCCGAGAACAGAGCCCAGCACTATGGGTCGACGGTCTCTTCAGCCGGACCGGCCGGACCGTCAGCGCCCTCATCCTCCTGGTATCGGCCCTCGTCCCAACAACGGTGGTCCACAGCGGCCCCATCATCTGTATCTTTCGTCGCTGGACCGACCTGAACTGCCCTGGGTGCGGCCTCACCCGAGCCTTCGTTCATATGGGTCATCTTCAATGGAGCCAGGCCTTCGACGCACACCTCTTTGGCCCCTTCCTCTTCGCCATCCTAACGGCCTGCGTCCTCTTGAGCTTGATTCCCCAAAACCACCGTCGCTTGGTGGCGGGCCCACAAGCTCGCATGCTGTGGTCTGCGGTTGAGCCGGCACTGCTCGCGTCTTGGCTCGTCTGGGCTGTCCTGCGCCTGGTCGGTCTCGGCGCCTAGTAGCGCATGACGCAGCTGCCCCAAGTAAACCCGCTGCCGAATCCCGTCATGGTCACCAATTGACCCCGCGCAACCAAACCCTCCCGGATGATCTGGTCGAAGAGGATCGGCAGAGTGGCCGCACTGGTGTTCCCGGTCACTTGGATGTTGTTGTGCACTTTGCTGGGATCGGCGCCTAACTTGCGGGCAACCATCTCATTGATGCGTAGATTCGCTTGATGAAAGAGGAAGTGGTCCACGTCATCAAGACCTAGGCTGCATTCCCCTAGCGTCTCCAGAAGTACTTCCGGCATGCGAGCCACGGCATTCTTAAAGACGAAACGACCGTCCATCGAGGGCACCTGCCGACCCTCGGCAATCATCTGGGCGTTGGTCAGCCCCTGATAGGCCAGTCCCGGCGCATCCATCCAGAGCCGTTCAGCGTGCTCACCTTGGGCATACACACGACAATTGAGAATCCCGTCACCGGCCTCGCTCGGCCCGAGAATGAGCGCTCCCGCCCCATCACCAAACAAAACGGCCGTATCCCGCCCCCGGTCCGTGAACTCCAAGCCTCGGGAATGAAGTTCAGCGCCACAAACAAGAACCCGTTGATAAATACCAGACTCCACGAAGGCCCGCGCTGTCTGCAGGGCATAAACGAAGCCGGTACATTGGCAACGCAGGTCCATCGCGGGGGTGGCATCGAGCCCGAGTTTGCGCTGCAGGAAGCTGGAGAGACCGGGAAAGAAGTGATCCGGCGTAAAGGTCGCGACGATGATCATGTCCAGATCGCTGGCTTCGAGCCCGGCCGAAGCGAGGGCGGCCTTTGAGGCTTCGAAAGCTAAATCACTCGTCACAACCCCTTCATCGACGAAACGGCGGGCCTTGATCCCGGAGCGCTGTTGGATCCACTCGTCAGAGGTATCCATGATCTGTGCGAGGTCGTCATTCGTGACCACCTTAGGCGGCAGATAACTCCCAGTGCCCAACACCTTCGCTCGAACTGCCATCTCGTCTCTCCTCTCCCTGAACTAGGAAGCCCTGCCTCGGGGGTCAAGAAGGACAAGTTAACTTGTCGTTGTTAAAAATGGTAAGCACCAGTCAAGGAATCAGGTCAAAAGGAAAGAAGCATGGACACTCTTGGTTTTGGCGAACGGCTCCAACACGTCCAGCACCGGGTGCAATCTCTCGCCGATCTCGGTCGGGAGGAAACCCATGATCGACTGATTCGAGTCTTCGTGGAGCTGCTCCCCAAGCTCTTTCACTGTGAGCGTTGCTCCATCTTCCTAGCCGACCCCGAAGACGACACCTTGGGCGCCAAGTATGGCACGGGGATCTCCGAAGGAGAGATCGAGGTCAGCGACCCCAAAAGCATCGCCGGCCGAGTGGCGACCAGCGGCGAAGCAGTGATCGACAATGAGCCCAACCCCGCAGCCCCCTCCCATCAGCAGGCTGAGAAGGCCACCGGCTTCCAACTCCAAAACATCCTCTGTGTACCCGTCCGCAGCCGAGCCATGGGCTCTGAGGTCGTGGGGGTTATCGAAGTGCTCAACAAGGAGGGCGGCTTTAGCGATCAGGACCAAGAGCGCCTCGAAGGGCTAGCCGACGGCCTTTCCCACGCCATCGAGTCCGTCTGGGCCCAGGATCGCCTGGTCGCGCTCGGCGCCGAACTGAGTCGAGAGCTCGCGTCCCTACCCGATCGCAGCCGCTCCTTTATCGCCAGTGACCCACAGATGATTCAGATCCTCGATGAGATCGAAGCCCTCGGACCAACCCCTGCGGCCGTCTTGATCACCGGCGAGAATGGCACGGGCAAGGAGCTGGTGGCCCGGCGACTACACCAACTCTCCGGCGACCCAGGGCGCCCCTTCGTGGCCGTCAATTGCGCGGCCATCCCAGAAAACCTCATCGAGAGTGAGTTCTTTGGCCATGAACGGGGGGCTTTTACGGGGGCAGAGAAAAGCAAACCCGGATTTTTGGAGATGGCCGCGAGCGGCACGCTCTTTCTCGATGAAGTGGGTGAAATGCCTTTGGCCCTGCAGGCAAAGCTCCTGCGCGCATTGGAGCAAAAAGAAGGGCGCCGAGTGGGTGGTCAGCGGCTGGTCCACTACCACTTCCGCTTGTTGTCAGCGACCAATCAAGATCTAGAAGCCAAGGTGGCCGACGGTAGCTTTCGGGAAGACCTCTACTATCGACTCTTCTCGGTCCAAGTCACCGTCCCCCCCCTGCGGGAGCGACTGCTGGACATTCCCTTGATGCTGGAACGCTTTGTCGCGCAGACCAGCGAAGCGTGGCAAAAGCCGATCCGGGGGATCGCCCCAGAAGTGGTGGAACGCTTTGAGGCCTATCACTGGCCGGGTAATGTGCGGCAGCTGCGCCGAGAGGCAGAGCGACTCGTGGCCCTTACGCCGCCCGGTGAGGCCATCGAGCTCAATCGCTGCTCACCCGAACTTCGACAGGAAGTCGCCCCCCGCAGCCTGGACATCATCGCCGATGGCAGCGTCAGCCTGAAGGATCAAATGCGCGCCTTCGAACAGCGCATCGTCGACGCAACCCTGAAACACTGCCGCGGCAAAAAATCAGAAGCGGCCCGCTGCCTTGGGATCAGTCGCCAGGCCCTGCACGCCAAACTCAAAGACCGAGACCGCGATTAGGTCGGCTATTCGGTGCACCGGCGAGTGACGCTGGTGAGGTGACCGGCTACCACCGGGAAGCTGTTGGGCTCTCGGTCGCTCGGCACCTCACAGGTCCAGCCCTCCTTGGTGACGGTGGCTGTGAAACCTTCGCCCGGATCCACGTTCAGGAAAGCCGCAAGGCCATTAGTGTCGGTCACCGAAGCGCCGGCGCTGGGAAATCCATTGGCGGTATAGAAGGGCCCAGCGCCACGCACCGGATCGATCGCAGCCACCGCGCCCTGCAGGCCATCGGACTCCCGCGGCGCCACAAAACTGGTCACCGCCACGCTTCCCTTTGTCGGGTCGTTTTCTTGGCCCCAAAGCTGGAACATCATGCCGCTGGCCTGCTGATTGATCACGATCTGGTTCCAGCCGAAAGGCGCTTCACCGATGATAAGCGGCATGAGTTGCGGAATCACAGGATTCTCGCCTTGGTCGAAGATCATCACCAACTCGCCTGGGGGAACGATGAGACTATAGGCGCCGTCCTGGTCGCTGGTCGTGCAGGGAAACTCCGGCTGCTCGTAGACACAAACTCGAACCCCGGGCACGCCGACCTGAGACTGAAAGTCGCGGACGGTGCCGCTCATTTGGGTGCCCTCAACGGGCCCCGCGTCGACAACGACAGCACCGGCGTCCTCAACAAGGCCGCCATCGACCGGATCACCCCCCCCATCAACGGCATCGCCACCACCGGCGTCCCCGTCGGGAGCAACACCCGTGTCGGCCGGATCAACACCCCCATCCATGGCACCGCCGCCCCCTGGGCCCGTATCGAGCGCGACCCCCGCATCCCCATCCGGCGTCTCGCTCGGACAAGCACAGAACAGGACCCCCACAGCAAGCATTGAGACAGCGCGCATACCAAACTCCTTCGGCCCGGCGACCATGCCACAAAGCCGCTACCTTGATCGAGCCCTCAAGCTGACGCAGGCTGGTGCCGTGAACCAACAGCCTCAGCCCGGCGCTTGGCGCGGCGGATATCTTCCCCAGTTGGACGGCCTTAGGGCCTTGGCCATCCTGATGGTCATGGTGCTGCACGCCCAATGGGTGTTGTGGGCCAATGGTGATCCTCAGTCTTTTCTGACGGCCATCACCGAGAAGAGCCCCAGAAGTTTTTGGGAAGTCGGCTGGGCCGGTGTGGACCTTTTCTTTGTTCTTTCCGGCTATCTGATCAGTCGAATTCTCCTCGAACTCCCGCAAGGGGCCAGTCTCCGGACCTTTTATCGCCGGCGAGCCCTGCGAATTCTCCCCCTGTATTTTGTGACCTTACTCATCGCCTTTGGGCTCGGTCCGCACTTGCCCGGTCCGCTGCAGCACGACCCAGAAGGCCTGGCTCTTTGGCGATTCGCCACCTTGAGTCACAACTTCACTGACCAGCCCTTTTGGAGTTGGATCCTGACCCCCAGCTGGTCCTTGGGTGTGGAAGCCCACTTCTACCTCCTGTGGCCCCTCGTCATCTTGCGTCTCCCCCGCCGCCATCTAGGTAAGGTCTTCGCCGGCTTGGTCCTGGGCCTACCGGCGCTGAAACTGTTGGCGCTGCAGCAGATGCCCATCGAAGGCTTGATCTATCACGTCACGCCCTTTCGCTTGGATGACTTTGCGGCCGGCGCTTTTGTCGCCTGGGCCCAACGGCACCCGGAGCGGTGCTCGCCGGCCCGCCTCCGCCAGCTCAGCTGCTACCTGAGCCCGCTGGCCTTCATCGGCTTGGGCCTGCTGGCCTGGCAGGACCCCGTCGCTCCCCTTCTCGGCATCAACCGACCGGGGCTCGCTGTGGGCGGCTTCAGCCTTCTGGCCTTGGGTTTTGGCGGCTGGCTTGGCCTCGCCCTCACCGGTCTACCCAGAGGGCTCCACAGCTTCCTGAGTCACCCCATCCCTGTCTGGCTGGGACGGATCAGCTACGGTCTCTACCTGTTGCACATGCTCGGTTTCATGGTGGTCAGCGTCCTCCTCTTTGAACAAGGCATCAGCAGTCCTTGGGTTCAGGTCCCCGCGATGTTTATCGCCGCCATCGGTCTCGGCGCGGCCAGTTGGTACGGGCTTGAGCGCCCAATTTTGCAGCGAGGGAGAAAGCCCCGATGACCTGGCTGCTCCAATACCCCCGCAGTAGCGAGAAGTTGATCAGCGGTCTGATCACCGTCGCCTGTGCCCTGCTGCTTGCGCCAAAAGACATGGTCCTGTTGTTCATCGTGGTGGGCCAGGGCCATTTCGTGATCGCCTACCTCTATCGCTTCAAGGCAAAAAAGGTCAGCCGCACCCTCCTCCTCAGCTACGGTCTCGCGGTCCTCGTCTTTGCTGGCGGCTACTGGTTGACCCAGGACGCCCTGCTCCTGGCTGCGGTCACGAGCATCTATTTTGCCTGGCATATGCTCAGTGATGAGCGGCATCTGATGGGCGGCCGGGCCACGCTCCAAGGCCTCCTCGAGATCCTTCCTGCGCTGCTGATGCTCGCAGCCTACGAACTGGAACACCTCTACGCTTTTGAAGGTCTGGGCTTTGCCTTTGCTTTAAGTCTCGCCCTTTGGCTTGCCCGACTGGCGCTGGCACCGCTGCGACAATGGAGAAGCGACGGGATCTCAGCCTACTTTGCTGGCGCCTGGCTGATCCTCGCAGGTTTCTATCTGGCCGGGCGGCGCATCCCCGCAGATACCCTTTGGGGTGCGATCATTCTGTATCACTACCTCAACTGGTATCTGTTCTACGGTTTGCGCTTCGCCGGCAAACCGGAGCGTATGGGGCCCTATGTACGGGATGTGCTGACGGTCAATGGCATCATGCTCATCAGCTTCTTCTTGTGGCGGGCCGGCTACGCCCCCGTCCTGGACGGTTGGTTTGGTCAAAATGCCTTTTACGTTTGGACCTGCCTACACCTGGTCTTCACGACGCGCCGAGAAGATCTAGGTTACCTTAGGGCTTGAGCTGACTGCCGCCGAAATCGACGATACTCTTGCCGTTCTTACTGTGAAACAGCCCTTGAAACCGGCGAACTTGGGCCGGTCGAAAGTTGGCGCCGTCGACGGCCCACCAACCAACCATCCCCTGCCGCTTCGACACCATTTTCGGCCGGATCACCTTAAAGGCAGCGATGCGAACCTGCTCCCCCTTGAAGCCTTTGATGAGCAACTCGCTTTGGTTGAGATCCACATGCCATTTCTTCAGCCCACGCTTGAGGACTCGCAGGCGAGCCTGGGCGCCCTGAGCCTGGCGAAGGCGGCGACGCAGTTTGTAGAAGGCCCGGGGGCGCATCGGCTTCAACTTGCCCTTGGTGGCTAAGGGCTTCGCCGGTTTCGCCAGGCCTGGGCTGGGCAACTTTGGAACATTGACCTTGGGGACGGCCGGCAACTTGACCGCCGGGGCCTTCGAAGGTGCGGAGCCCTTTGCAGGCACACTGCTGGGGCCAGCGAGTAAGACAAAGAGGCCGATCACATGGGTCATTCCGTGCTCCTAAGATCCTTGTATCGAGAATCTTAGACCGGGAGAAGGCCCTGGCATTCACTGGGAACAGCCGTTGATTCTTTCTTTTGGCCAGCGCAAAGAAAGCGGGCCCCGAGGAGCGAGTCGCCATGTTCAAGGCCGTGGAGCAGACGAAGGATTTCCCAGGACTCGAAGCTCGGATCCTGAAATTCTGGAAAGAAGCCGGCATCTTCGAAAAGAGCCTAACGGCCCGGCAAGGGGCCAAGCCCTATATCTTCTTCGAAGGCCCACCGACGGCCAATGGCACCCCGCACAACGGGCACGTCCTCACCCGGGTCATCAAAGACCTCCTGCCCCGTTACAAAACCATGCGGGGCTATCTTGTGAACCGCAAAGCCGGCTGGGACACCCACGGATTACCCGTCGAGGTGGAGGTGGAAAAATCCCTCGGAATTCACGGCAAAGAAGCCATCCTTGACTACGGTCTGGAGGCCTTCACCCGCCGCTGTATCGACTCGGTCTTTACCTACACCGACGTCTGGCAGGAGCTCACCGAGCGCATCGGTTTTTGGGTCAACCTCGAAGAAGCCTACGTGACCTACCACAAATCCTATGTGGAGAGCGTGTGGTGGGCCCTAAAGACCCTCTTCGACCGGGGTCTGCTCTATCAGGGCAAAAAGGTGGTTTGGTGGTGGCCCCAAGGTGGCACCGCCCTCTCGAGCGCCGAAGTTGGCCTGGGCTACCGGCCCATAGACGACCCCAGCATCACCGTTCGTTTTCCCCTCGAAGGGGAGGACAAGACCTTCTTCCTCGCCTGGACGACCACCCCCTGGACGCTGCCCAGCAACTGCGCCCTCACCGTGCGCAAAAACCTCCGCTACGCCTATGCTCGCCGGGACGACGAGGTCCTGATTCTCGCCGAGGACCTCCTGGATAAAGTCCTGGGTCAAGACAGCTACGAAGTGCTCAAAACCGTGTCCGGCGAGGAGCTGCTGGGTCAACGCTACCAGCCCCTCTTCGACTTCGCTGTTCCCGAAGGCGGTGATCATCACTTGGTCATCGATGCGGACTTCGTCACCACCAGCGCCGGTACGGGCATCGTCCACACCGCCCCCGCCTTTGGTGAAGATGACAACCGGGCGGCGATGAAACACGGCGTGGGCCTCCTCCAGCTCATCGGCCCCGACGGTAAGTTTTTGCCAGGTACGGGTGAGCTGGAAGGGCTGTTTTGCAAGGATGCGGACCGGACCATCATCCGGGCTCTGCAACACCGTGGTCTGTTGTTTGAAGAGAAAACCTATCGGCACGACTACCCCTTTTGCTGGCGGGCCGACGACGACCCCCTCATCCAATACGCCCGCCCGGCCTGGTTCATCCGCACCACCGAGGTGATCGAGCGGGCCAAGGCCAGCAATCAAGCCATCAACTGGGTTCCCGGCCACATCAAAGACGGTCGCTTTGGCGACTTCCTAGACAACAATGTCGACTGGGCTTTGAGCCGAGAGCGCTTCTGGGGCACCCCACTCCCCATCTGGGAATGCTCCACTTGTGAAGATCGCAGCGCCTTTTCCAGCTGTGATGAAATCCGTGCCCTCAACCCCAAGGCCTTTGCTCATTTCGAAGCGGCTCAGAAAGAAGATCCGAGTCTAAGCGAGCACCTCATCGTCCACAAACCATGGATCGACGAGGTGGAGGTCCCCTGCGAATCCTGTGGTGGCACCATGCATCGGGTGCCTGAGGTCATCGATTGCTGGTTTGATTCCGGCTGCATGCCCTTCGCCCAATGGGGCTACCCCCACCAAGGGACCGAGGCTTTCGAGCAAAACTGGCCCGCCGATTTCATCTCGGAAGCCATCGACCAAACCCGAGGCTGGTTCTACTCCTTGTTGATGGTGAGCACCTTGTTGTTCGAAGACAAGGAGGGTGCGCACCCTTACAAGAACTGCATCGTCCTGGGTCATGTCTGCGACAAGAAGGGGAAGAAGGAATCCAAATCGAAGGGCAACTACACGCCTCCGGATGCCATCCTCGACAGCAGCGGTGCCGATGCGATGCGCTGGTACTTTTATGCGGCGAACGCGCCCTGGAACAACACCCGCTACAGCCCAGAGGCGGTCCGTCAGTCCCAGCAGGAGTTCTTGCTAAAACTCCACAACGTCTACGCCTTCTTCGTCATCTACGGCAACATCGACGGCTTCGAGCCCGCCACCTCGCCTCAGCGCCCGGGCACCGAGCGCTGCCTTCTCGACCGCTGGATTCTCTCCGAACTTCAACTCACCGTGGAGACGGTGACGGCGAAGATGGACGCCTACGCCATTCACGAGGCGGCGGCAGCGATCATCCACCTCACCGATGCCTTGAGCAATTGGTGGTTGCGGCGCAGCCGGGAGCGCTTCTGGAGTGGTGAGAAGAACCAGGACAAGTGGGACGCTTACCACAGCCTTCACGAGGTCCTGGTGACCATGAGTCGGCTCATTGCGCCCTTCGTGCCTTTTCTGGCCGAAGAGCTGCACCAGAACCTGATGGTCGGGCAGATCGATGGGGCCGAGCAGAGCGTCCACCTTTGCGATTGGCCCGAAGTGCAGACCGAGCTCATCGACCGCCCCTTAAGCGAAGACATGGCCGCTGTCCGGGAGATCTGCAGTCTCGCCCTCAGCACCCGAACCCACCATAAGCTCAAGATTCGCCAGCCCCTCGCCCTCGCTGAAGTCATTCCCGCCTCCACCGGTTTGGCCGCCCGGATGCAGCCCTACGAGGGGCTCATCCTCAATGAGGTCAACGTGAAGGAGCTGCGCTTTAGCCAGGACGCAGGAGACCGAGTCCAATTTGAGGTGAAGCCCAACTACCGGGCCCTCGGACCGATCTTTGGCAAGCGGATGCCGCTGGTACGCAAAGCCCTAGACGCAGCCGATGCAGGCCAGGTGCGGGCCCAGCTTGCCAGCGACGGCGCCTACGAGATCACCCTCGATGATGGGGAGCGCTTTGGGCTGACCCAGGAACACGTCACGGTCAGTGTGACGGCAGAAGGCAACTTCGCCGTGGCCGGCGGTCCGGTCGGCACCGTTCTCCTCGACACCGAGCTCACCGACGACCTGATCACCGAGGGCTATGCCCGGGAGTTGATCAACCGAATTCAGACGCTGCGCAAAGACCAAAACCTCGACTATGTGGCCCGCATTCGCTTGACCCTGCAGGGGGACGAACCTTTGTTGAGAGCAGCCAAACAGTTCGCAGCATCGATTGCGGGAGAGACCCTCGCCAACGAGATCGAGACCGGCCTTGCGCCTCAAGCCGATGCGCTGGTGAGCCAAGGGTCGGTGGGCGACTACAACTACACCCTCGGACTCGTCGTCGACTAGGCTCGACCGAGTCTCTTTCGGTCCTCAGGAAAAGAAGCCCTCCAGCCTTTCCCTGAAACCACTGTGCTATTCAAGGAGCGCAGGTTCGCAGTTCTCACAGCTCGGGTTCTCGACGGTGTCATCGTCGAGCATGCTGTTGATCCAATCCACCAAGCTCGTGCCGTCTTCGCTGACCGTATAAAAACTGTCGCGGTGGAGGATGCAGTGATCTTCCCCCTCGGCGATGAAGTAGCGGAAGTTCTCGGTGCTGTCGGCGATTCGCTTCATGGAATCGAGCATGCCGGCACGCCAGTTCTCCCTGGGGTCACCATCACCGCCCGCGCCCATGTAGCGGAAGTAAGTCACCTGCGTGCTGTCATAGATCGTGTTGTATTGACTGACTCGCTGATCACTGTGGTGATTGCCGATCTCCCGATAGAGGTCGTAGAGGGCCATGTTTGAAAGGTCGACCGTGTCCGGGTGTAAGGCAGGAATCCATTCGGGTAGCATTTTGCGGGCTTCCCAAACCGGAAAGGAGTCGCTGAGGAAGCTGTCGGTGATCACACCGGCTCCACAGTCCCCCATCTGAACAACCTTCGCTGCCGGGTACTGCTGCATCAAATAAGGTGCCCAGCCCACACTGCCGTAGGACCCAGCGCTACAGCCGGTCACAAAGATCTTTTCGGGCGCCACGATCCCTTGCTGGCTCAGCCAGTACATCATCGCCCGGCTGTTGTTGGCCCCTTTGTGGTGCAGATTGAAAGACTCTACACCCTCTTGTTCGTAGAGCATCTCCGACTCGCCCCAGTGGATGTCACCGGTACAGTAGGGCACAAACACGTGGGTCCACCCCTTGATCGGATTGTCGTCATTATTTTGGTCATAGATCCCACTAAAGGTGCCCGCCATCACGGCCTGGCGAACATCATCGATGTTGTCCTTAAAGATGGCGTCGGCGACGGAACAGGTGCCAAAGTTCCAACAGGCGCCACCGCCTTGAAACTCAACCACCACCTTCTTCGGGTCCCCGGGACGCACGAAGAAGCCCCAAGGCTGACCTCGAGAGCAGAGGGTGTTCCAACCGGGGTTGATCTCGGTCCAAGCCTCGGCTTCCAAATCCGCCCACGCAGGCATCGGGTCGTAGGGCGGGGGCGGCTCTGGCTCCCCCCCCAATTCGCCGGGTAGATTGCTGTCATCGGGTGCACAAGCGAGCACAAAGAGCGAGAGAAGCAGGGCAGGGTAACGCAAGAATCCTCCTAGAAGGCGCGAGAGTCATAGCCGAGGCCTGCGACAGCCGCAATTGTCCCACCTTGCCCTTTAGGCGGGCAAGCTGGCAGGCTGCCTAGGGAGCTCGTCATGAGATATACGATCGCCACTTGCCTCACCTTGAGCCTGATCGCCGCATGTCCAGCGGAGGACAATGTGGAGGCCGACGCCGGACCGGCGGCAGCCGCGGACTCGGGGAACACCGTGACCGACAGCGGCCCCGAGCCCGTTGAAGATAGCGGCGCAGGAACTGACACGGGCCAAGCGCCGGCCGCCGACGCGGGTTCCGCACCCCCCGACGCCGGTGCTCCGGCCCGGGATGAACGCTGCGATGATGGCACGCGGCGAACCTGTCCGGCCCAGGAGCCCCCCTGTGGCGCCGGCGAGATGTTAGCGATTCAAGACAGTTGTTGGGTCTGTGTGGATAGCCGCACGTGCCGCCCGGCCGGTGCGGGACGGGTGACCTTCTGTGATGATGGCAGTGAACTCACCTGCCGCATGGCCGAGCCCGTTTGCGATATGGGTTACATCCCGGCGATTATCGACGGTTGCTGGCTTTGCGTCGACGAAGAAACCTGCGTGCCCGAAGGCGGTCCCGGGCGTGATGAATCCTGCGATGACGGCGGGGAACTCATGTGTGAAATTGGAATGCCGGATTGTGGTGCAGACATCCCAGCGGTCCAAGGGGGGTGCTGGGAGTGCGTGCGCATCGAGACCTGCATGCCCCGGGGCGAGGGCGCCTGCGAGAATGACGCAGACTGTCCGGCAAGCCACAGCTGTAATCACTGCGCCCACCCCAGCTGTGATGGCTGCGAGGACTGCGTTCAGGCCTGCACGCCCCATGGTTGTGCCACCGAGGACCGACTGACCTGTCGTTGCACCCGCCCAGTCTGCGAACATGGCACCGTCAGCGTTATTCGTGATGGCTGCTGGGCCTGCGTTGACTGGGTCACCTGTGAGCCATCGGGACAGACCTGCGAGGAGTGATCCGCGGCGACATCTGTCAATAAACCAAGCTGCCGAGCGCCGGCTGGTCGCGGTTTTCAAGTCGCCTTGCTCGGCCTATAGGCTGACGCCCTTTTGAAGGAGTCCATACCATGCTCACCCTCGTTCCCGATGCGATCGAAGATTATGCTCGCAGCCATTCGGTGGCCGATCATCCCGTCCGAACTTGGCTGCGGGAAGCGACCTATGCCCGCATGCAGGTGCCCCAGATGCTCAGTGGTCCCTTGGTGGGCCAGACCCTCAAAACCCTGACCGCATTGAGCGGTGGACGCCTCGCCGTGGAGGTGGGCACCTTTACGGGCTACGCCAGCAGCTGGATCGCCGAGGGGCTCACCGAGTCCGGCAAACTGATCACCTGCGATGTGGACGCCGAGTGCACGGCCTTAGGCCAAGAGGCCTGGCAAAAGATGGGTCAGGATCAGCAGATCGAATTGCGGCTAGGGCCGGCTCTCGAAACCCTCGCCGATCTCAGCGAGCCCATCGATTTCGTGTTCATCGACGCGGACAAAGCAAACTACGCCAACTACTTCGATCTTCTGCTGCCCAAACTCAGACCTGGCGGCGTCATGGTGGCCGACAACCTGCTCTGGTCGGGCAATGTACTGAACCCCCAGGCACCCAGCGACCATGCCCTCGCTGCCTTCAATGAAAAGGTGGCGGCCGATGACCGGGTGGAACAGGTCATCCTGAGCGTCCGGGACGGTCTCAATCTGATCCGAAAGCGCAGCTAACTAAGGCTCGAGGGCTCGACTCCAAGCCAACCAGTCGATGCCACCGCGGCCATCATAGACGATGAACCAAAGCCGGATCTCCGCGGGCAAAGGCTCGGCTCGAGGCGTCTCTTCAAAGCCCTCGGTCAGGGGAATGCTGAATTGCCAATGAAAGGGGTAGTAGCTCCGCTCACCGGGCTCAACGCCCTCGTTTTTGGTGGTCCCTAACTGGGTCTCGCCGATGCGACCATCGGTACTGTAAGCCCGCATGCGTAGGCTCTCAAAGGTCTCCTCCTGCCGGAGTCGTTGGAGCCAATCCTCCTCAGAGAGGTCATCAACCTTGGCCAAATCGAGGCCGGATAAATCCACGTAGCGCCGAATGAAGGCTTCGTGGTCTTCGAGGGGAAAGTCGAAACTGAACCGGTAGCGCAGATCCGGCTTCAGGGCTTCGTCGGGCCCCAGAACCGCCTCCACTTCATCGCTGTTCTTTTTGAGGATCTCGACGACGGGCTCCACCATGTTCGGGTTCTGGTTGGGGGCTTCGGCCGGCGGGACCGGGCCCGGGGCGGGGAGCTGGACCACCACCCGTTTAAAAGCCCGGTCAAAGTTCTCCCCGGCCCCGGCGACCTGCAAACTCACCCGTTGCCAGTAGCCGCCGGTAAAGGACTGTTCAGCCACCAGGCTGGGGTCCAGGTTTTCGGGGAGCTGGTAGTCCACCTCAAAGCCGGTTCCCAAGCTGCGCTCCGGGTTCTCCTGGCACAGATCTCGGCTTTCATCGGGCCGGGTTTCGCCACCACAGTCGAGCCACCGGAGGGCCGTTTCCGCGACCTCCTCCCCCGGCGGCGTCGCCACCAGGGCCCGCAACCGGGTCGTCGCCCCCAGCATCATCGTGGGTGGCTCGGCCTGAATGGCTAAAATCCGGGTTCGACTCACCCTTTGGGAGGACTCCAATTCCCCCAGGCAAGCCGTGGCCGTCGCGGCGATGAGCAGGATCCCGATTCTCACCACGTGTACTCCAAACCGAGGGAAGGGAAGAAGGGCAAGCCAGGCAAGCTGGTCCGGGCCCGGAAGTCATACTGATAAATGTAGAACTCGGTGTTCTCGTGATTGGTTAGGTTCATCACATCCACATACCAGACCCAGGCGGTCCTCGCCCGGGCGATGCGTTTCTCGATACGCCAATCGACCTGAAAGAAGGGAGGCTTGCGGGCGTCGTTCTTCTCGCTACGAAAAGCTCGATAATCCCCCGTATCCACATCGAAGCGGGCCCCTTCCAGGGTGGTGGTCGGCGTCCCGCTGACGAGTCGAATGGTCAGCCCTGTGACCCAGCCATAGCCAAACTTGTAGCCCAGCACGGTGTTGAGGATGTGGGTTTGGTCGAGGTTGAACAAGGTCCAGCCATCTTCGGGCCGATCCCCATCGTAGAGCTCGCTGCGGTTGAGGGTGTAGGCGATCCAGCCATAGTAGGGCTTGGGTCCGGGATTCGCCCGCACCATCAACTCGATGCCGTAGGCCCGGCCCCAGCCTTCATTGTGAATGCGGGGCTCACTGCCCCCATTGACGTAATTCCGGTTGTTCGTGATGCCGTCCCACATGCGGCGATAATACATCTGCAGATCGGTGGTGAGGTAGGGGTCGACCTCGATCTCGTAGCCGATCCCGTATTGCCAGGCTTTCACCAACTCGAGGCCGGGATCGCCCAAGGTGTTCGACACCTCCTGGGGCTGGGGCATGCGAGTATAGTGGCCGCTCTGGAACTTAAGCCGGTGTCGACCCTCCGGATCCAACTTCACCTGCAGGCTCAGGCGTGGCTCGAAGGCCACTCGGCTTTGATCCCCCCAATGGCTGGTACTGATGCGCAAGCCAGGAAAGAAATCCAGTTCTCGGTCCGGCTTCCAATGAAGGGTGAGAAAGCCATCGAGCCCGATCCCGTTGCCATTCTCGGAGATCTCCGTCAGCGTGAAGTCGTCGCCCAAATCGCTGCCTGGAAAATTCCGCTCGAGGATCGAGTTGACCGGGATGCGCGCATCGCTCGTCCAGTACTGGTCCTCGAAGGCCAGGCCTGTTCTCAACTCAAGGCCCGGGTGGACTCGGTGACGAACTTGACCCCGCAGAGCCGCGGAGGTGTAGCCCAAATCCCAGCGAATATCGCCCACATCACCCCCGGTTCGGGTGGTGCCGAGCTTCATGTCCGCCAGCAGTCGAGTTCCTGGGCCCAGTCGCTGCTCCACATTGGCGACCAGATGATGAAAGCGGGTATGAATGCCGATGCCGGGGGGGCGGCCTTCCCGGCGAGCGGCCTCTTCATCGGCGCTGACCAGGCGAAAAACATCGTCGCTACCGTAGAGTCGCAGGCCGCCCTTTCGAGGGCTGCCCTTCTTCACATAGTCGAGCCGGGCCTGGTAATCCCAGTAGACCGGCTGCACCCGGACCTCACTGCCCGCCCCCACGGCGTCGAGGGCGATGGGCAACAACTGGTCGACGTACGAGCGTCGAGCGGTCAGGGCAGCGGCCCAGTTCCCCTCCCGATCCACGGGGCCTTCGACCCGCAACCCTGAGTCCAGCAAGTCGATGTCGATCTTCCCACTGAACCGACTGCCGTCGGCCCGCCGAGTCTTCACGTCGATAATGCCGGCGATGGCCCGGCCATATTCCGAGCTGAAGCCACCGGGGAGGAAGTCGATCTGCTCGACGAGGTCCGGATGAATGATCGAGGGCCCGCCACCAAAGTGGAACAAAAGGGGGACTTGGTAGGCGTCGATATGCACACCCGTGTCTTGAGTTTGCCCCCCTCGAACGATCAAGGCCCCGCCGAAGAAGGGGGCTCGGGCGACCCCCGGTAATCGCTCCACCGCCCGGATCGGATCGCCCATCGTGCCAGGCACCCGGGCCAATTCCTCCGCATGGAGGGTCCGGCGGACGATGGAGGCCTCTTCCTTCCGCTTCTTCACCACCGCCACGAAGCGGTTGGCCGCGGTTGGGCGTAGGTAAATGTTGAGCTCCACCTGCTCCTGGGGAGCCAGGACGACCCCCTGGGTTTTTGGGTGATAACCATCGGCCACGAAGCGCAGGATATGCTCCCCATCGCCGGTACCCCGAAAGGAGAAGCGCCCCTTCGTGTCCGTCTCGACTTGCTGCTTGGCCACGGTCACCTCAATGCCCGGCAACACCACGCCCGTGCCGGCTTCCCGAACCTGGCCCAACAATCGGACCGGCTTCACCACGGGTTTGGGAGGCTCCGGGGGAACAAAGAGCTCCTCCCAGCGGATCCGGACCGGGACCGGTCCCTCCGCCGTGGCCCCGGGTGAAAAACGATAATTGGGACCATGGTCGAGCAACTGGGCCGCAAAACGAGGGTCACTACAGGTCAGGATTTGGATCCGTTGCACTAGGCCCGTGTCGTCGATGTCGATGAGGGCATCACAGCGCCCTTCGGGACCGCCGAGGCCAGGGGGGTCCGGGTAAGGCACCCGCTCTCCTGGCAACAAGGCCGGTGCGGTGACCAAGCCGCCGGCCGGCGCTTTGGCCCCTGGCGTTGCCAGAATGACCGTAACCGCCATGGGGAGAAGAAGGGTGCTGGACATGTTTCTCTCTAGCCCATTCCAACTTCAGGTGCACGGTGATGGCGCTCCCGCTGCGAGCCGAGTCCGTACATGATCAACAGGGCGACCGCGGCCGTCACCGCGGCCGCATAATAGGGCAGCGCCATGTTCTGGTCGTAGAGGATGCCGACGCTGACGGGGCCTAAACTGCGGGCCAGGGCCGTGGCCGATTGACCCAGGCCCAAAACGATCCCCTGTTCATGGGCTGACGTGGCCCGACTCAGCACGGCGGTCAGGGTCGGTATAAAGAGGCCCTGCCCCAGAGCGAGACCTGCCACCACCGCAAGGGCGGCCCCCAGACTGGGGACCAGTGGCAACAAGCCCAGGCAGACGGCCAGGAGAGCGATGCCCAGGCGGGCAACCCGTTGTTCATCCCAGCGACGAACGAGGATGCGCACCAACACGCCCTGACTGAAGACAGCAAAGAGACCGATCCACGTAAAGACCATGCCGAGCCCGCGGGGCCCGAGGAGGAAACGATCCTGCATGTACATGGGAAAGCTGCCCCGCAGGGCCGTTAATGCGATGGCTGAAAGGAAACAAGCCACCAGGACCCGACCGACGATCGGCCGCTGGAGGTACTGGGCCAACTGCCCCAGGCCCGGCGGCACGGCACTGCTTGGGCTCGAATGGAGGGGCGCCCGCTCCGCAAAACCAAACTGGACCATCAGCAGGTTCAGACCCAGGGCGATGGCGGCGGTAAAGCAGGCACCGGAAAATCCAAAATCGGAGAGCACCGCGCCCAAGGCTGGGCCGACGACGAAACCCAGGCCCATGGAGGCCCCGAGGCTGCCGAGGGTGGCGGCCCGCTTCTCGGGTTGGGTGTGATCGGCGATCACGGCCTGGCAGGTCAAAATGGCGCCAGCGGCCAGACCGGCAGCCAGTCGAGCCAAGGTCAATGCGAGGAGGCTATCCACATAGGCCGTGGCGAAGAGGACGGCTGCACTTGCGCCTAAGCTGAGCAGAAGGACCGGCTTGCGGCCGATCCGATCACTGAGACGCCCCAGGAGGGGCCCGCCGACGAATTGCCCACCGGCGTAGACGGTGACCACGAGCCCATACCAAAATCCTGCGCCGCCCAGACCCGAGACCAACTGGGGCAGCTGGGGCAACAGCAAGCCGAAGCCAAAGAGGTGGGTAAAGGCCGTCAGATAGATTAGTTTGAAGCTGGGTTGCTGGCCTGGGCTCATGGGGCTTCTCCCCCCCTTGCCAGGCGGGCAGCCCGAGCTTCCATGGCCATGAGTTCCCCCAGCTCAGCGCCGACATCTTGCCGCTCTAGAAAGCGCTGAAACCGCTGCACGAGGGGGCTGCGCTCAAGACCGTCCTGACTCGCAAAAGCCTGAATCAAGCTCGGATCAGCGGCCTCAAGGGTGAGGGGACAAACGCTGGCGAGCCCGGCCCGCACTCGGGGGATGGAGCGCCCCAAACCGTCGAAGCCAAGGGGATAGCCCACCGCAAAAAGCCCGTCGGCCTCGGGCAGGTACCAGTCCTCATGGAGTTGGCGATAAGCAGCGAGCACGGCCGGGAACTGATCGAAGCCCTGGGCTTGCTGCTGGGCGAGATCGAGAATGTGCTCACGAACTTCCCCCTCGCAATCGCTCCACAAACTCAACAAGCGCCAACACAGGTCCCGGGCCCGCCAATCGCTCCCTGGCTCGTCGAGAGCATGTCCCTGCTCCAGGGCATCCAGCACCTGGAGGATCCGGGCTTCGAAGGCTTCGAGGCTGTCGGCTGGGGGCGGAAAAAGGTCCATGAAGCGGCGGAAAGCCTCGCTCTCCAGCCGGCCACTTTGGGCCTGGGCGTAGGCCGTGCCATCACTGGCGAGATCGAGGCTCGCCCAAGGCCGGGCCTCAAAATCGCCTGCTTTGACGCTGGCTCGAACGCCGGCGAGCTGTTCTTCAACGAAGGCTCGACCGGCTTCATACCACCGGCATCGATCGTCGTTCGATGGGGCCAGGGGCCCGTCGCCAGCCACCGTTTCGCAGGCCGCACAAAAGACACGAAACAGCGGTCCACCGCCCTGATGCTCCGGACAGCGCCGCAGGCCATACTCGTCGTGGAAGTACCAGATCGCCACGGGCAGAATCTCCGCCTGCCAAGCGGCGAGGGCGTGGAAGAAATCCGAGCCCTCAGGATGCCAAGCAAAGCCGACGATCCCATGGAGATACTCATGGGCCATCCATTTTGCCCGATAACCTGGGTGGTAACTGGCGATGCGGCGGTCGTGGGTGTGGGCCTGGTATTTTCCCTCCACCAAGACCCCTCGCTGCCAACGGGGCGCCACGGTCAGATCCGGGCGACCTTCCGGCAACCAATGGGCCGGCGTCGGCGGGGGCTCCCAAGCTTCGAACTGACTGACCAACAGGCCGAGGCGGGCTGCTTCTTCGCCAACCCATTGGGCCGCCGGACTCCAGCTGAGTTCCCCCCTGGGGGGCGCTAAGGTGGCGGTGGCGGCATTCATGGCGCCGCCCCTTACCGGATTTCCCTTAGCTTGGGGGGATCAATCCCAGGGCCTTGAGTTGGCCAAAAAGGGCGTCAGCAAGGGCCGCCTCAGCCCCATCCTGAAGCTGACGGTGGGCAGCCATCACATCATGGTCTGCCCGCCTTGCCGGGCCCGTGATGGCCTGGGCGCCGTGGTCGAGCACGGCTTCGAGGGCCGGCCCGGAGAGCCCACGAATGGCCTGCTTCATGGCCTCAGGCGCCAAACCTGCGGCGAGGAAATGTTGGCGAGCCAGGGTCGTCATGAGGGCCGTCGCGCCGGCCGCATAGCAGCAGGCCAAGTGGACCCGCAGGGCCTGGTCTTCGCTGAGACAGACCGGGCTGCCGCCCCAGGCTCGGCTCCAGGTGGTCAGGCGGTCGACCCATTGGGCGTCACCCCGCAGCCCCACCACACAATCGAGGGTCTCGATATGCTCGCCCACGGGAAAGGGGCGCATGGGATGCCAGACGGCCCGCTCGGTCTCGGTGCCCAAGGCGTCGAGGGCGGTGGCGCCACTGCAATGGATGAGCGCGCCGGGCCGGTAGCGGGCCACGACCTGCTCTGCGGTGCTGGCGATGGCCCCATCGGGTACCGCGAGGATGACCCCGTCGAGCCCCTCGCTCAAAAGCAGCTCTCGCCCGGTCCAAAAAGCCGGCTCCAGGCGGGCTGCTAAATAGCGCCCGACCGGCCCCCGGCCGACGACGCCTAGGCGCATCGGACCTCAGGCCCGGTGGCGCCGAGCACCAGTTGGGCCTCGCCACCGTCGGCCAAGTCGCCCTTTAAGACCGCTTCTGCCAGGGCCGACTCGAGGACATTCTGCACCGTCCGTCGCATGGGTCGGGCCCCATCAGCCTCCGAATAGCCCTCCTCCACCAACCAATCGAAGACGCGCTCTTCCACGTCGACGGTGATCCGACGATGCTCGTGGAAGCGGTCAAGGGAGGCCTCCATCAGGCGCTCGGCGATGGCCCGGGCCTCGGCCGGCGTCAGGGGCTCAAAGGCGAGGACTTCGTCCAAGCGATTGAAGAACTCGGGGGGCAACTTGCGCTTCGCCTCCGCCAGGACATCGCCTCCCACATCCCGGGAGCCACCGCCGAAACCAACGCTCCGCTGGGTCGCCCGGCGGGCTCCCAAGTTGGAGGTGAGAAAGACCACGCAGTGGCGGGCATCGACCGTAAAGCCCCGGGAGTCGCTGACTCGACCTTCATCGAGGAGCGCGAGGAGGACTTGTAAAACATCGGGGTGGCCCTTTTCGATCTCGTCGAAGAGCAGGACTCGGTAGGGGCGGCGGCGAATACCTTCGGTGAGTTGGCCTCCTTCTTCGTGGCCGACGTAGCCGGGGGGTGCGCCGATCAAGCGAGCCACGCTGTGGGCTTCGGTGAACTCCCCCATGTCGAAGCGCAGCATGTCGTCGTGGCGACCAAAGAGCGCCTCGGCCGTGGCTCTGGCCACCTCCGTCTTGCCCACGCCGGTGGGCCCCAGAAGTAAGAAGGAGCCGATGGGCTTGTCGCCACCGAAGCCGGCCCGATTGCGCCGCAGGGTGGTGGCGATCTTGTGGAGCGCTTCATCGTGACCGACGACCCGCTGGGCCAACTCGGCTTCGAACTGCAGGAGTTTTTCTTCGTCGCCGCCCAGCAACCGCTCGATGGGCATCCGGGCCCGCTCGGCCACCACCCCGGCGACGGCTTCGACGCTGAGGGCTGTGGCCCCCGTACGTTGAGCTCGACTGGCCGCCAGGTCGAGGAGGTCGAAGGCCTTGGCCGGCAGCTGCCCCTCGTCCAGATAACGATGGGAGAGATCGACAGCGGCCCGCAGGGCGTCGTCGGGCAATTCCAAGCCGTGGTGGCAGCCATAGGCCGAGGCCGAGCCCTGAAGCATCTGAAAGGCTTCCTCCTTGCTGGGCTCGGCGATGAAGACGGGACTGAAGCGGCGGGACAAGGCCGGGTCTTTGGCGAAGACCATGCGGTATTCGTCCTCGGTGGTGGCGCCGATGCAGGGCAATTGCCCCCGGGCGAGGGCGGCCTTCAACTCGCCGGCGATCTCCTGATTCACCCCCTCGCCGGAACCGAGCAGACCGTGAATCTCATCGATGAAGAGCACCACGGCCTGATCGCTGTCCTGGATCTCTTGGCGCAAGCGGCCGAGCCGATCGGAGAGGGAGCCCCGCAGACCGGTTCCGGCCAGCAGTCGCCCCACGTCGAGCCCCAGAATGCGCCGCTCATCGCCGGCCTCCTGAAGCCGGTAGGCGAGGCCCTCGACCAGGGCGGTCTTCCCCACCCCGGGGGGGCCGACGATCACCGGATTGTTGCTGCGCCTCTTGCCGAGAATATCGAGGATTTTTTCTAACTCCTGCCCCCGGCCAACGATGGGGCTGATGGCCCCGGTCAAGGCCAGGGCGGTCATGTCTTCGCAGAGCTTGTCCAGAGTGGGTGTCGGGCTCTGTTCGGGCTCGACCCACTGGGGCGCGAGGGTCTTATACTCTTCGCCCGGCGCCACCATCGGCGGCAGGGTGCGGGCCACCGGCGGGCGGGTTCTTGTGGCGCCGTGGGCAACCTTCGCTTCGGGGACGCTGCCCATGCGACTTTGGCCCCTTTGAGCCCGCACCAGCACCCGTTCGCAGCGATCGAGGACTTTGGCGAGGCTAACACCGATCTGGAGGCCGCTGCGCTGCAGGGCTTCCCGGGCCCGGCCCTCTTCGTCGGTGGCGAGGGCGAAGAGCAGATGGAGGGAGTTCACCCGATCATCGCCCATGCGGTGGGCCAGCTCGGTGCAATCGGCCTGCAGGCGCCCGAGGGCCCCTTCTTGCTCACTCCAGTCGTTGGGGAAGTTGTCGAGCAGGATGTCCTCGGAGAAGCCGGACAAGCGCAGCAGATGACCGGCCTGATTCTCCACGGTGAACAAGGCCATGAGCACATAAAAGCTGTGGGGGTCATGGCGCCGACCCACCTCCGCACAGAGCCGCTGGGACTCGTCGTAGATGGACTGGAGAATTCGCGTCGGTTGGGGTTGGGACATCAGGGGTGAGCTCCTTGTCATGACCCTTTGCAAAAAAGGGTCCTACGGACCCCAACGACACAAGGGACCGAAGGCTCAAACGAAAAGAACGACTAGTGGGCCCAGTTCGCCGAGACGGCGGCGTCGACGGCCATCGGGACTTCCTTGAACAACTCGGCCCCGGCGGTGATCATCTCCCCCTTGACCAACTCGGCCACCGCTTGCCCATCGGGCGCGGAGGCTTCGAGGAGAAGTTCGTCGTGAATCATGTTGACCAACTGGCCATCGAGACCCGCTTTTGCGAGGCCCTGCTCCACCCGGACTGCCGCCCGTTTGATCAAGTCTGCCCCGCCTCCTTGAACCGGAAAGTTCAGGGCTAAGGGCCCGATGTCCCGTTGCCGATCCACGGCGAGGCGACGGCCGAGTCGAGTCCGCAAAAAGCCCTGCTGCTTGGGGGCTTCGAGGGCTTCTTTTCGCCACTGGGCCAGGCGGGGAAAGCCCTCAAAATAACGGTCCATCAAAGCCCGGGCCTCGGAGGTGCTGATGCCTAGATCCTGACCCAAGGACTTGGCCCCCATGCCGTAGAGCAGGCCAAAGTTGATGCCCTTCGCCTGGTGTCGAAGCTCGGGGTTTTCGGTTTTGGAGACCGGCTGATTAAAAAGCCGGCGGGCCACGGCCGAGTGAAAGTCGGCTTCGAGGAGGGCTTCGATGAGGGCCTCGTCTCGGGACAGGGCGGCGACGATGCGCAGCTCGCAGCCCGAATAGTCTGCGCTGACCAAGACCCGCCCCTCCGGGGCCCGGACGCAGGGCCGGAGACGGGCCGGGATGTTTTGCAGATTAGGGTGACCGCAGCTCATGCGCCCACTGGCCGCGCCCAGGCCTTGAAAGCGACCAAAGATACGCCCTCCGGCCAGGCGGTCGAGATAGCCCTCGTAGGTGCTGGTGAGTTTGGCGGCCTCCCGCCAGTCCAGCAGGGCCTTGGCCGCGGGATGATCGAGGCCCCCGAGGGCGTGTTTCGAGGTGGACTGGATGGGGTAACCCTCGGCTTGAAACCAGGCCAGAATACGGCCTCGCTCGCCGGGCTCCAGGTTCGGATTGCCGGTTAAATCCGTACCCACAGAGGCCCCGAGTCGGGTGCGGGCGGCCGCAGCCCGGCCCTCAGCCTCGGCGAGCACCTGCCGCCAGGCGGGCACGTCCAAGGGCAGGCCCCGGGCCTCCATGGCCTCCAGAACCGGGGCAAAGTCCGCCTCCAAGCGGGACACCCCGGTGAGTCCATAACGGGCCAAATCCGGGGCGATGCGCTGCAGCAGCCCATGGATCTGCTCGGGGGGCAGGCTGGCGGCCGGGGGCTTGACCGGATCGGCACCGGCCCGCTCCAGCAACTGTTGTTGCTCGGCAAGGACAACGCAGCGACTGGGCCGATGGCCGGCCCGCTGCACCGAATGCAGGACGGCGCGCTCGGCCACCACCAGCAAGAAATGGGCAGCATCGAGGCTCCCCGCTTCCGGTTGGTCCCGGCGCTGGTGATCTGCGAACTGTAGGGAAGATCCGGGCCCACTAAGGCTCGCAGCAATCACCGGACCGAAGGGCAGTTTGCCCATGGACTAAGTCCCCTTTTCGTACGAAGACTGCACCAGCTTTAGAGGGGAGAACAAGCCTTGCGCGTCAGCCTGGTAGAGGACGACCCGGGGGGGCGTCGAGTCGCCGCCGCCATCCTGGCCCGGGCCGGCTTCGACGTGACCGCATTTGAACGGGCCGAAGACTATCTGGCCGCCCGTCCTCCTTGCGAGGTGGTGCTCACCGATTTGATGCTGCCTGGCATGGACGGCCTCGATTTGCTGAGCACCTTGAAGAGCGAGCGGGCCGCCCCTGAGCTGGTGTTGATGACCGCCTACGGCACGGCCGATGTGGCGGCCCGGGCCATGGGCGATGGCGCCTTCCACTTCCTGACCAAACCCCTCGATCCCGACTTGATGGTGGAGACGGTCCGCCGGGCCGGCGAGCGGGTCCGAATGCGCAGCGAGGTGGAGCGGCTGCGCCACCAGGTGGCGCAAAAGAGCGGCAGTGAGATTCTCGGTGCCAGTGCGGCTGTGGACCAGTTGCGACAACAATTGGACCGCCTCGCCCCCTCCGATCTCCCGATCCTGATTCAAGGGGACAGTGGCAGCGGCAAAGAGTTGGCAGCCCGGGCCCTGCACTACGGCGGCCCCCGGGGCACCAAGCCCTTCGTGGCCATCAATTGCGCGGCCATCCCCGAAAGCCTTCTTGAGAGCGAGTTGTTCGGTCACACCCGGGGGGCCTTTACGGGGGCCGACCGCAAGCGAATCGGCCGCTTCCAGGAGGCCGACGGCGGCACCTTGTTTCTCGACGAGATCGGCGAGATGCCCATGAGCGTGCAGGCGAAACTGCTGCGCATTCTTGAGAACGGTGAGGTGACGCCCCTGGGCAGCAATCAACCCATCGCTGTCGATGTGCGGGTTGTCAGCGCCACCAACCGGGAGGTGGGTGAGCGCCTGCGGGAGGATCTCTACTACCGGCTCGCCGGCGCGACCTTGACCATCCCCCGGCTGGCCGAACGGCGGGATGACATCCCCTTGCTGGTGGCCCATTTCCTCGAACAGCAAGGGGGTACCAGCGCACCGAAGCTGGGGCCCCAGGCTTTGGAGTCCCTGCAAAAGCAGGCCTGGCCCGGCAACATTCGCCAACTGCGTCATTATTGTGCCCGTCTTTGTGCCCTCCGTCCCGTCGAGGCCTTGGATGCCTTGCCCGAGGACTTCGGCAGCCCCCGTGCACCGGGGGCCGAAGCCGGGCTCCAGATCCTGCCCGACTGGGATATGAAGCGGATCGAGTCCGAGGTGATCCGATGGACGCTCCATCGCTACAACGGCAACCGGGAACAGGCTGCGAAGGCCTTAGGTCTTGGGGTGCGGACGATTTATCGTCGCCTGAAAGACAGCGACTAGTCGCCCCGTCGGCGCACGGCCGTGGCCAGTTTCACCATGCCCGTCAGGACCTTCGGGACCCGGCGCACCAGCGCGACGCTGGGGGGGCGTTTTTCCATCAACTCGATGGGATATTCCACCACACGCAGGCCATCGAGGTTGGCCCGAATGACCATCTCGCTAGCAAAGAGATCCGCTCGAAGCTCACAGCGGGAGATCACGGGCAAGAGGCGTTCTCGGCGCAGGGCCTTCAAGCCATGGGTATCGGTGCCCCGCCAACCGGTGGCGGCCCGGAGCATACGATTGAGGATGCGGGTGGCCATGCGGCGGGTCCAAGGGCGCTGATCCCGGGCGCCCTGGAGGGCTTTGGAGCCCACGACCATGTCCAACTCCGGATCGGCCAACAGCATCGCAAGGGCGGTGCGATGAAAGCGGTCATCACAAAGATCGATCTCTTCGCAGATCACCAGTTCACCCCGGGCTCGTTCGATGCCCTCTTTCAAGGCCTGGCCGTAGTCGGGGGTGGGACAGCGATGAAGTTGCAACCGAGGCTCTGCCTTCGCCAAGCGCTCTGCGATGGCTTCGGTTTGATCCACGCAGCCATTCATGGACAGAATCACCTCATAGTCACCGGCATGGGCGGAGAGGTCTTCAAAGAGGCCAACGAGGGCCTCTTCGAGGATGGCCTCCTCGTTATAGACCGGAATGACAACGCTTAGATCCACTTCACGTCCTCGGGTGCTTGGCGGGATGCTTGCCTTTGTTCTACAGGGCGCTGGCCGCTTAGCAAGCAAAGGTCGACCCTTGGATCAACAGCCCTTTTTGATTTTAGGTGCCGGCTTGACCGGACTGTCGGCGGCTGCCCACTTCGGAGAAGGGGCCCGTGTCCTCGAATCCTTAAACCAAGTGGGGGGCAAAGCCCGGACCCGAGAACGGCAAGGGGCACGCTTCGACATCACCGGCCACTGGCTGCATTTGCGGGATCCCTACATGTTGGAATGGGTGCCGAAACTGCCGGGACTCACCTTGCAAAAACACGACCGCAAGGCGCGGATTTTCAGCCATGGCGTCTACACCCTCTACCCTTTTCAGGCCAACACCTTCGGCTTGCCGCCGACCGTTGCGAGGGAGTGCCTCCAAGGCTTCGTCGATGCCCGTCTTCACGATTTAGAATCAAGCGATGCCCCGCGGACGCGCCCTGAGCCGGAGACCTTTGAGGACTGGATCCTGCAAAAATTCGGCGCCGGCATCGCCGAGCATTTCATGGTGCCCTACAATCAAAAAATCTGGACCACCCACCCGCGAGAATTGAGCGCCGGCTGGTGCGACCGATACATCCCGGTGCCAAAAGTCGAGGATGTGATCGCCGGTGCGGTGGGGGCCTCCCGGGAAGCCCTGGGTTACAATGCCCACTTCCTCTACCCCCCCTCGGGCCGGGGGATTCAAGAGTTGGCCGATGCGGTGCGGCGATCGACGGATGCACCCATCGAGTTGGGTGTCGAGATCACGGCCATCGACCTCGAAAACAAGCGGGTACAACGAGCCGATGGGGTCTGGACCCATTATCAAACCCTGCTCACCAGCCTCCCCCTGCCCGTCGCCATCGATTTGGCCGCTCGGGTCGCGCCGCTGCCCGAGGCGGTGGCTGAGGCGAGATCACGGCTGCAGTCGACCTTTGTGGCCCATCTCGATGTCTTGGCCAAAGGCAGCAATCACGACCAGAAGGGTCCATGGGACGGGGCCGGACAGCCCCATTGGACCTATTTCCCCGAAGCCCGCTTTCCCTTTTACCGGGTGGGCAGTTTCTCCGCGGTGGAGCCCAACATGACCGATGGTGCCACCCGCAACTTCTATGTGGAGTTCGCCCACCGGGGAGGCTTTGACCCCATGGATCACTTCGATGCCGTGGCGACGGGGCTCACCGAGGCCGGCCTCATCGACGGTCCAGACTCCATCCTCGAGTGCTGGGGTGAGTCCATCGCCCACGCCTATGTGCTCAATGATGACCACCATGGTGCCGCACGGGACCTTCTGGTCGGCTGGCTGGAATCCCAGTCGGTCCTGAGCGCGGGGCGCTACGGCAACTGGGAGTACAGCGCCATGGAAGACGCCTTACTCCACGGCAAGCGAGCGGCGGCTTGGGCTCGTGAACGCTTAGGCTGAGCGGCGGCGACGCCAACCGAGCACTGCGAGCAGTCCTAATCCCATGAACCAGAAGTCCGGTGTCGTGCCCTCACAGGCACAGGCCAGACCGGGGGCGACACCGCCCCCTTCGGGCACACAGAGCCCGGGCATGGGGTTGTTGGCCGAATCGCAGAGATAGCCCGTGGGACAGATGAAGTTCTCGCCACACCAGGTGAGACATTCGCCACCAAAGCCCCAGTCGCTGCCACAGATGCCTTGGCGGCATTCGATGGCGCTGCTGCAGGGGCTACCGATGCTTTGGCCCCCTTCGTCGGCGCCGCGCTCGCAATAGCCATTGCCTTCATCGTCGGGGATGCAGCCAAAGCCCTCGGGGCATTCGAAGTGCCCCAGGCGGCGATCGCAGCCGGGGCGACAAACCCGAGTGGAGCCAATGGCTGCACAGCGACCCGACACGCAGTCGCCATCGTCGGCGCAGCGTTCGTTGTCCGGCAGATCACCATTGCTTTCGAAGGGCGTGCATTCACCGTTTTCACAGAGCTCACCCCGGCGGCATTCGGTATCGGCTCGGCAGCCACCGGTCTCGTCCACGCAACTGCCTTCGAGGCAGATTTTACCCCGCTCGCAGTCCCGGTCTTCGGTGCAGTTGTTGGCATAGCAGATGGAGATCGTATCGCTGATCTCGATGCAGTCGAGGCCCGAGCTGCAGTCGGCCCGACTGCGACAGTTGCGAAAGCAAAGCCGTTCGCCCGCATCACTCAAGCAGGTCAGACCATCGGCGCAACGCTTACGCTGACAACTCTCCCCTTCGAGGGCGGTGTTGGACTCCACACAGACCTGGACCGTGTCGATGCCGGGCCGGGTCAACTCCTGACAGTTCTCGCGCTCGTTGCAATCGCTGTCGCTCCGGCAGCCTCTGGCACAAACATAGCTACGACCCACAGGGGCGCATTCCAGGCCCGCCGCGCAGGCATACAGCGAATCGCATGGCTCCCCTTCAGCAGTGGTGCCACCGGGCAAGCAAATGGAGATGTTTTGCCCATTGGATGAGAAGGTTTCGCAAATAAAGCCGGCCTCGCAATTGCCCCGGTCGCACTCGGCATAGCAGGTGGCGTCGTTTTGATCGCCCAGGCACAGCAGGCCCGGTCCGCAGGCCCGACCGCCAGCACAGCTTTCGCCTTGCTGGGCCGCGCCACTGCCAGCGGCCGCCCGTTGGCAGACATTGCGACCATTGTCGGCCCGACACTCGTAGCCGTCCGGGCAGTTCCCACAGGTCACGGTGCAGTAATCGTTGGAACCGTCATCCAGGCAAATACGGGAATTGCAGTCGGAGTCTCGGTTGCAGCCCCAACCGAGGCCGCCCCGCTCACCGGGATAAAGACTGCAAACGGCGTTGGTGTCATCCTGGCGGGGATAGCGAAAGGGATAGCCCACATACGACGGGGTCATCACCGCATCGACGGTGCAGTTTTCGCAGGGGTGATCGAGGCCGAGACTGTGCCCGATCTCGTGGACGGAGATGGACTCCACGTCCAAGCCGCCGCGCCCGTTGGTGCTCCAGCCGTCTGCGTGTTGCACCGCATTGAACTGCACATCGGCATCGACGATCCAGCAATCCCGAGCGGGCCGACCATTGCCCCGACAACCAAAGCCCGAGAAGGAGGTCCCGGTGATGCCCAGGGTGCCGGAGCCATAACTCCAAGCATTGGCACGGGTTTCAAACCAAACATTGTTCACGTTGTCCCGGCGGGCGTTGGGTAAATTGTTCGTGGTCCCAGACTCCACCAGGTTGATGGTGGAGCAACTCACACCACTCCAACTGTCGAAGGAGTTTCGAATGGCTTGCAGATCCGAGTCGCCGGCGATGCCGGGAGCCCCGCGGGTGTTCACGCGGTAGGCGATGTTGGGCGAGCCATCGAGGCTCCACTTGCCGATCTGCGCCTGCCAAGCCGCCGCCGGGGTGGCGAGGCTTAAGGCGGTCATGACGAGGAGAAGACGCATCAGCGCGAGCCCTCCAAGAGACTGCTGATCCAGCGGCGAAAGACGCTGAGTTTCACGGGCTTGCTCGGCGGGGGTCCGTGCATGAAGCGCATTTTCCCTTTGGGGTTACGCTCAGCGAAGGCCACATCACCGTACTCTTCCTTCAACAGGGCACTGTCGCCTTCCCCCTCGACCACCATGCGGCCGATGCCGACGCCCACGGGCACCACCCGGTCTCGGTGACGATTTAAAAAGAGCACCAAAGTTTCACCGAAACGGTAGGTGTTCTTGCCGGGGATGTGCATCACCCAGTCACCCTTCACCCCGCCGGCTTGCTGCAAGAGCACGGTGTCGCCGGCCTCGTACTTGCCTTTGAAGCTTTCGAGGACTTCCAGATCGGTCAGGGTCACCAGGGCGCCGGGTTGTTCTTCCACCACCCGCTGGGCACCGACTCGAACCATCAGCACGTCATCGCTCATCTGGGTCATCTCGGCCCGGTCCATTTTCAAGACGACGGTGGCTTGGGCGGCGCTGGCCACACAAAGGCTGCTCAACAGCAAAAGACTTCTCATGGGAACGAACTCCTCTCGCGGCGTCGTCGCAGAAACAACGCGCCGCCCATCATCAATAAGGCCAGACCCGAGCCGCTCCCTTGGCAGGAGCAGCCCTCGCCTGGATCCACGGGATCGGGTCCCGAGGTGCAGGGCTCAGCCACCTGGTCGTCTAAGAGACAACTGCCGTCCCGACAGACCGTACCTGGGGAACAGTCGGCATCATCGGAGCACGCGGTGGTGCAGAGACCATAGCGAACTCCACGGATGTCGACAAAGGTGCATCGACCGCTTTCACACTTGTGCTCCTCCCGGGGGGAGCACTGGGCACCCAGGGGGTATTTGGCTTGGCCTTCGCCCACGAAGACCGGGCTCATGCACAGGCCTTCCCCGTTGCGGGCCAGCACGCATTTGGTGCCGCCGGCCTGGGGGCAGGGGTCATCGATGCGGCAGCGACGGCTGCATTGGCCGTAGCGGCAGATCCCCGAAGCGCATTCGCAATCGGTGGTGCAGGGCTCGCCCAAGCGCATGCTGCCGTCGTCCACCGGGGGGCGAACGCCGGGATAGAGCTCGCAGACGCCCAGAGCATCGCTGGGGCGGGGGCCCACTTCGGGCTGGCCGCTCCAGGTGGGGTTCATGACCGCGTCCACGGAGCAGTCCCCTTGGGCCAGTTCACAGGGGTGACCCAGGCCCAAAAAGTGACCGATCTCGTGCAGAGCGACGGAAAAAATATCCGTACTGCCGCTGCCGGCGTCCCGGCTGGTCCAGCGGTGATCTTGGCCGTTAAAGACGATGTCGGCGTCGCTGGTGGGGGAGCCGCCCCCTTGGAAGTGGGAGACGGTGATGCCCAGGGTGCTGGGCCCGCCCAGGCCCCGAAAGCCCTCCTCCATGAAGAAGAACTTGTTGAGGCCATCGTTGGCGGCGCTCCAGGTCATGTTGTCGGGCACGTCTCGGGAGGCTGCGTCCCAGACGGTACAGGGCACCAGCTTCCAACTGCGCATGGCATCTTCCACCGCTTGGGTTGATTTGCTGCGCTCCGCCGACGAAAAATCATCGCTGCCGGCCGGATCCACATAATAGCTGACCCGGCCCACGCAGCGTTCTTGGCGGCAAAATCCCTGGGCGCAGACTCGGTCGTCGCTGCAATCACTGTCGGTGGTGCATTCGCCATAATTGCCGGTGAGGCGGACGGTCTCGGTAAAGCCACAGTTGCTGCCGCTTTCACCGATGAGTTGCCATTTGTAGTTCAGCAGCTTGGGCTCGGGGCCGCATTGGCTGGAGATGCCGTGGCCTGAAAGGCAACGCTCCCAGGCTCGGCTGCATTGGGCGTCGTTGGAGCACAGGCTCGCCCACGCGGAACCGGCGCTGAGACCGATCAGCGCCCAAACCGAAACAAGGCGGAGCGACAAAGCAAGCACGTGAAACCTCAGGGCTGGCACCCATCGTGGTGTAGCACGCCCTTTTTAAGGGCGCAGGTCCTTTTCGGGCAAGTGTCCGATGGCCGCGAAAAGCCAGCACCGGTTTCCCAGCGCAGCGAAGCAGGCTAGGAAGGCGCCGGAGAGGGATCATGACCATCTCGATGCTCGAGGGGGCGAAGGCTGTCCCCGGCTTCCGCCTGAGCGGCGTGCACTGCGGCTTAAAGGGCGAAGGGCAACTGGATTTAGGGCTCATCGTGGCCGAAAAAAGCGGCCTTTTGGCGGCCCGCTTTACCCAAAACCAAGTGGTGGCTGCGCCGGTTCAATTGAGCCGAGCCCACGGCGCGGGCGAGCGGTGCCGGGCCGTGGTGGTGAACTCGGGCAACGCCAATGCCTGCACGGGCCCGGCGGGGATGGCGGCGGCGGAGGCCACAGCCCAGCAGGTGGCGAGCCAGTTAAGTTGTCCGGCCTATGAGATCCAGGTGGCGAGCACCGGGGTCATCGGTCGCCCCCTCGACGCCGAGGCTTTGTTGGGCGGCCTGCCGGCGGCTTTTTCCCAGTTAAATGACGGCAACGAAGGCTTGATGGCTTTTGCCCAGGCCATCATGACCACGGATCAAGGGCCCAAAATCCAGAGCGCCACGGTGGGTTCCTACACGGTGACGGTGGTGGGCAAAGGGGCCGGGATGATCGCCCCCAACCTGGCCACCATGTTGGCTTTTGCCATCACCGATGCGCCTTTGCCCAAGTTGTTGCTGGCCGATCTCTGGGACCGGGTGGTGCGAAAAAGCTTTAATGCCATCGTGGTGGATGGGGACACCAGCACCAACGACACGGCCCTGCTGCTGTGCCCCGATGGGGGCGAGGCGCTGAGCGAAAACACCCTGGCCGAGATTCAGCGGGCGCTGCTCGCCTGTTGCCGCAGCGTCGCCCAGCAGATGGTAGCCGACGGCGAGGGGGCTCGCTGTTTGGTGGAGATCCAAGTGAGCGGGGCCGCCACCAAAGACCAGGCCGACGATGCGGCCCGGGCCGTGGCGACCAGTTTATTGTGCAAGACGGCCTTTCACGGCGCCGATCCCAACTGGGGGCGGATTTTGGCGGCGGCGGGCCGCAGCCGAGCCCAGTTCGACCCGGACAAAGCCCGGCTCCATCTCACCGCCGAGGGCGAATCGATCTTGCTCTTCGAAGCGGGCATGCCCGTGGCGGCCGATTGGGCTCACTGTTCGGCGCTCATGGAAAAGCGCCGCTACGGCTTTGTCCTCGATCTCAACAACGGCGACAAAGGCCGGCGCCTGTGGACCTGCGATCTGGGCCACAACTACGTGACCTTAAACAGCGAGTACACGACTTAGGCTTCTTCCCCGTGGTCGCGAGGAACCAAGGGATATTTGCGGTCGAGCCAGAAAATTGGCGTCGCCTCTTGGATTCGGCGATAGGCGCCTTGCGGTGCGGACGCAAACAATATGCCCTCCGGGGCTCGCAACACGAACAACAACCGCAACAACAACAACAACGGTGTGGGTCGTTGTGTGTGGTCTGTCGTTTCTCCCAGGCCCTCGACAGTCGGTCGAGGTCCCATGGTTAAGGCTGTGGGGCGAATCCAAGTCGAGGTTCAGCGCTCGCTCTCGCAGGTTCGGTGCCCATCGGCACCGGAGCAAATCAGGCTCGCTTTAGCGGGTCTCCTCGGACGTCGGGGCTCGTAGGCTGCAATCGCGGCCGAGCGCCCTTGTCCGGGGGTCTTTTGTTTTACAGCAGAGCGAGTGGCTCGGCCATTTGCCTGTGGTTATCGGTCTCTTTTAACGCCCAGGAGTCATCGCGTGCAGCACCCTTCCCTTCCCATCCTCGATCGAAGCTACCAGCTCAACCTCTGGCTGACTCGACACGCTGTCCAGTTCGACCGTTGCTTGCGGTTTCAGTTGGGTGAGCGACTGCAATCCGCCGGCACTCAACTCTGTTTGGCCCTGGTTCGCAGTCGCCATGCCAAACGACTGGACCGCCCTTTAGCGAAGGCGGATGAGCACTTGGATGAACTGCGCTTGCTCCTCCATATGGCCATGGACCTGCGGGCATTATCGCAACGGCAGTACGGTTACGCAGCGACGGAGATTGCCGAAATCGGTCGACAACTCGGTGGCTGGCGCCGATCGATTCAATCTCGTTCATGAGGCGAGTCCAGGGCTTATTGTCGTGGGCCTTGGAGTGGCCCCAACTCCTCAAAGCGGCTCAACGGGCCCGGAGGGGCAAGCGAAACCAGCAAGGCGTGCTCCGCTTTCATACCCGCTTGGGTGACGAACTGGCTCGGCTCCGAGAAGATTTAGCGGCCGGTATCTGGTGCCCGAGTGATCCCTATGAATTTCACATTCTCGATCCCAAACCCCGCTGGATCAGCGCGGCGCCATATCGTGACCGAGTGGTTCACCAAATTCTCTGTGGCGCTTTCGAGCCTTTACTTGAGCGTAGGCTTTTATCGGGCTGCGTCGCCAATCGCCGGGGTCTGGGTGTGGATGCCGGTCTTCGCAGGGCGCGGCGCCTGGTTCAGCGCCATCCATGGGTGTTGCGACTCGACATCAAAAAGTACTTTGGTAGTCTCGACCACGAACTGCTGAAGGCGCAACTCCGCCGCCTCATCAAAGATCGTCAATATCTCGATGTCATGGATTGCATCATCGATCACGGTCGCAACCCCGAGCGAGTGCAACATTGGTTTGGTGATGACAGCCTGTTTGACTGCCTTCGGCCCCATGGCCTGCCCGTCGGCAACCTCACCAGCCAGCATTTCGGCAACCTGTATCTGATGCCTGTTGATCGGCGGATCGAGGCGGCTGGCCTCCCTTGGGTTCGCTATGTCGACGACCTCTTGATTGGCGGTTCGAAAGCGGACCTCATCAATCTGCATCGTGAGATCGAAGTGGAATTGGCTAAACTTCGGCTCCGGCCGAACTTGAACAAGACCTTTTTGTGCCCCAGTTCGGAGCCGATCGCCTTTCTTGGTTATTTAGTGCAGCGAGATCGGCCCCTGCGAGCCAACAGCAAGCGGCGCCGGCGATGGGGCAAATTGAAGGCCCAATCGGGCTCCCGAGCGGCGGCAGGCCGGGGGCTCCTTGGGCGCTGCCGCTAAGCTTTTTTTTTGGCGTCGTCCGCCCCCGGCGGACGACCCATCAAGGCTCAGGGAGAAACGACAGACCACACACAACGACCCACACCGT
>PBND01000042.1 GCA_002722845.1 Myxococcales bacterium | reverse complement strand
TGACCTGTTACATAGCCACCTAAGCCCCCAGCTCCTTGATTGGCACCACCCTGAGCGCCCCAGGCCTCGACCGTGACGGAACTCAGGCCCAATGGAACGGTCCAGACTTGCTCACCGCCCGTGTACTCGAAGGCAACGGAGCCAGGATCCGGCGCATTCCGCTCACAACTGTTGCTGCAGGCATCGTCATCGATCTGATTGAGATCATCGCAAGCCTCACCGTCTTGAACGACGCCATCGCCACAGAAGGAGACCGCACCGGCCACCGACTGACATTCCCCATCGCAAACGATGCACTCCCGCAGGCCGTAGTCACAGGCCTCCAAGTCTTGATTGCCATCATCGCAGGTCTCAGGACCGTTCTGAATCCCATCTCCACAATAACTGACTGCACCGGCGACCGGTTGGCATCGGTCATCACAGACCTCGCAGGCCTGCACGCCATAGGCGCAAGCTTCGAGGAGATCGTTGCCATCATCACAGCCTTCACCGCCCTGGATCACGTTGTCGCCGCAGTAGTGAACCGCCCCCGCAACGGCCTCGCAACTGGGGTTACAGACCGTGCAAGCCCGTTCTCCGTAAGCGCAGACCTCGAGGACTTCGTTGCCATCGTCACAGGTCTCCGGGCCATTCTCGAGCCCATCGCCGCAATAGGCGACCGCGCCGTCCTCGATTTGGCATGTCTCGCTACACACCTCGCAAGAGAGTAGACCATAGTCGCAGACTTCGGTCTCCGCATTGCCATCATCACAGGCTTCACCGACTTGAACCTGCCCGTCACCGCAAATGGCGATGCGGCATTGGTTATCACAACCATCCAATGGATCGTCGTTGCCGTCGTCGCATTCTTCCTGGCCGGCCCAGACCACACCATCACCACAGCTTGGGCGCTGACAATTGTTGCGACAGAAGTCACCATCGTCATCATTGCCATCATCGCAGGCTTCGTAGCCCTCTTCACCGGGCTCTAGATCACCTCTGAGCGTGGCGTCACCGCAGCGAGCGCCAACACAGTGGTTGCGGCAAGCGTCGAGGTCATCGTCGTTGCCGTCGTCGCAGGCTTCACCGGCATCCACCCGGCCGTTGCCACAGCGCTCCTGTTGGCAGGCAGCATCACAACCATCGCCATCCTCAGCGTTACCGTCGTCACAGGCTTCGAAACCATCCTCATCGGCCGCCAGGTCGATCCGGGCGAAACCATCGCCGCAGCGGGCCGGTTCACAGGCATTCGTGCAAGCATCCCGGTTCTCGGCATTACCATCGTCACAGGCTTCTTCATCGGCCCACAGCACACCGTCGCCGCAGGCAGCGATGGCACAGTTGTTAAGGCATTGGTCTTCCTCGTTGTCGTTGCCATCGTCACAGCGTTCCCCCGATTGGATGACCCCATCGCCACAGGTTGCCGGCTGACAGCCGTTGCAATCGTCGGTGGGATTCTCATTGCCGTCGTCACAGCCTTCGCCAGGCCCGAGAACCCCATCACCACAACGAGCTTCTTCGCAGTTGTTTAAACAACTGTCCTCATCTGTATCGTTGCCATCGTCACAGGCCTCATAGCCCGCATCACCGATGTCGAGGTCGCCGCGCACGATACCATCGCCGCAAGTGGCTTCCTGGCAATTGGCCAGACAGCCATCTTCATTCAGGTCATTGCCGTCATCGCAGGCCTCGAACTTACGATCGCCTTCCGAGAGGTCGAGGCGGAGCACTCCGTCGCCGCACTCGGCTTCCAGGCAATTGCTAAGACAACCATCACCGGCTTCCCCGTTGCCATCATCGCAGGCTTCATAGCCCGACTGGTCCGGACTCAGGTCGTCCCGGGTGACGCCATCGCCGCAACGAGCAAGCTCGCAGGCATTGGTGCAACTGTCCGTGTTGGTCTCATTGCCATCGTCGCAACCCTCCCCGGTCTCAAGCTTCCCGTTGCCGCAGCTGGCCTCGGTCTCTCGGACCACCACTTGTTCCCCCGCGCAGGCAACGAGAAAACCGAGCATAGAAAGGCAAAGAAAGATCTGACGGGCCATGGTGAACGCTCCAGTTGGCACGGGACAATAGCGTTCCCAGAAGGCGGGCGAAAGCCCCCCGAGATCAAGGGTCGAAGCCCCCAACAGAGTTGACAAGGGGGCGGCGGGCGTTCCAACCGAGAACACCATGCTGTTAACCCTTATCTTTATTTTCCTGACGGCCTTGGTCGGCATCGTACTGCAGCGGCGCCGACGGGACCGCTGTTTGAAGGACTTTGAGGCCTACCGAGTCACCGTTGAGTTTACCGATGGGACCTTGGTCTGGGGACGGCTGTCGGTTTTCCCCCAAGATATCGAACTCTTCTACCCTCAACCCCATGAAGACAAGCGGGGGCATAAGGAATATTCTTACGTCCTTTTTGCCGAGCGCATCGGTGATGTGCAGGCCATCTACCGCTACCACGACGAGCTGTCGGAGGCCCACCAAGCCGAGCGCCGTCGGGAGATCGAACGAACCTGGCGCCCCTCCCTGGCCCGGCGCACCTGGCGGGGCTTGCGCAACATGCTCAACACCTTTGGCGACGCCTTTAATCAGTCGGTCGGGGTTTGGTTGAGCGCGGCCAAGAAGGGTGGGGGGCGGATCGTCAGTTCCCAAGACAAGCACTTGGCTCAGATCGGCAAAACGGTTCTTGGGGCCGCGGCGAATGCCTTTGAGCCGGTCCTCGAGCGCTATATTGGTCGCCGGGTGGTGATCGAAGAGCTCCGCGGCGAGGATTGGGTCGAACACATCGGTGTGTTGAAGGAATACACCGCCCAATGGATCGAGCTGCTCGATTGTCGAGACGAGGACGATTTCGAGTTCAGCTTGAAGGAAGTCGACCGCCTCCGGCTCAACCGGGACTTGGATTTTATCGTCAAGACCAGCCCACCGGGCCCGGAGGAAACCCCCACGCCTAACCTGAGTCTGCGGCTGGAGAATCACGGGACTGAAGAGTTGATCGTCAAGCGCTTTGAAGCGCCGGATTATCGCCATGAGATGGGTGCCTTGCTGCCCCCTGGTGGTAGCTTGGAAGAGCTGTTGACCGATCTACCACCGAGCCTGTTTCAGGCGGTGGATCCGGAGCAGTTACCCGACGAGATCGCCCTCAGGGGCACGGAACGCCTGGGCGATGACGAAGTGGAGATTCGCCCCGATGAGCAACCCGCGTTGCCCGATCTTCGGGTCGTGGTCCAAGGGGTGCGTGAAGTCGACCGGCTCCTGCCCCGCTCTCGGGCTGTGCTCCGCCATGGGGGCGAGCCAGAAGAGAGTTGGTTCGAGAGCCTGCGTCGCAAAAAGATGGATCCGTAAGCTAGCTGGTCTTGCCTTACTACCTCGCTTGGGGCCATGTTTCTCAGACGTTCACCGTGAGGGGGGGACCATGCACGCTCACGTCGTCCTTATTTGCACGCTCGTGACCCTCACCGCCTGTGGGCCCGGCGTGAACGATGCTGTCGAGCCAGAGCAGCCTTCGGGCCAAGCAGATCAGGATGGCGATGGCTTGAGCGACGCCCGGGAAGGCGAACTTGGTACCGATCCCCAAAATGTCGACAGTGATGGCGACGGTTACTGGGATGGCGATGAAGTCGCAGAGGGTAGCGACCCAACGGACGCAGAGAGCCTGATCTATGGAGGCCATTGGCCCTACAATCCCCGGAAGGATCAGATTGCAGATCCAGGCTGGGACAGCACACCGGCTGTGGGTACAACACTGCCTCGCTTCAAGGCCCTGGACCAGTATGGCGAAGAGGTGGACCTCTACGACTTTGCACTTCAAGGCCGACGCATCGCGCTGGAAGTAGGCACCCGCCATTGCTCTCCTTGCAAGGGCTTGGCCGAGTTCTACGCCACAGGCGATGCCAGCGTCATGGATGAATACCCCTGGTTTCGGCGTCCTGACTACGAGGATGTCGGGCGGCAAATCGAGGCGGATGAAATCTATTGGGTCACGGTGCTTTTTACCTCGGGCTCACCCATGGACCCCTTGGACAATGTCTGGTGGCATGAGCAATGGCCCAATCACAAGATTGCTGTCCTCTTCGACGCAGACCGTCAGTTGAAAGACTATCTTGGCGTGGTCGCCATGCCGCACTTAGCGGTCCTCGACGAGCAGATGCGCCTCGAAGCCTACAGCACCGGTGGACCCACCGTCGGGTTTCGACACTTGATCGGACAGTAAACACCTCAGCGATAGGTGATCACGACCCCAGACATATAGTAGTAGGGTTCGCCCCCTTCGCCGGACCAGGTGTAGGGTTCTAAGTCGTAACTGATCTGTGCCGTCTCGCCGACCCAGGAGCGACTGATGTCCATGTCCCAGGGAAAGACTTGGGCGCCCGGGCACCAGCCGGCCCGGTCGTACTGCCAGGTGCCCATCTGCTGCCCATCGGTGCGGGTCCGTTCACAATCGTCCCGCCAGACGCGCCGGCTAAAGACATCACCGTTGACCGTGTAGCGATGTTCTTTGGGGCAAAACTCCGCACAATTCGCAGGCCCACCGAAACCATGCCCGGTGATGAATGAGCGTAGCTTGATGCTGTGGGGAACTCCCTCGATGGGCACCGTCACGGGCGCCACTTGGCTGGCAATGGGATTATCGGCTCTGCCTGACTTGTACGAGAGATGGGGCCAGATGGGGATGACTTGGTCCGGTTCCGGATCGGGTGGGGCGCCGCCCAAGAACTCGAAGCGAGCATCGAAGAGCCAGCCTTCCCCTTGCTCGTGACCCGGTCCGACCCAAGTATCGATATAGACCTCAAGGGTTTGGGTCCCCGTGAGGAGGGGGCGTACATCGGTCAGGTCGGATTGCCACTCGAAGCCCACCCGGTAGGGGGTGATGAAGCGGTCGATCTCTACCGTGCGGGCCTCGTCCGTACCCGGGTTCTGCACCACGCCGAAGCTGCCGTAACGATCCCAGTGATCACAGCGCCGGTTGGGGCAGTGCAGCCGAAAGTAGCCGGTGATCACATTATAGGTCACATCGGGACCGGGGAACTCCACCTCCACTTGAACCTTGCGACGGTTTTCCCCGCCCCCAAAGTAGATATGCTCGCTGGCAAAGGCGACGATCTCGGTATCGTCGCCCCAGGGGCGCTCTACGGGGCCTGCGTCGGCCCCTACGTCGCCTGGTGTCTGGGGGCTTGGTGTCGGACAGGCCGCAAGGCAACTGAGCGCGGCGGACACAAGGATCAAACGGGCCATGGAAACTCCTTAGCTTCAGTCTGCATGAGGGGGGGGCGGGGCCGCAAGGCATCGACCTCGGGCTTGGAGTGCTCCATCACTTGAGCTGTTGCCAGTCGTGTTCCCATGAAGCCAACTTTGCCTTTTGGACTTTACCCATGGCGTTACGCGGCAAGGCCGACAGAAGCAGCCACCGTCGCATCTGTTGGTACGCCGGGAGTTGGGCGGCCACATGCTTCGCGAGGTCGGACAGCATGAGTCCTGTTTCATCCTGGGGCACCACTGCTGCGGCGACGAGTTCGCCCCACTCCTCATCGGGAAGCCCCACCACCGCAGCCTCCTTGACCTGGGGATGGGCGCAGAGAACCTCTTCCAACTGCACGGTTCCAATGCGCCAGCCGCCCGACTTGATCCAATCGATACTGCGACGTCCCCGGTGATAGAGGTAGCCCTCATCATCTTCCTCCACTTGATCGCCGGTGAGGAACCAACCATCGGTGCTCCAGGCACGCTGCGTTGCGGCAGTATCCTGCCAATAGCCGGCCATCAGGCACTGCCCCCGAACCTGCAATTCCCCATCCACCAAACGATGCTCCACCCCCGACAAGGGCTTGCCGATGCTGCCCTCTCGCCGTTCTCCAGCGTAAGGATTAGAGACCGTGATCAAGGTCTCACTCATGCCATAGCGCTCCAGAATCCGCTGGCCCGTGAGCGCTTCAAAAGCAGCCAACCGGTCCGGGCCCAGGGCAGCAGAACCGGCGGTGCAAAGTCGGGCGGCGCGAAATCCGGCCGCCGCTTCCGGATGTTTCTCCAAGTAGGCAATGAGGCGGTGGTACATGGTCGGAACGCCCATAAAGATCGTTGCGGAGTGTCTGGTCATCGCCTGGCACAGGGACTCAGCATCAAACCGGGGCAGCAAGGTCGTCTCCACCCCCCGCAGCATGGCCCCGAGAACTCCAATGCCAAGGCCGTGGACATGAAAGAGGGGGAGGGCCAAAATTTGATGATCGGCTGGCCCCCAGTCCCACAGCGCCGTGAGTGCCCCGATTCCGGCCAAGAGGGAACGGTGGCTGTGGAGAACGCCCTTTGGCGCAGCCGTGGTCCCCGAGGTGGAAAGAATCCAGGCGGGATCGGAAACCATCGGTACCGGGGGCCCGGCCCGGTCGTTCTCAACTCCCCAATCCCCTGAATCAAGGATCACCTTCGGTTGGGTCAGCCCCAGCCAATGTTCGAGCCCTGAGCCTCGAAGACCCGGGGCAATGGGGACATGAATGAAACCACCCCGTAGGTGGGCGAGGATGGCAACAGGCAGGGAAAGGCTCGCTTCCATTCGACTGGCGACCCGATCCCCGGGGAGCAATCCAGCACCCTGGTGTCCTTCCAACAAGGCCTCGGCTCTTCGGTCCAGTTCCCGCCAGGATAAAACTTGGTCTCCCAAGCGGAAAGCGACCCGGTCGCCTCCCCCCACCAGT
Organism: Myxococcales bacterium; assembly: GCA_002722845.1. Taxonomy (GTDB): domain Bacteria; phylum Myxococcota; class UBA4151; order UBA4151; family UBA4151; genus UBA4151. Next base: position 12,669 of record PBND01000042.1, on the reverse strand, counting down.
TGCTTCTCGATCTGTTCCAGTAGTGGGCTCGTCATGGGCCGTGCCTGCCACTGGCAGGAGCCCCTGCCAAGGGAGGAGCTCTTGACGGCACGAGGCACAACGGAGGAGAATGGGCTATGCGCTGGCTTCTTTCATTGGCTCTCCTCAGCATCGGGCTCGATGCCACGGCCCATCCGCTGTTGCCGCCGAGCACCTTGCGACCGGCCCAGAAAATCCCCCTGCCAGGGCCGTTGAAGAAGCAGCTCAACTCCATCTTAAAAAAAACCTCCTGGAAGTTGGTCGGCTATCACCTTTGGGACGAGAGTGAGGGGGAGTACGTCGAAGTTGCGAAACGCCGCGACCACATCGATGAAACGGTCGAGACTTGGCTCTTTCGCCCCGACGGCACCTTTCGACACATCATGTCTAAAGACCTCTGGTTCACGGGGAAGTGGCGAATCATCGAAGGGATCGCCGTGGGGCCCAAGGGTGGGGTGGTTGCCGCGCCAGAGCATCCATACTTCGTGATCGAGACCATGAATGTTCGCGGTTCAATTCCCAGCTTAAAGCGGAAGAGGGATTGGTTTATCGGCACGTGGTTAGATGGCCGGCGGGGCCTGATTTTGTACTATGTGGGCCAAAAATGGCAGCGGAGTCACCGGAATAGCCTAAAGCAGGCGCACCGTTTCGAGCCTGTTCGCTATGGCGAGCGCTAACGAGCAACACCCCCTAAACTTTTGCTTTTCTGGACCTTTAGAACACTCCTCGTGTACTAAAAGGGCTATGACGCTTACCATCGTCATCGTTGTGGTCGTCATCGTCGTCGCAGTGGTCGCGGCCCAGTCGAGGTCTAAGTCCGGCAGCGATTCGGAATTTGCCCCCGATGTCTTTTTGTCGGCGAAACTCGCCCGGCGAAGGATCGAACAGGTTTGTCGACGCAGTGAGCACGTGCAGACAAGGCACCTTGAACAGCTTAAGGAGGCCCTTGATACGGGCCTAGAAACCTTCGCCGAGAGCCTGGAAAAGAAACTCCTCTGGATCTCGCTGGTTGCACCTTTCATTCCGTCAAAACAGAAGCAGCTCGAGGAGATGGTTGGGGCCTTGGTGCTCGAATGTTTCCCCGATGAAGCTCGCTTGTCCTCCGCCCTGCGCCCCACGGAAGAGATCGACATGGAAGTGGAGCGGAAGGTGATTGATGCCCTGTCGAAGGCGCAGTCTTTGCTTCGGAGTCAGAATATCCCCACGGCCGGTGTTCCCAGTGCCGATGAACGGACCGTCTCGATCATCGATGATGTGGAAGGTGGCGTGACGGCGGTGGGGCTCTATGAGGCCTGTCGCAGTGTCACCGTTGAATCCTGCCTTGAGGTGGCGGGGGTGACCGCTGACGCTCATTTTCCCGGCGGCATGTCGACCCCGGTCGCAAAGGCCGCGTTTAGTATGATGATGGGCTTAACCTTGGAGCAGGGTCAGGCAGCAGGTGTCACCAGAGAAGCTGAAAAGGTGCGCCGGGTCTTCTACGACCAACAACCCCTGAACACGCTGAAGACCAATGTCTCGGAGCGCACCCAGGAGCGGGTCGACGGCGTCCACGAGCAACTGCAAATCGTTGCAGTGCAGGCCCGTATCGCAGCGAGGAATCATTGGATGGCAACCATCGACCGTTGGGAACGGGAAACCCTCAGGAATCTCGATTCCGTCTGATGTCGCCGCCACCTAACGCTTGAGTAGATAGAGATACTCTCGGTTGCGGGTGTGGGAAACCGTGCCCACTTTCTCCCCAGCCGGGTTGTGAATACCGATCTGCGCGCCGACATAACGCCGGAAATCATGCTCGAAGGTCTGCAAATTGCCCCGCGTACTCAGTAGCGATTCCATCTGCTCCCGACCGATAAAGCCCTCGTCGGAAAAGCTGATCAGGATTTTGGGGGCCTGGACGGCATCGATCAGCGCTTCGAAGGCTGCAAAAGCCCTAGGCCGGGAGTTGTAGGGACTCTTCCGCTCCCGAACATCAACCCGTTTTCGAGCCACACCGTAGACCTCAGGGTCATCCCAACGGACGAGGGTCTCCCAGAGGTGATAGTTACCCAGGTACTTATGCTGATTATAGGGGGGATCGAGATAGGCCAGGTCCGCTTCAACCTGCCCGGCCGTTTCCAAGGCATCTCCATGATAGACCCGACCTGGTCCCGCTGCGGCTTGGGGGAGTAAGGAAGGGAGTCGGAGTTCGATGTCCTTGTGAGCCCGAGGAGCCCACTCCTTCAGATAGGCCATCTGGACACCGGTGGTTGAATCGACCCGATCGGCCGCTTCCATGAGGGCCGTGAGCAGAACCGCTTCGAGGATAGGTTCGAGTTGCCAGGCCTGGATCTGATGGCGCATCGCCTCGATACGGGCGCCGTTTTTGGCTTGGAAGAAGCGGCTTTCAACACAATAGGTCTGGGTGAACTTGCCCGGTGTCCCCGGCAATGCGTTGAGCTCTTCGATCAGTCTTTTGGCCGGCGCCGCGTGGCGCTCCTCATCGGCCTCCACATAACAACGGGCTAAGGTCGTAGCATAAGCGTTAAGGTCGTTCGCGTGCACCTGATAGCCAGCGCCTTTCAGGGCATGTCCGACGCGGGCCGTCCCGGAAAACAGGTCGAGCACCGTTGCCACGCCATCTAAGGCATCCACCCGAGCAAGGATGGCTGGCAGGAGGGTGCGTTTGGAGCCGAGGTACTTGATCACGAATTGTGTGCCTGACGGTACAGCCAGACCTGGATGCCCAGGCTCGCGAGGATCATTGGGGTCGCAATCCAACAAATCGGTGTGGGGGCAAGAAGGGAGGCGCCTACGAAGAAGCCGTGCCAGATGAGCGTTGCCGCAAGGAGGGGGCGATCCGCGGGTCCTTCGGGCACCGGACGGGCTCGGAGGACCATCACGAAGCCAGCGATCAAGAAGAGGATCAGGATCAAACCATCGCCTAAGCCGAGGAAGCGAAATGCGTGATAGGGGAGAAAGAGCACAAAACCACCCACCAAGGTCAGTAGGGCCGTGATGCCAACCCACAGAGCCATCGATACGCCGCCAGGACGGCGCCGAGCGTCTGCCCACCGGATGAGTACGGCGATGAGACCATGGAACAGGAACATCCAAAGTGTGGAGCTGTAGGGCACGCCGAGCCACCGACTCATGGTGGTCAAATGGGGCTTCCAGGCCCACCATGGCATGGTCGGGCCGACGAGGTCGTAGGGCGTGTACATGATGACGGCGAGGAGGCCGACGGCAACCCCTTCCAGGGCCAAAGGCAGTTGAAAGCGTTCGCCCATCTGCTGGGCCACGTAGACCACCACTTGATAGACCATACAAATGTAGAGGGGGAGCCGGTGATGATACAACATCACCGAGAACTGTTCGTGGGCGAAGTTGTCGACCGTGTTGTAGACGATCAACTCTAGGATCGTGCCGTAGACGAGAATGCACAGCCAGGCGAACATGGGCCGGGTGCGTCCCTGGCGCCAATGATGGAACCAATGGAGGCAGGTGAGCAACCAAGCGGCGCAAACAGCGCCTTCAAGAAGGCCAATATGCAGGGGGAGATCGGCCGGAGGATTGAAGTCGACCCAGGGAAGACTGCGGTCGATCTCAGGCATGCGCAGCATATCTTCCACGACTCAGCCCACCACCGCTTGTTCAGGTCCTTTGGACCGGCTTCTCCGACGGGGCTCAAGGCGGGCGAGAGCCCGGGCAGAGACGGCCGCCCGGGAGTAGTCCATACGCGGGGAGCGATGGTCCTGATCCACCAGAAAGCGCTCCTCACCGTAACGCTCATCCTCCCGGCGCCAGCTGCCAAAGATCCAGTCCCAGAGGTGCATGTTCTGGGTAAAGTTCACATGAAAGTAGATATGGTGATCATCGTGAAAGGCCGCGGGGGCTTGCCAGGGAAAGACCGAATGGAAACGCACACCGCTATGATCCAGCACCGAGACCACCTGCTGGTAGATCAGGATGACAATCACTCCTGCTGGATGGAGCGGGAACAGAAAGATGGGCACCAGGCTAAAGAACTGGAAGGTGGCGAGCTCGACAGGATGGACGGCCAGGCTTGTAAAGGGGGAGGGCGTTCGCCAGCGATGATGAATCCGATGAATCCGGCGATAGAGCGGCCGAAGGTGCAGCGCTCGGTGCCCCCAGTAAAGGGCACAGTCGACAAGCATAAAATAGAAGATGGTGCTGCCGATGGTATAGGCCCAGCCCCAGGTCTCCACCTCGAAGTAGAGCTGGGACCAGCCCCCGGTGCGGATATGGTACATGATGAAACCGCTGACCACGCTGGCCCAGGTCATGTTCAGTGTACCCAGGCGAATCTCTTCCCGCCGCAGGCGTGCTGGCGAAGCTCGATCCGGTTGGGTCTTCCACTGATCGAGGGCCTCCCGGCGCCGCCGATAATATAACCATTCGATCAAATAGGATGGGCCCAGATAGAGGAAGAGGCCGCCCCCCACGGTCATCGCCATGCATTCGCTAAGGAGGGTCCAGTCCAACTTGTTTTATGCTCCCGGTCGGGGGGTGCAGCCCCAAAGAGGGCTCGATGTTACCACGACCTATGGCGACTCAGGTCAGTTGGCCGGGCGAAGGTGGAAGCCACAGCGTACCCAATGGCCGCTCACGTCGTCTTCCTGTCCCGACTTCGTCAACTTCACCACGTAGTCCTGTCCGCCTTCAATGCTGGCGTTCTGGATATAGACCATCTCGGCGCCCTCGGTATCCTGAGCGATGCGGTCGCCGCCCCCCGCAGGCCACAGCTCCGCCTTCAAGCTCCGGATCCCGCTGCCAGCCAAACGGCTGCGGCATACAACGCTGATGCGCCCCTCCGTTTCGAGGGCGCTCAGACCAAAATGGTCCACATCATCCGCACCCAACTGGGCGAGAATGAAGCCAGACCGCCGACCGCCACCTTGGTCGGCCAGTTCGACCATTTCAGGCGTTGCGATGTCGTTGTTGGTTTCTTCTGCTGCCTCGGGAACATTGTCGCCGCGCAATCGCAGGGTCATGACATAGAAGTCATTATCGCCGGGCGGCACCGCGATGGCTGAGCCCTGGCTCGGGTGGTTCACCCAAAGCAGATAGTCTCCGGGGGGCAAAGCCGGTTCAATCCCAGTCACTGTGCGACTGTAGCGCACCCGAGCAATGGTCCCCGTATTCGCCGCGTCGGTGATCCAAATTCGACCGACGGTGGAGGTGGACCCGTTACCGGAGACGCCGGCGGCTTTCACGTCGACTTCGAGATGACCAAGGACCTCTTCGCCTTCGGCCGGCTCCGCCACACTAAAAGCGTAGACATCGACATCTTGGGCATCGGTGAGACCGCCCAGGATGTAGCCGGAGCCACTTGCCGTCCAGCCCAGCTCCTGGGCCGTGGCTTCGTCGTTGCCGGCCTCCATATCCACGTTCACCTGAGTGGCATCCATGTTCATGGTGGCGGCGACGACTCGGTACGTGAAGTTGGTGCCACCCCGGGGGTTCTGGTTCAGAGCCCAAGTGCTGCGGTCCTGCACTTTAAGGTAGTAGTTACCCGTGTACGGCAGGCGCAAAATCATCGAACTGTCCGCGGCATTGCGCTCCGCCAAATTATCGTTTTCAGCCAACTGTATCTGCTCCGAGTCATAGAGCGTGATCACTGTATCGAGGAGTTCATCTTGGTCGTTGGGATTGGCCTCTGTGTAGGTCGTAATCCAGACCCCAGCCTCCCCAGCGAACTTGTAATAGTCGACGTCACCGGCCGGATCGATGACGCCGTTGAAGCCCCGGTTGATGGTGATCGTCTCAGCCGTCTCGAAGGAGTCGTTGCCATCACCCTCTAGCGTACAGTCGCTGGTGCAACCGTCCCCGTTGGTGCTGTTTCCATCATCGCATTCCTCATCGTCTTCTACGGCGCCATCACCACAGACGGCCCCCAACTCGATGCGGCAGCGGGCACTGCAGCCATCCAGATTACGTCGATTACCGTCGTCGCATTCTTCACCGGGCTCTTGCACGTTATTGCCGCACTCAGCAGCTGGACCGGCATCACCCACCGGCTCGGGATCGGCTGGGGCCCCAGGGCATGCACATAAAACCAACAGTGCGGCGCAAGTTACGAAAGGCTTCAAAGACATAGAATCGACACCCTCGGCTGTTCTGCGCCGGTTTATAGTCGATCCAGCCGGGGGAGGACAGCCCCCACGCACAGCCGAGGCCCCTTAGCCGCTGTGCTTCGAAGCAAAGTCCTCGAGAAACTCGGCCAGCGCCTCGACCCAATCGAGGGGGACCGCGTTGTAGATACTTGCACGGATCCCACCGACGCTACGGTGGCCCTTCAGACCACTCATCCCTCGGGAGCCGGCTTCTTCCACCAGGCGTTGCTCCAAGGCTTCGTTGGGCAGGCGCCACACCACATTCATCGCGCTGCGATCTTGCTGTCGGACCGGGCAATGATAGAAATCCGAATGGGCTTCGATGACCCCGTAAAGGCGGGCGGCTTTGGCCTCATTCCGGGCCTTCGCGGCTGCCAAGCCGCCCCCTGACTTCAGGAGTCGAAGCACATTACGAACCATGTAGATGCTGAACGTCGGTGGGGTGTTGAGTAGACTGTTCTTTGCACCATGGGCGCTGTAGCGAAAGATGTTCGGAATCGAGCTGTTACCCGCAGCCATCCAGTCCTTGCGAAGAATCACGACCACCACGCCGCTCGGGCCAATATTTTTCTGGGCACCGGCATACACGAGGTCAAAGCGCGAGAGGTCGGTGGGCTGCCAAAGAAAGTCGCTGCTCATGTCGCAGACGAGGGGTAAGGCTCCACAGTCTGGGTAGCGGCTGCCATAAAGTGAATCGTACTGGACGCCGTGAATGGTCTCGTTGCTGGTCACGTGAAGATAAGCGGCCCCCTCGAGGCCCTCCACCTGTTCTGGCAGCGAAGTGAAGTCGCCGGTCTCGCCACCGGGGTTCGCGAGGACTGCGCGAGCGCCCCGCCCGGCTGCCACCACCTGGGCTTCCTTAAAGGCCTTCTCGCCCCAGGCCCCCGTGACGAGGTAGGCTGCTTGACCCCCCTCAGGCAGGAAATTCATGGGCACAGTTGCAAACTGCTGCGTGGCTCCCCCCTGGAGCAGCAGCACTTGGTGCGTCTCCGGGACGGCCAACAACTCGGTGAGCAGCTCGATGGCCTCATGATGGACCCGGTCGTAGTTCGCGCCCCTATGACTCTGCTCCATGATCGACATGCCAGAGCCCTCAAAATTCAAGAGCTCATCCCGGGCAGCTTCTAAGGCTTCGACCGGTAGAGCAGCCGGTCCGGCGGAGAAGTTGTAACTACGGTTCAAGGTCCAAGCCTCCCAATGCTTTCGCCTGCCTCTTGGACCGAATTGCCCCCCCCTTCAAGGGCTGCCTTTCTTCGGCTAGACTCTTTGGGGGAGAGTCGGCTCCATGCGCACTGTTTTTGCGGGAATTTGCACCCTGTTACTGCTGGCCTGTGGTGAGACGAAGGTGGACGCACCGGGGATGGCTCCCCAAGGAAATGATGCCGGGGCTACAGTCCAAGATAGCGGCCCGGAACCCAGCGATGGCGGATCCCTCGATGGGGGTGAAGCCGTCGGGAACGCAGATGACGATGGGGGCAGAACGCCCCGTGACGCTGGGCGAGCGACCGATGGGGGCGAGCGCCCGCCACTTGAAGATGGCGGGGGCGCCAGCCATGACGGCGGCGTCATCGCCGCTCAAGACGCTGGGGCTATAGTCAGCGCTGATACCGGCGCACCAGAGGTGGTCGATGCGGGTCCTGGTCCCTGCGAGCCTGGGGAGACCTACTGCAGGGATGATCGCTTACTCCGCTGCCTTGCGGACGGAGACAGCGAGCTCATCATGGATTGTGAGTTGGAGGGCCACCATTGCTATTCGGGCGCCTGTCATCCTCGGATCTGTGGCGACGGATTCGTCGACCCCGACGAGGAATGCGACGACGGCAACGGCATCGAAACGGATGCCTGTACGAGTGCCTGCCGCCTGGCTCGCTGTGGCGATGGCCATGTCCAAGAAGGCGAGGAATGCGATGATGGGAACGAGCGGGACCAAGATTTCTGCACCAACCGTTGCACTCGCCCCCGCTGTGGTGATGGCATTCGCCAGGCCGGCGAGGAATGCGATGACGGCAATGTCATTCCTGGCGATGCTTGTACCCACCTATGCCGCAATGCCCGTTGTTCCGACGGTATCGTCCACGAGGATGTGGAGGCATGCGATGACGGGAACCGAATCAACGAAGACAACTGCACGAACGCCTGCCTGGAGGCCCGTTGTGGCGACCGAATTCGGGGCCCCGGCGAGGAATGCGATGATGGCAACGCTGTCGACGGCGACTGGTGTACGAATGCTTGCCAACGGGCCCGTTGTGGCGATGGCATTCCTGGGCCCGGTGAAGCCTGTGATGATGGTAATGAGGACAACGACGACGATTGCACCCAACTGTGTCGAGATGCGGCCTGTGGCGATGGCTTCATTCAGAACGATGAAATGTGCGACGACGGTAATCGGATCAACGAAGACGGTTGTACCCGTAACTGCCAAGAGGCCCGTTGTGGCGACCGGATCATCTGGCGGGGTGTGGAAGAATGCGATGATGGCAATGAGGAGCCCGGTGATGACTGCACCGATGTTTGCCGCCGATGGCGCTGTGGCGATGGGATCATCAACGTTCGGCGGGAGGAATGCGATGACGGCAACCGCCGAGATGGGGACGGGTGCTCGTCGGTCTGCCGGCGAGAGCCTTAATTCCTAGGGGCATTTCCGCAGGGAGCTGGCGGTCCAGACATCCAGTCAGGGACTAGGCCCAACTTGGGACAGTCGTACGATGCCGGCGGCGACATTGCACAGCGGTGACCGCGGCCATGTTGACGATCTCACTCACCGTTGCACCCCGCTGCATGATCGTCAGAGGCTTTGCGAGCCCCAAGAGGATGGGACCAACGACTTCGGCGTCGGAGAGTCGTTGCAGCAGCTTGTAACTGATGTTCGCGCTCGCGAGATTAGGCATCAGAAGAACATTGGCTTCGCCATCGAGGCGAGAGAAGGGAAAGAAGTCTCTCTGAATTTCCCGATCCAAGGCGGCATCGACCTGCATTTCACCTTCGATGATCAAATCTGGGCGCCGGTCATTCACCAACTCCACAGCGGCCCGCATCTTTCGAGTCTCTGGGCGACTCACAGCGCCAAAGTTTGCGTAAGAAACCATCGCCACCCGCGGTGTGATATCAAAGTCCGCCACTTGATCGGCAGCGAGAATGGCAATTTCTGCCAAAGCCTCCGCGTCCGGATCGAAATTAACGGTGGCATCGCAGATGAACTTTACGCTGTCTCGGTACACCAGCATGTACATGCCAGCGACACGTCCGACGCCTTCACGGGGTCCAATGATCTCCAGCGCGGGACGAATGTAATTGGCATAAGAATCGCTGACGCCACAGATCACTGCGTCGGTCTCGCCATAACGCAGGGCCTGCATGGCAAAACCGCGACGGCGACGGGAGACCGCCTCGGCACCGGTCGCGGTGGTCCCTAGACGGCAGCGTTCACGAAACCATTCCCGGGCAAAGTCCGCCGCCCGGGGATCGTTCCAGGGCGTCGCAATCTCGATACCGTCGAGGTCGAGTCGATGCTCCGCTGCCCAGTCTCGGATGGTCCGTTCATGACCGAGGAGGGTGGGGCGGCAAATGCCTTCATCCCGGGCATAGGCAGCGGCTTTGATCATCCGCCCTTCCTCGCCCTCACTAAAGATCATGCGCGGGCAGATGTTCCGAGCCCGGGCAAACTCAGAACTCAGAACCGCATGGGTCGGCGAAACTCGGGTTTTGAGTTGCTCGGTATAGGTCGCCCGGTCGAAGTCCTGGATCCGGGCAACCCCCGAATCGACAGCCGCCTGCGCCACGGCCGGTGCGACCCAAAACAAGACACGGGGGTCGAAGGGTTTGGGAATGATATAGTCCGGTCCGTAGGTGATATTCTCTTCACCGTAGGCTTCTGCCACACTCGGTGGAATATCCTCATGCGCCAGCTCCGCCAAAGCCTGGGCTGCCGCGAGCTTCATCGCTTCGCTGACCGTCCGGGCACGGGTATCCAGGGCGCCCCGGAAGATAAAGGGGAAACCCAGAACATTGTTCACCTGATTCGGGTGGTCACTACGACCGGTGGCGATGATGGCATCATCACGGGCCGAGCGGGCTTCGGCATAGGGGATCTCGGGGTCGGGATTCGCCAAAGCAAACACGATGGGGCGGTCGGCCATCGAGCGAATCATCTCTTGAGACACCAAGCCTTTCACCGAAAGACCCAGAAAGAAATCCATGCCCTTCATCGCATCGGCGAGGGAGGTTAGATCTCGATCCGTGGCCCATTCGGCCTTGGCAGGTGGCAGGTTCTCGCGATCGCTACGAATCACCCCTCTCGAGTCGCAGAGGACGATGTTCTCTTTACGAACGCCCAACGACACGATGAACTCAGTGCATGCGATCGCAGCGGCACCGGCACCGCTGACGACCATGGTTAGATCTTCGAGCTTTTTATCGGCTAACTGGACGGCGTTGATCAGCGCCGCACCGGTAATGATCGCGGTGCCGTGCTGGTCATCGTGAAACACAGGGATGTCGAGGGATTCTCGTAGCCGTCGCTCCACCTCGAAGCATTCCGGACTGCGGATGTCCTCAAGATTGATGCCCCCGAAAGTTGGCGCCATCGCCGTGATCGCTGCCACCATCTCATCCGCGCTGTCCGCTTGGAGTTCGATGTCAAAGACATCGATATCCGCGAAACGTTTGAAGAGGACACCTTTGCCCTCCATGACCGGCTTGCCAGCCATCGGACCAATGTCCCCGAGCCCCAGAACGGCGGTGCCATTCGTGATCACAGCGACCAAATTCCCTTTGGCCGTGTAATTATAGACCTGATCGGGGTCCTTATGAATCTCAGTGCACGGTTCGGCGACGCCCGGCGTGTAAGCAAGGGAGAGGTCTCTGACAGTCTGGCAAGCCTTGGTCGGCACCACTTCGACTTTACCCGGTCGACCTTCAGCGTGATAGGCGAGCGCTGGTGTTTGCTTGTTCTTCATGATGCTTCTTCCCGGTTCGCCTCTACGAGGGCTTCCAGTTGCTGGGGAGTGATTCGCTCGGCGAGGCGCTGAAAAGCCGCAACTTTGCGGCAGCCGAGTGGCTCGTCGAGGGCCTCGATGGAATGAAGTTCGATGCCCACGATGGCTGCCAGTCGCTGACACAGTTCAGGAACGATCGGCTCGAGGGCGACGGTGAGTTGGGCGACCACGCCGACGGCTCCGCTCAGAATGACTCTTGCCGCCTCTGGATCTTCTTTGAAGACCGCCCAGGGCGCTTTTTCTTGGAGGTACTCGTTAGCTTCTTCCGCCGCTGCGAGGATACAGCGCATCCCTTGATGATACTGAAAGGCGGCAAAGTGCTGATTTGCTCGCCTTAGACGCTCTTTGTTGCCCTCGATCATGGCAAGACCTTCTGCATCTGGCTCGCCAAGTTCGCTGTCCAGCTTCTTGTTCAGAAAGCCCAGGGCTCGGCTCGCCAGATTGACGACCTTGTTGACCAACTCGCCATTCAAGGTGTTGGAGAAATCTTCGAAATCCAGGTTCAGATCATTGGCTTCATCATTGAGACGGCAGGCATAATAGAAGCGCAAGTATTCACAGGGGAGATGGTCCGCCCATTGCCGAGCCGTAATGAAGGTCCCTCGACTCTTTGACATCTTCTCGCCATCCACTTGAAGGAAGCCGTGAACGTGAATCCGATCGGGCAGGCCCCAGCCGCTGCCCATCAACATCGCAGGCCAGAACAGGCTATGAAAGTAGACGATGTCCTTGCCGATGATGTGGGTTCGCTGGGCTGCGTCGCCACGCCATAGATAGTCGGGGTCCTCTTTGCCCTGCTGCGTCGCCCAGTGCCGAGCCGTGCTGATGTAACCGACAGGTGCATCGAGCCAGACATAAAAATACTTGTCTGTCTCTCCAGGGATTTCAAAGCCAAAGTAGGGACCATCTCGGGAGATATCCCAAGGCTTGAGTCCTTCGTTCAACCAGCACTTCACAAAATTATGAACCGCCGGTTGCAAAGCCCCCTCCATCCACTGGGCTAAAGAATCTTCATAACGAGGAAGATCAAAGAAGAGATGCTCAGAGCTTCTTGGGCTCGGCTCATTACCACAAAGCGCACACGCGGGCGCCCCAAGTTCGCTGGGGTCGTAGGTGGCACCACAGAGCTCACAGTTGTCTCCGTATTGATCATCCGCACCACATTTCGGGCATCGACCACGCACAAAGCGATCGGGCAAAAATCGCTCATCGTGTTCACAGTACAGGCCATCGACTTCGCGCCGAAGAATCTCGCCTCGATCCTTTAAAGCCTGGTAAATGGAGCCACTCAGTGCCCTGTTCTCCGGCGAGTGGGTGCTGTGGAAGGCATCAAAGGTGACCCCGAAGTCAGCGAAATCACGAAGAAAGCCCGCCCGGGCACGCTCCACCAGTTCCTCGGGCTCAATCCCCTGTTTGTTTGCATTCAACTCGATGGGCGTGCCGTGGCTATCGGCAGCACAGAAGAAATAGACTTCTTCACCGGCCTGCCGCCGCGCTCGAACGTAAATGTCCGCCTGGATATACTCCACAAGGTGACCCAAATG